>DASXSU010000001.1:0-8324 GCA_036505795.1 Nitrospirales bacterium
CCCCAATGACAGCAACATCGTGGCTCTATTTGCCACAGGCGCGTCGAACAGCCAAAGTTTGAACTGGGTCTATCTGACGGGCAATCAGACGACGCGCAGCGGCACCCTCACCGGGGTGACGACGAGCTTTACGCTGCCGACTGCCGGGACGTTTGAAGTGCGGGCACTACATTGGGTCACGGGGACAGGCTATGTGACCGACGCGACGAGTACGACGGTCACGGTGCAGTGATCTATTTCATGCTCGAGGTGTTCCAGAGGCTATCTGAAGGTGACTTCAATACTCGTTTGCACATGCAGATCACGAGAGTCATTGTTTAGGCCATAGCCCGCGCCAAGTGCTATGACTGTTGTTTTAAAAAGCGCGTGACGAAATCCTAGTTCGATCACATCTTCAGTCCGGCCCGCCACGGGCAATTGCTGGTGGAAATAATCGGCGACGATCATCATTTGCTCCGTCAAAAGCCTACTATAACCGACAACCACGCCGTAGAAATCCGGACGCTCGACCGCTGCGCGTCCGCCGTGATGCGTCCATGTAACATTGACGTGGGCTTGAGGTCGCGCGATCGATACGCCGAGACTCTTACTGGCTAGCATTTTCAGCGTTGTATCGATGCCGCGCGCTGCGTGTCCGGTCGGGAAGTCGCCCACGACGGAGACTGCCAGCGCCGGGATCCATCGGCGTTCGGTGGTGAAGCTCCGAAGAATCTCTGCCTGAAGATTTCCACTCTCTCTGACATCGGCCGTGCCCGTGAACAATTGCGCGGTGAGACGGCCCTGCCAATTCGGAGCGAAGCCGTACTCGAGGCGCGGGTTAAAAACATAACGGTTCTCATGACTCATGCGCTCATAGCGGAAGAGCCCTTCCACATCCAATTCCTTGTACGCCAAAGGGTAGGCATCCTCTATCTGGGTGGGAGAACCTTTCTCAACCTCACTGATATCCGATTCCATGGCTAGGCCAATGCCCGCCCAGCTTCCCAAGGGAAACAAGACCATACTCAGGACACATACCAATCGCCACCCATGCATGGGCTTTGTTTCGACATCGTGTTGGATGCGGAGATCTCTACTCAATGAAAAGTAGTTTAGCGACGGACTTCCGGGAAGTCGAACGCGTCGACGTCATGCATGATGTTTATGCTCTTCAGTTTCGGAAATGAAGCCGGTATGGTAGGAAAATCCATCTAGCCTGGTGGCTGGCGTTTCAGCCATTCAAATTTCTGACGGCGCTGCTCGCTCGATCGTAGAAGCGGCAGCCGCCCCGCAGAGGCCGGGGCGGCTGGAGTTGATTACTGCTCGACGACGAGCTTGCCGTTTTGCGCGTCGACGTATACTTTATGGGTCTGCTTTGACTGGTCGACGATCTCGATCTTATAGACAACCTGGCCCTTCTTCTTGGTCATCTCGACTTCGTATGGTTTCCCTCCAGGGACGCTGGTGACGGCGGTCTTGATGGCCTCTTCCATTGGGATTGTGGCGGTCAAGGCCAATTCTTTATCCGAGGCGGCCCAAGCAGCACCGCTGAGCGCGAACACGAAAGCTGCGATGAGTAACGGGTAGCGCATTCGATACCTCCTAAATAGGTTCTGTCCAAGCCATCAATTCCATTTCACCATCTACTTCGGGAGAAACCAATACAACGAAAGGGGTAGCAGACGACATTTTCATCTTGTCTGCTTCCGATTTATATATTGCGCAAAGACCGGGTCTCTTGCGAGGGTAGCCACGAAAGGTTTTGTTCGTACGAACGCTTACGAAAGGATCACAACATGAACACGGTCCTGCTTGTGATTTTGATTCTTCTTATAGTGGGGGCGTTGCCGACGTGGCCCTACAGTACATCCTGGGGATACTATCCTAGCGGCGGGCTTGGGCTGATTCTGCTGATCGTCATCATCCTCGCTCTGACAGGCAGGCTGTAACGTTGACAGAAAAACACGACCTCATTGGGCTTTGCAGCCTGCATGTAAGGGAAGGACGCTGCCGGCTTGACGCCCATCCCTCTTTTGCTCCATAGTGCACGAATTATGTCAGAATTAACCTCAGTCCACACTACGTCAGATCCAAACCCTCGTGCCGAAGCACTTCAGGCGCAAATCCATAAACTCGAGGCGTTGAGTCACCGGCCGCCCGATCCCACGGCGCTCGCGCGTTTTGACGAGGAGACAGAAGCGCTGATCCAGAAGTTTTTTGGGATGGCCCATCCTCAGCTCGAAACCTACAAGTATGCCGAGATGGCTGAGGCGGCAGTTATGGTGAACCTGCCGGAATCCGCCCAGGAAGACTCCGCGCAAAATCTTCCCAATAAGGCGATTCAACAACGCAGGCAGGTCTTGGAGGCTTGTCTGGCAGAATTGCGTCCGGAGGAAAAAGGTGAAGCTCAAGCGCTAGCCGGCGAGGATCGTGAAGACCCTCCCGGCATGAGTTAATGCCCCAAATATAAGTTGATTGCCGTGCTTGGGGATCTTTAATGCTCGCCATCTTGCCCCGTAGCGTTCTCCTTGGTCTCCTGCTCAGCATGGCCCTTCTGAACGAAGCCGCAGCGGTGGGCCCGTATTTTGAGAATGAGCGGGCTCCCAATGATCCCACGGCGGCCCCGGCCCCAAGTCTTAAAGGGGTCGTGCCACCTGCGAAACCGCCCAAGGTCGACCGTCTGGTCAAGGGTCGGGTTGTGAAGACCGATGGATCTGTTTATATCGTCCGGGACCTGATCGCGGGACAGGACGTGCAAATGACAGTCGACCGCGATACGCGCATGGAGTTTGCCCCGCAGATAGGGGATCAGGTTGAGGTCGAGTTGCTGTCCAACGGGAACGCATGGTCTGTTAAGCTATCTAAGTAAATCATCGCCTTCATCAATCAACCCCCGTCGTTCGCTTTCGCGTCCCGCACAGCCATCTGATCGTATCAAAGCCTGGATATGATCTGCTCCCGCGCTCGCGATTTTTCACTTCAGGCGATTATGGTACACTCTGGCTTCAAAAAAGTGCCCTGCGAGATGCGTAGTTCCGGAGGAAGTCGATTATGCCGGTCAAGGATGACATGTTGCGGGAAGTGAGGGATCTACCCGCCGGACGCGAGATGGACCGGGAAATCGGGCAGCGTGTAATGGGCCTAGAAAGTGGCTTAACTCCCCCGGCATACTCGAGCGATATCGCTGCAGCGTGGAGCGTCGTTGAGAAATTAGTACGGTCCGAGGAGATTTATTTCGGCGCGCCCCATTACAAGAGCAAACGGCAGTCGCTCGGCCCATTGGGGTATCCGATCGGCACAGAATGTTGGTACTGTGTGATCAATAGTAAGATCTTTAATAAGGTCGTCATTTGTGCGGACAGTGCGGCGCTCGCGGTTTGCCGCGCAGCCCTCGTATGGGTCCGAACTACAGAAACCGTACTGCCAGACAAGCCGCCAGGTTAAAAGGACGGGTAATTAATGTTGGTCAGCCCTGACGAGGAGGCGAATCGCGCACTTTTTCTAAAAGCCCTCCAAAAAGATCCACTCCACTGTATGAGGCCGGAGTGCGGCGGCGCCGTCGCCATTGAGGACCTCTCAAAATTGCACGATCGGGTCAAGACCTTCGAACTTCGCTGTGAACGTTGCGATTGGAGGGATCGCGTAACCGGCCGGGAGCAACTGACGCCCCCGTGGGATGAGATCGTTCTCCAGGATATGGCCTATGAACATCTCATGCATCAACCGGCCGTCTGCCCGCATGATGACATGATCATCGTTTTCACGTCGTTGCCTAATCCGAGGCGCCGCGCGAGGTACCGTGTGTCGTGTTACTATTGCGGACGGCAGGCGGAGTTGGACTGGCCGCCGCAGGAATTCAGGCGATAGCGGGATTACGCGCTTTCCGTAGGTTTCAACACCATCATCAACCGGTCCACGTCGATGGGCTTAATGATGTAACTACTCGCGTCAAGATCGAAGCTCTTGTGGATGTCTTTCTCTGCTTCGGAAGTGGTCAGAATCACTACCCGGATATCTTTCAAGTTGTGATCGCGGTTCATATCAGAGAGTAGTTCCATTCCGTCTTTTTTCGGCAAATTAAGATCCAGGAGGATCAAGTCCGGACGAGGAGCATCGGTATAATGACCTTCTCGCCGTAGGAAGGCCATGGCTTCGACGCCATCCTTGACGACGCTCAGATTCGTGCGGACATCAGCTTCCTTGAGCACCTCAACGGTCAGGCGAATATCGCCGGGATTATCTTCAACCAAAAGAATTTCGACAGGCCTGCCGGCCGTTTGAGCGTTCATCTCCAAAGACTCCTACGACTCCTTAATCGAATTCATGACCATGGTGAGCCGCTCGACATCAATGGGCTTGGTAATATAGCAATTGGCCGAGAGATCAAAGCTCTTGTTGATGTCCTGCTCCGCTTCTGACGTGGTCAAAATCACGACCGGTATTGCTTTGAGATCGTCAGCATTCTTTATCTCATTGAGCATTTCAAGGCCGTTTTTCTTGGGCAGATTCAGATCGAGCAGGATGAGGTCGGGTCGTGGAGCATCGAGGAACTGGCCTTCTCGGCGTAGAAACGCAATGGCTTCGACGCCGTCTTTTGCGACGCTGAGATTATTGCGGACCTGTGCTTCTTTTAACACTTCCGATGTAAAGCGAACATCCCCCGGGTTGTCCTCCACGAGAAGAATTTCCATTGGCCTGCCGTTCGTGTGATTGGTCATACTGGCGCTCCTGTCGGATGTTCGATAAAGCAAGGACCGTAAATTAAACGTCTGATTATGGTGGATTCACCCCAAGCCGCAAACACGCCGTTGGTATACTGTTCGCTACTTTCGCGGGTCCCTAAAGGCGCAGCACTTGCACCAAGATTGCCGTTCGGGTGCTCGTCTTTGTCTTCGCCATGATGTGCTTGATGTGTTCTTTCACGGTCTGCTCGGTAACTTTCAGAGCATTGGCGATCTCTTTGTTGGTCCATCCTTTCAGGAGGTGCTCCACGACCGCGACTTCCCGAGCGGTCAGGCGAAACAAGTCCTTAGCCTGGTCAATTATCGCCTCCTGCCGCCGTCCGAGTTCTTCGATAGTGATGAGAATCCTCGACTTGCTGCCTTCCTGTTCCGGGAGGCCGAAGCCGCAGACCAGAAGAGGCCGCTGAGGGCCACCGAGAACTCGTTTTACACGAAATTGTTCCCAATCATTGGCCTCAGTGCGAACTTTCAGGAGGTCGAGGATTTCACCACAGAGTTCAATCACCGGCGGCGGCAGCATGCCGTATGTCAATTTGGCGCTGGGAACCTTGTTGATACATCCCAATAACTCCCAGGTGCGCCGATCGCTATAGAGCAATTGCATTGTTGGGGACAGCATCATGATACCTGGGCCCATCCGCTTATCGGCGATGCTTTCTGCCTGGTCATAATAATTTTCAAGAGCCATTCAGTCGCCCACCTAACTGTCGGAATGCATAGACACTCAGCACGGACCGTCTATTGCGGCGGATCGCGGTCCATCATACAGCGCAGCTCGCGCCGCACGATCGAAAGTGTAGCAATGACACCAGGTAGAGACAAGCAGCGAACTTCCCCTTAAGGAGTCACGACAAAATTCCGGATCAGGCACCTCAGTGGTTGCAGCCTGGGCCGTGCTGATGAGCGGGGACTTTGGGCACGAGTTCCGGCATTGCGGATCCCGGAAACACAATGCGACTCTTGTTTTTCCTGGCCTCTTCCTGAAGGGCGGGAGAAATGTCCTCTTCGCCTGCTAGAACGATGCGCGGCTGATCCGTGCCTTGGCTTCTGAGGTGGGCAGCAACCTCAGGATGATCAGCGGCCAGGCATCCGATGAGGCCCGTGATAAACCGATTAGACTGAAGACCACCGCCTGAGAACTGGTTTATGAGATTCAGTGCGAGATCCACCACCTGCTGAGCCTTCTCCTGACCGATCTTCTCTTGGGTCAAATACGCCTTAAACTCCTTGTGCAAATATTGCGAGAACGCAGGCACGGCGGGTGCCGGAAAATGCAACGGGCTTAAGAGCCGCCGGATGAATTGCAGGGCCGCGATGATCTCCGCGTCAAGAGCGGTGGCTTTGTCGTGAAAGTAACTGAAGCAGACCACCTCGATAAGATTGAGCAGGCCGGCGGCCTTCTCCTCTCCGATCTCATAGACTTCCCGATACGCCCGGCGGCGGTCCTGTCGAAACAGATCTCCCACGCGCTGGCGTTGATAGTCGGTGCCGGCCTCGAGGTACGGGCAGTCGGCAGGGCATCTAATGGTGGTCAAGCGATGTTCGCCGCAGCAGGCCGAACAGATCAGTCCTCCGAGGGCGGGGCAGCTCCGCTTACCTTTCGCGGCGTGGCAGTACACACACGTGATCATTTCAAGTCGCGCCCCAGACCATTAATCTCCGCGACATTCCCCATGAGATAGGGAACAAGGATCACATGGTGTTTGCGGTCGACGGCGAGCCCGGCCGGCGTCGTCAGAAACTCGGCGATAGTCCGAATCTGCAATCGGCGGTCGATGCGCACGATCTTACCCTGTGAGAAATCGGACACGTACATGTTCCCGAAGGCATCGAAATCCACGCCCATGAGATTTCCGAAATGCCAGTTGAACAAAGAATTGGAAAACAGCACGGTGATCGCGCCGGCCTGGGAAACCTCGAAAATCTTGCCCGTATTCCAACTGACGACGATCAGAGCGCCGGTCGAAGGATGAACGGCGAGGCCATGCGGACCGGCCAATTCCTTGTTCTTGACCAACACGACCGGTGAGCCCCCCGTTCGCAAATCGACTTTGTAAATCGTGTCGGCGCCCGAATCGGCGATATACAGAAGGCCGCGGCCGTCGGTCACGAGCCCGGTGAGAAAATCCACCGGAAATGTGCTCAGGTCCACCCCGGGCACCGGGCGGCCGGACGGCAGTTCGAATCCGCGGACCTTATCAATGTCGGAGACATAGAGCGTCCTTCCCACGAGCGCAAGCCCCTTCGGAGCATCCAGACGCACGCCGTTTTGCCCACCCTCTATGAATTTCAGCTTGACGATCTTGCCTTCGACGTCCAGTTGGCTGATAAACCCATTGTTATCATGGTCATTGGGGCCACCGTTTTGGTTCGAAAGATAATAGGTGTCCGTCGCCGCGTCGACCAGGAACCCCGCTGGATTTCGGAGGCCGGTGATCTGAAGGGCGAGAGGATCGCTGACAGCAACGAGGACACTAAGGACAGCGAGAACCGCAATTGGGATGAGACGCGGCACTATGTGATTCTCACGCTCCCATGGTGGCTGTCAAAATCTACTACGATTCTTGACTCCAAACAAGGGCCCTTGCTATCCTTAGCATTCACGTCTACACCGTCTTTCTAATCTCCAAGAATCTCACTTTGCTCTCTCAGTGAAAGGACGAGGCATGGATGCTGTGGAGGAAATGTGGCTGCTCGGTTGATTGACGGGAAGGCGCTGTCACAAGCAGTTCGTGAGAGGATCGCTCAGGACGCAGCGTCGCTGTTAGCACGGAGCGGCATCAAGCCGGGCCTTGCCGCGATTCTCGTAGGCGATGACCCCGCTTCCCAGCTGTACGTGAAGAACAAGCAGAAGGCCTGCGAAGCGGTGGGGATTTATGTTGCGGATCACAGGTTGCCCTCGAGCACGTCGCAGGAGGACCTGCTGGCCTTGATCGATAAGGTCAATCGGGACCCGCGAATTCACGGTATTCTGGTGCAACTGCCGCTGCCCAAGCAGATCGACAGCAAGGTGGTGCTGAACGCCGTGTCACCTGAGAAAGACGCGGACGGCTTCCATCCCTACAACATCGGACGGCTGGTCGAAGGCAATCCCATCTTCGAGGCCTGCACTCCGAAGGGCGTGATCAAGATGATCGAATCGACGGGCACCGGCATCGAAGGCAAGCGGGCGGTAGTGGTCGGGCGCAGCAATATCGTCGGAAAACCGGTGTCGCTGATGCTCCTGCATCGAAACGCGACCGTGACGGTCTGCCATTCGAAAACGCGAGATTTGCCGGCAGTGTGCCGGGAGGCCGAAATTTTGGTCGTCGCAATTGGAAAACCAAAGTTCGTCACGGCCGACATGGTGGGCGAAGGGGCTGTGGTCATCGACGTCGGCGTGAATCGCTCCGCAGACGGCAAATTCGTCGGGGACGTGGACTTTGAGCCGGTCAGCAGGAAAGCCTCCTGGATTTCGCCCGTACCAGGCGGCGTCGGTCCAATGACCATCGCGATGCTCCTCCAGAACACCCTAGAGTCCGCGTTGCGAACTGAAGCGGCTAAAGGAGATCACTGAGTGCCGATCGGGCGTTTACGGGAAGCTTTCGACTCAGGCAAATTCGT
>DASXSU010000002.1:0-5964 GCA_036505795.1 Nitrospirales bacterium
CCTGTCCGTCCCCAACCAGGTCACACACCTGACGTTCGATAAGGCCTATTCTGTCCTGCATCTCGACGGCGAGGAATCCGTCACTGCCAAATGTCTCCTGATTGCGACGGGTGTCGATTACCGCCGTCTAGGCGCGGACGGAGAAGACAAGTTTGAAGGGCGGGGCGTCTATTACGCCGCGACGCCTACCGAGGCGCAAATGTGCCGAGGAGCCCAAGTGATCTTGGTAGGTGGCGGGAACTCTGCCGGGCAAGCCGCTGTCTTCCTTGCCGCGAACGCCAGTAAAGTCCTGCTTCTCATCCGGGGCGATGACTTAGGTCAGCATATGTCCAGTTACCTGGTAAGGCGGATCGAACAGACCGCCAACATCGAAGTCCTCCGCAACACGACGGTCCGCCGAATGCGCGGTGATGGGCACCTCGGATCAGTCGAGATCGTCAACAACAAGACCGGTCAAGAGCGGACGGTTGAGACACCGGCGGTATTCGAGTTCATCGGGGCGGTGCCACGAACAGACTGGTTGCCCCCAGAGATTGATAGGGACGCGAAGGGGTTTGTCCGGACCGGCGCGGCTCTGGCACAGTCTCCACATTGGACTTCCCGCCGACAGCCGTTCCTGCTGGAGACGAGCCGGCCAGGCATATTCGCTGCAGGAGACGTCCGTTGCGATTCGATCAAACGCGTCGCTTCGGCCGTCGGGGAGGGAGCGATGGCGGTGGCCTTCGTACATGAGTACCTCAAAACAATATAAGTAGACATTTGTTCGTTGTCGTACATGCCCCGATGCTGACCGGACCACCTCTTCGTAGGGTATAGGACCCTCCGGGGTGTAAAGACAACGCACGGGCGTTATCATGTAGTCTCGTGTCGGAGGAGTCATCTTATGGACACGACGCGAAGACGCTTTATGAAGCTCAGCCTGTCGATCGCAGGGACAACCGCCGGTCTAATGGCGGCAGGCCCGGCTGGCGGACTATCATTTGCCGCATCTAACGCGCCGATACCCACGCCGCCTTCGACCCGCAAAGGCAACATGCTCTACCGGACGCTCGGTAGCACGCGAGAACAGATATCGCTGCTTGGCCTGGGCGGACACCACATCGGCCGGCCACCTGACGAGCAAGAGGGTATCGGCATCGTGCGCCGCGCGATCGATCACGGTATCACCTTTATGGACAACTCCTGGGACTACCATGAGGGCGGTAGCGAGATTCGCATGGGCAAGGCGCTCCGAGACGGCTACCGGGACAAAGTATTTCTCATGACAAAGATCGACGGACGGACGAAGCGGGCTGCCGCCGAGCAGATCGACGAATCGCTCAAGCGCCTGCAGACCGATCATGTTGATTTGATGCAACACCATGAGGTCATTCGCCTGGAGGACCCCGACCGAATTTTTGGTGAGGGCGGCGCTCAGGAGGCGCTGCTCGAAGCGCAGAAGGCCGGTAAGATTCGCTACATCGGCTTCACCGGGCACAAAGATCCATTCGTGCATCTGCGAATGTTGGAGCTTGCCGGGAAGCATCATTTTCGGTTCGACGCCGTCCAGATGCCGCTGAACGTCATGGATGCCCATTTCCGTAGTTTCCAGCACCAGGTCGTGCCGGTCCTGGTAAAGGAACAGATCGGAGTGCTGGGCATGAAGTCGATGGGCGATAAGATTATCCTCGACAGCGGAGTCGTCACCCCCATCGAGTGCCTGCATTATGCGATGAGCCTGCCGACATCCGTCGTGATCACCGGCATAGACAGCATGAAGATGCTGGACCAGGCGCTCGAAGCGGTCCGAACCTTTGCACCAATGACACAGGTACAAGTAAAGGCGCTGCTTGAGCGCACGGCAAAGCACGCGTCCAATGGCAGATATGAGCAGTTCAAGACGACTCCTGATTTTGATAGTACCGCCCGTCACCCTGAATGGCTCGGATGATTGCAATGATTGCTGTACGCGTCCACGCCTTGTCTCTGGTGCTGCTTTTTCTACTCATCATTTCTGCCGTCTCATCTCCGCCCGAGAGCGCCAGAGCCAGGGAGATATCTGCTTCCGCATCCTCGAAAGCAAACGGCGCCGGGAGTGACTATCAGGGTCCCAGTAAGGAGTTCCAGGCGCCGGATAAGTCTTTTGCTACACGAGTACCAGTAGGCTGGCGCTCGCGCACCATGATGGCGGGGGCCCAAGCGGTCCATGTCTTTGAGCCGGAAGGGACGGGGGATGAACGCATCCTGGTCTCATCCGGTGTCGCCGCTGCGGATTCCATCCGAGATCTGGTTCAGCAATCGATGGCGTTGGCAATGCAGCTGTTTCCCGCGCTCCAGCCTACGGGCACCCCGTCATTCTTTCAAGTGGGAGGCGAGCAGGCGGCGGAGGTTTCCTATACGGGCATGTCAGCCGCCGGCGTCTCGGTGAGCGGCTGGCAAGGCGTCATTCTGAAAGACCGCTTCTATTTCGCCGTGATGGGCCTAGCACGCACAGACCGGACTACGCCCATCCAGAAAGAGGCGCGCTTCATGCTCAGGAGCATGCGGCCGGGCCACATCGAAGAGAACCGTCAACTGGCTGCGGCGATCGTTGGGCGGTGGACTTTTTATCAGGGCAGCAGTTCTGGCGGGGGCAGTAGTCGGACAAGTAGTTCGGTGACAAAACAGGTGACGTTCTACCCAAATGGGCGTTTCGAATATCAAGGCGGAGTGTATGTTGATACTAACATGCCGGGCGGTGGCGGCGGAACTGCAAGCGGAGACAATTCTTCCACCGGTACCTATAAAGTGTATGGCAACACCCTGTACTCACAAATCGATGGCGGTGGACAGGCTGTCTTTGGGCTCGAATTGGTAAAAGGAGGCGGACTCAAAATCGACGGTACCTTGTTCATTCGGGAGTAAGCCTTCCATCTTCTCCCTTATGCGATAAGACCCGGCAGAGCTACCCCAATTCTTTGGCTGCACGCTTTCCAACCCCCCTTGTGGAAAATACCTTGACTAGACGATACTTAGCAGTATGGACAGACAGTCCGCATCTCCTTGTGAGACTCTCGCTGAGCAGTACCAAGCCCTGCTGGAAGTTTCTGAGGCGATCGCGGTCCACCGTGACCTTCCGAAGCTGTTTCATGACCTTGCCCACCGCCTGCATCGAGTGGTCAACTTTGAGTATATGCGGCTGCTCCTCCACGACCCTGAGCGCAATGTCATGCGCTTTCACATCCTTGAGGCTCCGGACCCGAAATTTTGTGACGTACTAGGCGGTCAAGATCTACAAGTGGACGAATCCCCAGGTGGCTGGGTTTGGCAACATCAGCAGCCCCTGGTCGTCTCGAACCACGCCATAGAAACGCGTTTCCCCCGTGTGAGCGATGCCGTATGCCAACAAGGTGTGAAATCATATTGCGTCGTGCCTCTTACGACCGCCCAGCGCCGGCTAGGCGCGCTCGGATTCGGAAGCTTACAGGAAGGCACCTACGACAACGCCGACCTCGAATTCTTGCAACAGGTAGCCAGACAGGTCGCCGTGGCCGTGGACGACGCTCTCAATTATCAGAGGGTCCAATCGTTCCAGCAAGAGCTTGCCCATGAACGCGACCGCCTGCGTCTTCTGCTCGACGTCAACAATGCGGTTGTCTCTCGTCTGGATCTCCGAGAAGTGTTCACGGCCACCACAGCCTCCCTTCGTCAGGTAATGCCGTATGAGATTGCTAGCCTGTACCTTTCCGATGCGGACAGGAAATCCTTTCGAAGGCACGCTCTTGTTTTTCCTGAAGGCAAAGGATTGATCCACGAGGGGCTCGTGGGTCTCATCGACGAAACGCCTGCAGGTCCCGCATTCAGATCGGGCAAACCAACCCTGTTCGATGAGGCCGATCTCAAACGCCTGAATTCCGAGGTGGGCAAGTCTTTACTTGCGGAAGGTGTTAAGTCGGGCTGCTGCGTCCCGCTCCTCTCACACGGGAAAGTCTTGGGGACATTGAACGTCGGAAGCTTCCGCGAGGGAGGCTTTACCCACGACGAGATTGATCTGCTTAGCCACGTCGCAAGTCAGATTGCAATCGCGGTGGACAATGCGCTGGCCTACCAGGAGATCGGTGATCTGAAGGATAAGCTGAACAAGGAGAAACTCTATCTCGAAGAGGAAATCCGGACGGAATACAACTTCGAAGAGATCATCGGCGAGACCGTAGGGCTGAAACGCGTCCTGAAGCAGGTCGAGACGGTAGCACCAACGGATTCCACAGTGCTGATTCTGGGCGAAACCGGCACGGGCAAAGAACTCATCGCGCGGGCTCTTCACAACCTCAGTGGACGGCAGGAGCGAACCTTCGTCAAGATGAACTGTGCGGCGATTCCCACGGGCTTGCTCGAAAGTGAACTGTTCGGGCATGAACGGGGTGCCTTCACGGGTGCCATTGCCCAGAAGGTTGGCCGTTTTGAGCTCGCTCACCAAGGCACGTTATTCCTCGACGAGGTCGGTGACATCCCTCTCGAACTGCAATCGAAGCTGCTGCGCGTCCTGCAAGAACAGGAATTCGAGCGGCTGGGAAGTACGAAAACGATCCGGGTCAACGTCCGGTTGGTGGCTGCCACGAATCAGGAACTGGGTCATATGGTTGCCGAGAAGCTGTTCCGCAGCGATCTCTATTATCGCCTCAATGTGTTTCCTATCGTCCTCCCGCCTCTACGGGAGCGTCCTGACGACATCCCGCTCCTTGTCCGGTACTTCGCTCAAAAACATGCCCGACGCATGAACAAGCCAATCGAATCGATACCGTCAGAGACGATGGCGATACTCTCGAAGTATCACTGGCCCGGGAATATCCGCGAACTCGAAAATCTGATCGAGCGTGCCGTGATTTTGTCGACCGGATCAGACCTCCAAGTGCCCTTAGGGGAGTTGAAAACGCCGGCTGCCTCGCCTACAAGCGGCGTCGCGACGTTAGAAGCGGCAGAGCGCAGCCACATCACGCGCGCGCTGCAGGAATCCAACTGGGTGATCGGAGGTCCATCGGGCGCCGCAGCGCACCTGGGCATGAAACGGACCACGCTGCAATCGAAGATGAGGAAGCTCGGAATTTCCCGGTCCTAATACCGCTTGGGAGCCATCAGCCTTTCATAGGTTCATCCCAGGCATCAATCCACGCGTGTATACTGTCTTCATCATTTCGAACGGGAGTCACGATGGGGATGCATATGCTGGCGGGGAAACCCGCGCCTGTAGAGTTGTTGATCGATGTCGACGCGCTTGAACGAGCCTACTACGAGCGCCTGCCCGATCTGACCGATCGCAGCCAGCTTGTGAGCTTTGGGACCAGCGGCCATCGCGGGATGCCCTTAGACGGAACCTTTACAGAGGCCCACATTCTGGCGATCACCCAAGCCATTTGCGAGTACCGCCGAAGCCAAGGCATAGACGGCCCGCTTTTTATGGGGAAGGACTCCCATGCTGCGTCTGCGCCGGCAGAACGCACCGCCCTCGAGGTCCTCGCGGCAAACGGTATCGAAACGGTCATTCAACAGGATGATGGGCTGACCCCCACCCCTGCCATTTCCCGAGCCATCCTCGTACACAATCGCGGTCGAAACGCTCATCTCGCCGATGGTATTGTCGTCACACCTTCGCATAATCCTCCCTCGGACGGCGGCTTCAAATACAATCCACCCGGTGGAGGCCCCGCCGATACCGACGTCACCAGATGGATTCAGAACCGGGCCAATGCGCTGCTTGGTCATCGTAATACAGAGGTGAAGCGCTGGTCATTTGAGTCCGCGTTGAAGGCTACGACGACCCGCAAGGGAGATTTCATGCTGCCCTACGTCAAGGACTTGGTCTCGGTAATCGACATGGATGCGATCCGTTCAGCAGGCTTGAAGATTGGCATCGATCCGCTGGGTGGCGCGGCAGTCCACTATTGGGCGCCCATCCAGAAGCAATATGGCCTGAACCTCACCCTTGTGAATCCGAGAGTCGACCCCACG
>DASXSU010000003.1:0-5159 GCA_036505795.1 Nitrospirales bacterium
CATTCCCGCCCCTGTCACGCTGGGGCTAGTCAACGGTGAATAACTGCGCTGTGTGTAAGGGCTGGTGGATGTCGCCAACAAGATGGAAGAGCCACGCCAGCGCGATTGCCCTTCGCTCAGGGTCGTTCTGGTTCTCTACCACGCTTTCATTCATGCGGCTAGCCACGACGACGCTTTGTGAAGAATGAGTCGCAATAGGTATTGACTTACTTTACTGTCGATTGTATGCGTCAATTCTGTTCATAGAATGTTTAGCGTTTAGCCTATGCGCGAGGGCCGTGCCGCCTCGATGCGGCCCCGGGCGGCGCACCAGCGGTAAGATAGGACCTCGCTATCTGTCAATAGTTACAGGGAACACAGCCAGAAAGGAGAAAGATCAATATGTCTAAAAGCGAAAGCGAAAACCCAGCAATCCCCTCGCCAACTCCCAAGCGGACTCGGCCCAGAACGAACAAGGATTGGTGGCCGGATCAGCTCGACCTCTCAATTCTTCACGCGAACAATACCGTCACCGATCCGATGGGCAAGGATTTCAACTACGCGGAGGAGTTCAAGAAACTTGACGTGAATGCCCTGAAGAAGGACGTCGAGCAGGTGATGACGACGTCGCAGGACTGGTGGCCGGCCGACTACGGCCACTACGGGCCCCTCTTCATCCGGATGGCGTGGCATGCCGCGGGCACGTACCGCATTGCCGACGGCCGGGGTGGTGGCGGCAGCGGCATGCAGCGCTTTGCTCCCCTCAACAGTTGGCCGGACAACGCGAACCTCGACAAGGCGCGCCGGTTACTGTGGCCGGTCAAGCAAAAGTACGGCAACAAGATCTCCTGGGCCGACCTGATCATCTTCGCCGGCAACTGTGCTTATGAGTCGATGGGCTTCAAGACGTTCGGCTTCGGCTTTGGGCGGGAGGACCGCTGGGAACCCGACGAGGTCTTCTGGGGTCCCGAGAGCACGTGGCTCGGAGACGAGCGCCACGCCGACGACGGGCAAATCAAGGGGCATTTCGGCGCCGATCACATGGGCCTGATCTACGTGAACCCGCAGGGGCCGGGCGGCAACCCCGATCCGGCCCTTTCAGCAAAGTTTATTCGAGAGACGTTCCGCCGCATGGCGATGAATGACGAGGAGACGCTTGCGCTCATCGTCGGCGGCCACACGGTCGGTAAGGCCCATGGTGCTGCCCCTGATGCGCAGTACGTCGGTCCCGAACCGGAGGGCGCCAGCCTGGAGGAGCAAGGCCTCGGCTGGAAGACCAAGTTTGGCAGCGGCAAAGGCGCCGATACGATCACCAGCGGGCTGGAGGGCCCCTGGACCAGTAACCCAACGAAGTGGGACAACGGATTCCTGGACAACCTGTACAAGTACGACTATGAGCTGACGACGAGCCCGGCTGGTGCGAAGCAGTACGCTCCCAAGCCGAATGCCGGTGGCGTAGTGCCCACCGCGCCCGATGCTCATAATCCGTCGAAGCGGCAGACCACTATGATGCTCACGACGGACTTGGCGTTGAAGGTGGATCCCGTCTATGGGCCAATCGCGAAGCGTTTCCACGAGCATCCGGACCAGCTCGCAGAAGCGTTTGGCAAAGCGTGGTACAAGCTGTTGCACCGCGATATGGGACCGGCCTCGCGCTACCTCGGCCCGTGGGTTCCGCCGCCGCAGCTGTGGCAGGACCCCGTCCCCGCGGTCGATCATGAACTGATCGGGGAGCAGGACATCGCTGCCCTCAAGGGCAAGATCCTCGCATCGGGACTGTCCGTGTCCCAGCTGGTCGCCACCGCATGGTCATCGGCGGCGAGCTTCCGCGGCACCGACAAGCGCGGGGGCGCCAACGGGGCCCGGATCCGCCTTGCGCCACAGAAGGACTGGAAAGTGAACAACCCGGCCGAACTGTCGAAGGCGCTGCAGACACTCGAGAAGATCCAGCAGGACTTCAACAGCTCACAGTCCGGCAAGAAGAAGGTCTCGCTCGCCGACCTGATCGTCCTGGGCGGGTGCGCGGCCGTCGAGCAAGCGGCCAAGAACGCCGGGCACAACGTGAAGGTTCCATTCACGCCGGGGCGCACGGACGCTTCACAGCAGCAAACTGACGTGGAGTCGTTCGCCGTGCTCGAACCGACCTTCGACGGGTTCCGCAACTACGTCCAAGCCGGAGAGGAGCTGTCGCCGGAGACGCTGCTGGTGGAGCGGGCGTTCATGCTGAATTTGACCGCTCCAGAGATGACGGTTCTAGTGGGCGGCATGCGCGCCCTGAATGCCAACTCCGGACAATCCAAGCACGGCGTCTTGACCAACCGGCCGGGGACTCTGACCAACGACTTCTTCGTGAACCTGCTGGACATGGGCACGGAGTGGAAGGCATCCGGCTCGGACAAGAACGTGTACGAGGGTCGCGACCGCAAGACGGGCCAAGTCAAGTGGACCGGCACCGCCGTCGACCTCGTCTTCGGTTACAACTCCCAGCTCCGAGCCCTCGCCGAGGTTTACGCGCAAGAGGACTCGAAGGAGAAGTTCGCGCGTGACTTCGTGGCTGCGTGGGACAAGGTCATGAACAACGATCGCTTCGACCTTGGGCGGAACGGCGCGGGGGCGCGAGGGGCCAAGGCCCGCGCTTAGGTTCGTTACAAATACCGTTGCAGCAAGCGCGGGCTACCTCTGCGGTTCGCCCGCGCTTGCCTGTTGATGGGAGTGTATGCCGGCCGTCCGAGATCTCCCCTCCCGGAGACCGGTGAGACCCCGTTTCCATCCAGCTATCGCGCTTGTCTTTTCAGTCAACCGCTATGCCCTAGCGCGACTGTGCCGCAACCAAATCGGAATATCTCGCGCAAAGGCGCAAAGGCCGCCTAGTAAACGCTTTGTCATTTCGACCAAAGGGAGAAATCTTTCTTAGATCGTCGAGAACGGAAGTGACGGGTCTGTCATCCCGAGCAAAATGCTAGCGTCTTGGCGCGAGTAAATCCCAGATTGACTGGCGAAAAATTCGCGCAAGGCGCGGAAATTTTCAAGCATAGTAGTACAATGAAGTCCCCATACCACGGTTCTGCTCGTCTCCGATCGGGGGGTTTCTAGGGCAATCGTTGCTCCCAAGAGGCACACATACCGGTCTGCCGATGCCCTTGCGCCTCAGTCCGAACGGCCTTCTCCAGCTTTTGCGATCATCGCTCCGGGACGCGCAATATTCCCTTATCTGACGCCCTGATGTCGGCCTTTGCCATGTTCTCACGCAAATCGCCGTCGTTGCTGGCCTTTGCGCTGAGCTTGTTCTCTACTCTACCCAGAGATTTGATTCTATATACGGAAATAAGTATATTCATATAAATGCTTTGATCAGCCCAAGCCGGTGGTATGGGTAGGACCATCGAGACGGGATCTGCGGGCTCTTCCGAAGCGGGTCCGCTCGGATATCGGTCAGGGTCTTTACACCCCCCAGATGGGCGAAACTGATCCTGCGGCGAAGCCTCTAAAAGGGTTTGGTGGCGCGAGTGTGATGGAGATAATCGAGTACACCGTGCAATTTGCCGACGTGATTTATGTGCTGCACCCTTTCCAAAAGAAATCCAAGCGCGGCATTGCCACGCCGCAAAAAGAAATCGATCTCATTCGCCGCAGGCTTGCAGAAGCTCAGCGGCTTCATCGACAAAGGAGCAATTGACCATGCCGACTAAGAAAAAGAACCGAGTGACCTTCAAAAAAGGCAGCGGCAACGTGTTCGCCGACATCGGTTTCGCCAATCCGGAACGCGAGCAGCTCAAGGCCCATCTCACGCTGCAGATCTATCGCATCATCAAGAGGCGCGGCCTCACACAGGCCGAAGCCGGCGCAATCCTCGGCATCAAGCAGCCTCACGTTTCGTTGCTGATGCGTAACCGTTCGGGCAATTTTTCAGTTGAACGACTGATGGACTTCTTGATTGCGCTCGGCCATGACGTGGAGATTACCGTCCGGCCGACTCGCAAACACCATGGTCAAGTTTCGGTTGTTCTACCTTAAACCACAACGCAACCGGTGCGGTGAAGTTTTGATTGAAATCACCGATAAAGACTTCGCCCTGTACGTTCCACATTTTCGGAATTCCGAAAACATGGAAGTTGGTTCGAATAGAGACCTTTATCGACCATTTCGCCAACCCGGACGCGCTTAATGTTTCGCGCCCAAGGTAAGCACACTTTTTCAACAGCAGAAGATTTAGTGTCGATTCGGGTCCCGAAGAAACTCGCCGGGAAAAAGCTGGTGCTTGTCGATGCTGCTGAGTATGCGGCTCTAAAGCGCCGTCTCGCCGAGGTGAGCGACGCTTTGGAGAAAATATCGCGCGGCGACGCTGCGTATCGGCAAGGCCGAACCAAAACTGTCTCCTCTCCAACTGAGCTGGGTCGGTAGCCTGATGCCCCGGCCGATATCGACTATTCACCTCACACCCGATTTCGAGAAGGCATTTCTCCGATTGCCCAAGCCCTGCTGCCCGCAAGGATCTGTGGTTTCGCAAGGATGCTTTCGATCCGCGCCTGCGGACTCACAAACTGAAAGGCGAGCTTTCGGCTTATTGGGCTTATTCTGTCAACAGAGAATATCGCGTTCTATTTCGATTTCTCGGTCCGAGCGAAGCGCTCTATTACGACATCGGCACGCATGAAATTTATCGTTAAGCGTCAACCAGGCCGGGTTAATGGGTGAATGACGCAGAAACTGAAGCCAAAGTGGAAATGCCACCGCGAGTGCATCAACCACCACCAAAAATGTCGCAGCGCAACGTCTTGAAATGTCCATTATCTATTCTCCATTATTTCATCGCGACTGCGCTCGGTGAAATCCACACCTTAGCCTGCGGCGGACCTAGAAAGGTAGCAGGGTTGACGAAAACGCAAATGTAAAAAGGAGCTTGGTCGAAGAGATGCGGAAAGCGAGTTAGTAAAGTTAGGCAAGTCTGACACCACTATCTCGCGGATAACGATCTGCACTACGGCCGCAAATTCTGCGCGCGGACAACGCCGGCCTTTTCCAGTGCGCCGATTTCGCCCTCGCTATAGCCAATGCTTTGCAGCACTTCGACGCTGTGTTCGCCCAGCACGGGCGCAAAGCGGCGAAAGGTCGGCGGCGTGTCAGACAAACGGAATGGCGATGCCAGTTGGCGTACCTTTCCTTCCAGCGGGTGATCCAGC
>DASXSU010000004.1:0-3752 GCA_036505795.1 Nitrospirales bacterium
GAAGATATTTTCTCAACAATTCGCGCGCCTCTTGGACCTCTGTCGCGCTCGGAACTATCGAAGGCATCTCCTCAGCATCGCTCCACCGCGGGCGCTTGGGTTCTCCCACAGGTTTAATCACGCACTCGCGACCTGACATTCGATGCCGTCCGGATCGTCGAAATACACACGCCCGCCTTCGCGCCTGGGTGTAAGGCCGGCGGCTTTGAGTCTCGCGACCGCATCGGCGGGATCGTAATTCGCGATGGTGTAGCAGTAGTGATGCAGGCCGGGCTTCTCGCCCTTGAAGAGCGCCAGCCAGCCTTTACCGGTCGTGAGGAAACCCTCTTCTCCCGTCGGTTTCAAGCCAAGGTGTTTTTGATACCATTTCTGCGAGCGCCGCACATCGGTCACGCTTAGCGCGATGTGATTGAGATCGGTGGCATCAAAGGTGGGGGCCGAGTCCGCCGGATTCGCTGCGGAGGGTCCGGGTTGCTGATCGGCGAAGGCGATGGTCGCGCCCAGGCTTGCGGCAAACATGCCGGTCAAATGCGCGATCAGTTGCCGCCGGCTCAGCCGGCCGTGCTCGAAGTCGTTGATCATTTCGACGATTTGAGTTTGCATAGTCGCTCCTTTACCAATTTTAAATTTTATCTCGTTCAGAATCGAACTGCGTACGTCAGGCTAACCTTGTCTGAACGCAACGTTTTCGTTCGAATCTGTTTCAGACCTGTTCTCTCTTTTACATCTTAATAGAGCCTTTCCGCCACCGAGAAGAAGCGGATTAACCACCAACTGGACTTCGTCGATCGAGCCGGCGTTCATCAAGCTGCCGACCAAAGTCGCGCCGCCGACGACGTGCATGTCTTTGTTCGTCTCCTCACCATAAACCTTGATGATGACGCCGTAGGCGTCGGCACCCTAGTCTCTGGAGACCAGCGTCTTGCCCGTGATTCTCACAACAACACCACCAGCGACGCGACCGCCAGGGGCAGATACGCCATTGGAAAGGCGATGCTGTAGAACACTCGGGCCCGCACATGCGTGGCCACGGCGCCCGCCTCCGAGTCTTTGGTAGCTTTGACCAGAATCATGAATCTCATTTTCGCGTTTCCTTTCTAGGCTCGATTGTTTCACCTGCGCGACGGACGGAAAGCCCTTTCAAGACAACTATTTTGACTTTCGGCCATATTTACTGCTTGTGCGCGTCTAGTCTGTCTGTCTCGTCCATAGATTGAGACGCTCGGTCTTGTTCTGGATTTGAAATGATTCGTTTCAAGAGGATGCCCGTACCGCGCACTATTTTCTAGCGTCAGCCTCTATTTCGGTGGCGTCGCGCTGACATCTCCTGAACCTTTTGTTCGGTAAGCCACCCATCGTCAGATTCGACGGCGCGCCACTTAAATCTTGACCTGCCCGATTCAAAGTCGCCTTCGAGAACAATCTCATTGCCGATCTGGCGTGCGACGAAGGGAAGCACGTAGCCCTTGGCTGGGCCGATCCAAGTTGATCTCCAAGCGTCGATTTTTGTATTGTAGAATCTGAGTGTCGCGCCGTAGTCCCCGCTCACACCTCTGGACTCTGCTCGAAGTGAACGTTTCGGCGCAATCCACACGTCCTGAATCGAGCCCACGAGGCTGTTCCTCGCCGCCATGGTACAATGCGCACGACCCCCGCGTAACCAAGCAGACCTAGGGCAAGGATAACCGGAAAATACTGCACGCCGGAAAGGCCAGGCCGAGACAGATCACGCAGAAGGTTGAAAACGGCGCGGCTGCCCGACACCGCTTGTACCAGGCCAGCGCACCCAACACGGCAGTTCCGATCACAGCTCCAATCGCTGCTTTGGAGGGAATCAGGGGGGCCGCTGTACACAGCAAAGTGACGCCTACCACCAGAAGGGCATCAAGTTTCCGAAAGCTATGGTTTACAGATTGCCTTTGAAGGATTGACACTGTGGGAAAACTCTGACGGCCTAACGCTGGCGGTGAGCCGCGCCGACAGCCGCAGTGACGTAGGAGGCTCCACTGCGATGTTAGGCCGGCCCTGACTGCTTCTGGGCGATGGCATAGATGACGTTGGTTGCAACGCGATCGACCCGGGCTGCAGCAAGCCGGTCGAGGATCTCGTGCTTCACCTCACGGGCCAGCTCGGCGCCCATCTGATCGATCGTCCACCGCAGGCCACTCCCCAGTGCCATAATCCAGAAATCCTCTGGCGTGCGCAGTGTCTGGTACCCATCTTCCGCAGCGACATCGATACGCTGGGTGCCACCGTCGTGGAGGAGCGTGTGGACTGCCTCCGGCGTCGTGATGCGGTCCCAAGGGTTAAATGCGGTATACAGATCGGGGCGCACTCGGCGCACGGCTTCCAACCAGATCTCGTACGCCGGGCTCCAAAACCGTGTGCCCCACGTGGTGATCGCCAGTTGTCCACCGGGCCGCACCATACGCCATAGTTCCGCCACCTGGTGCTCCATGTCCGGGACAAAGAAAATCCCAAACACACAGACGACCGCGTCAAAATGACGATCGGGAAAGCCCAAGTCTGTCATGTCCTCACGACGGAACTCCACGCACTGCAGCCCTGCGGTCTGGGCCTTGGCCTGGCCAAGGGCGAGGAGTTCACCCGCAAGATCGACTGCGATCACTTGGCCCTCGGGGCCGACGGCTTGCGCTGCAGGCAACGCGGAGGCGCCGGTGCCACAGCACACATCCAGCACGTGTGCCCCACGACGCAGCCGCAGCCGCTCGATGGTCCGCCGGCCATACCGCGTCCAGAACCCCAAGGGCTCGGCGTCGAAGTAGTCTGCGGCGGCATTGTAGGCTGTCTCAGCCTTGAGCTTGGCCGCTGCTAATGGGTCACTCATAAGACCTCCGGTGGAGTGTATAGGCAATGTAAACGCTCTTTTGCCAATGACGACCGTGGCTGATCTATCTCCTTCCACTTCTGCGGAACTGGGGTCTAACGAGAATTAGATGGAATTTTTCCGTAATATTTTACGGAATTATTCCGTCTAATCCGCTTGCTCGCCTGGGAACGGTCCGATAAAAGCGGAGTCATGGAGATGGTTCTATCCCCCAAGGCCGCCGCCAACAAGCCCAAAAGGAAACTCCTCGATCAGGTGCGTGATCGAATGCGATTGAAACATTACAGCCTGCGAACCGAGCGAACCCAGTTGACCGTGCGATTACCGAGACACGTCACGGTTTGAAGCAGGGGGAAATGCACTATGGTTAACATCCTTCGCCACGCGTCCGCGTCCCCGGTCGTGGACGAACAGGCGATGCAAACGTTCCGCGACCAGTGGCAGCTATACAGCAAGCTGGTTGACAACGACTACCTTTCGCACGAGGCGGTCCGCGCGGTCCTGCACCGGGAACTCGTGACGGACGTCAACCGGCCCTTCCGGTTTCTAGACCTAGCGTGTGGTGACGCCCGTCTGACGGTCGCGGCACTTCAGGGCACGCCTGTTATCCACTACCACGGCATCGACCTGTCGGCTCCCGGGCGCGATTCTGCGCAACGCACTGCGAAAGCGGAATGACGAATTACCTAGCGGAAGCAACGGTATGCAAAGCAGTGAAAATCTGCGCAATTCGTTAGGCTTGAATTATGAGTCCCCTGCTCTTACCGCTGAGCTACAGGCCCGCTTTGCTTGTGCATTGAAGCATAGCATATCCGGGTGACCAATCCGGAAAGCCGGGAGTTCAGGTAAAATTTCGGATTGCGCATTTTGAATCGCGGATTTGGGATGGGTCGGTGATTCGCGG
>DASXSU010000005.1:0-14068 GCA_036505795.1 Nitrospirales bacterium
CCCTCCTTTCCAACCAATACCTGACGAAGCTTATTCACGGCATGGTGGTAATTAGCTTTGGCCGTCCCTTCCGAACAGCTCATGATGGCGCCGATCTCGGCGAAGGCATGATTGTGGTATACGCGTAGAACCAACGCTTCCCGCTGGCGCTCCGGCAGCTTCCGAATGGCCGAGCCTAATCGGTCCCGGACTTCCGCCTCGGCGGTCGCCTCAAAGATATCCGAAGCGGCCGCTAGCTGCAGATCCTCGACATTCTCATGAGTTCTTCTGGACCGGTCGCGGATGGCATTGCGGCAAAGATTGAGCCCGATTTGAAACAACCAGGTCCGGAAGCTTGACTCCCGTCGAAAGGACCTCAAATGCAGGAACGCCTGGACAAATGTGCGTTGCGCTAGATCGGTCGCATCGGCATGATTTTCCAGCATTCGGTACGCCAAGTCATAGATCGTGCGCTGGTGACGTCTCACCAGCTCCTCAAAGGCTGGCTCCTCGCCGGCCGCATAGCGATCCAGTAACTGGTTATCGGACTCTTCCATTCAACCCCGGCCGGCCCGGTCAACCTTGCCACCCCGTGTTTACTGTCTCGCCTTTACCTGAGACACCCTCTTGGAGGGAAAAGGTAAAAACCGGGGTAAAAAATTGAAAATACCACGTGGCACCCGCGCCAGTACTACTTACATATTTTACGGTTGTGTTTTGATCCTGAAATGGCTATGATGCCTGGCGAATATCTTTTTAGCGAGAGGGGATGTTGCAATCATGGTGGCACGCAGGATCGGAAAAGCAAAGCAATCAGACGGCGTGGGTGACGCAAAAAGCGCCCGCCGGGTCATCCCGCGCTTGACAACCCGCGAACGACAGGTTTTGAACCTCGTCGCGAACGGGTATACGAGCCGACAAATCGGCGAGAAACTGGGGATAAGTCCGCGCACTGCTGAAACCCATCGAGTGAACATCGGTCGCCGCTTAGGGATTCGGAATGTCGCTCAAATGGTACGCTATGCCATCGAGAACGATCTTTCGCCTGCTCCCAAGCGGTCTCGGTAAGCTCCCGGTCAGGCTTCCCGAAGAACCCGGCCGGTCGAAGACGTCTTGACTGAGGCAATGTCTTGAGGCGTACCCGCCGCCAGTAACTCCCCCCCTCGATCGCCGCCTTCGGGTCCTAAATCGATGATCCAGTCGGCATTTCGAATCACGTCGACATTGTGCTCAATGATCAGCACGGTGTTCCCCGCCCCTACCAGGCGATTGAGCACGTCCAGCAATTTCTGAATGTCCGCAAAGTGCAGACCGGTGGTCGGTTCATCCAGGATATAGAGGGTGCGGCCGGTCGCCCGCTTGGACAGTTCGCGCGAGAGCTTGACCCGCTGCGCCTCTCCGCCGGACAAGGTCGTTGCCGACTGGCCGAGTTTGATATAGCCCACGCCGACGTCATACAGCGTGGTCAACTTACCGCTGATCGCGGGCAGGTGTTTGAAAAATCCCAGCGCCTCTTCGACCGTCATGTCCAAAATGTCCGCAATACTCTTGTCCTTATAGAGGATGTCGAGGGTTTCCCGGTTGTAGCGACGCCCTTTGCATACTTCACAGGTCACATAGACATCGGGGAGAAAATGCATTTCGATCTTGATCAGGCCATCGCCCTCGCACGCCTCGCATCGTCCGCCTTTGACATTGAATGAGTAGCGCCCCGGTTTGTAGCCACGCACCCGGGACTCCGGAAGATTTGAGAAGAGGTCCCGAATCGCGCTGAACAGACCCGTGTAGGTCGCCGGGTTGGAACGCGGGGTGCGGCCGATGGGCGACTGGTCGAGATTGATGACCTTGTCGATCAGCTCTGCCCCTTTGATGTCCGCACAGCCGACCATCCACGAGCGGTTTTCAATTCGACGCCGCCAAAACTTGCTGGAAATGGATGTAGGAGGGGCGGTACGGACTTTGCCACCATAAAGGAGTTGATGGAGACTGCGGTAAAGAACATCGAAGACGAGGGTGCTCTTCCCGGACCCCGATACCCCGGTGACACAGGTGAGTAAGCCCAGCGGGATTTTTACCGTGATGTTTTTCAAATTGTGTTCGCGAGCGCCGACAACCGAGAGATAGCGGCCCGGCATGCGCAGCCGGTGCGGAAGCGCTACCGTCATCTCACCGCACAAGTATCGCCCGGTCAGCGACGCGTGATTCGCCATGACCTCACTCGGAGTCCCCTTTGCGACAACCGCTCCGCCGTGCACTCCGGCCCCGGGCCCGAGATCCAGGAGGTAATCAGCACGGCGCATGGTCTCCGCATCGTGTTCAACGACGATCACGGTATTGCCAAGGTCCCGAAGTCGCATCAACGTATCGAGCAAGCGCTGGTTGTCCCGCTGGTGAAGGCCTATAGACGGCTCGTCTAAGATGTAAAGCACCCCGACCAGCCCCGAGCCAATCTGCGTTGCCAGGCGAATCCGCTGGCCCTCGCCTCCCGATAGCGTCGCGGCCGCCCGATCTAACGTGAGATAGTCCAGACCGACATTAATCAAGAATCCCAGGCGCTCTCTGATCTCCTTAAGAATACGGGGCGCGATCATCTGCTCGCGATCGGTGAGCCGGAGCCGCTCAAAGAATTCTGCGGCCGCCCGGATAGACAGCCGTGTCACATCCGCAATCGACTGCCGATGGACCAGGACCGACAGGCTCTCCCGTTTTAGACGGTCCCCTTTGCACACGGAACAGGTGACAAGATCCGTATACTCCTCGTCGTCGTATCCGCCGCCCTTCTCAGACGACATGCCACCCGCCGGCGGTTCATGGCCAAGCCCGTCACACGATGGACAGGCGCCATGCGGGCTGTTGAACGAAAACAAGCGTGGCGTTAGCTCGGGATAGCTGATCCCGCAGCGCACGCAGGCGAGTTTCTCGCTGTAGATCCGGTCTTTTGCTCCATCTATCGCGATGCCGACCAGGCCATTGGCCTGCTTCAGCGCGACCTCCAACGAATCCGCCAACCGGCGCGTGGTAGCATCGTCGGGCTTGATCACGACGCGGTCTACGACGATCTCAATGGTGTGTTTTTTCTGCTTGTCCAGCGGAACATCATCGGCCAGGTCGTGCAGCACCCCGTCGATCCGCGCGCGTATAAAGCCGGAACGACGGGCATCTTGTAGTTCCTTGCGATATTCGCCTTTACGGTCTCTTACGATGGGCGCCAGCACCATCAGTTTCGTCCCGGCAGTTAGGGCCATGAGCGCATCGACCATTTGCTGGACCGTCTGAGCGGCGATCGGCTCGCCGCATTCAGGACAATGGGGCAGGCCGATTCGGGCAAAGAGAAGACGTAGATAGTCATAAATCTCGGTCACGGTTCCCACGGTGGAGCGGGGATTGCGCGACGTGGTTTTCTGCTCGATGGAGATCGCCGGCGAGAGCCCCTCGATGGAGTCGACGTCCGGCTTGTCCATCTGCTCGAGGAATTGCCGGGCGTAGGCAGAAAGCGACTCGACATACCGGCGCTGGCCCTCAGCATAGATCGTGTCGAAGGCCAGGGAGGATTTACCGGACCCGGAGAGCCCGGTGATCACGATGAGCTTGTCGCGAGGAAGGACCAGATCCAGATTTTTGAGGTTGTGCTCGCGGGCGCCCTTGATCACGATAGCGGGGAAATTCGGCATAGTCATTTATTGTAACCGACGCGCCGCCGAGCAACAACCCGCGTTTGTGTCATCCTGATTGCCGCGGGTCGTCCTGAACCCTTCGTCTGTCATGCTGAACGAAGTGAAGCATCTCTCTGGGACCTCGGGATAAACTCCGCGAAGGATCTGATTTCTGCGCATGGCAACCCACGCGCAATCCTGCTATTCTCCAGCACGATCTATGCTGACTCACATTCTCAATAGTTAACCTGGTGCAAAGAAGGGGAAGGTCATGAAAAGCCCGTTTCAATTCCTTTTGTTGATTGGAGCGCTTTCTATATGTGCCGCTGCGCAGGCAGATACCGGCGTCCCCATGAATCTTGTTGATGAGAATGGTGTGGGGAAAGAAATTGGCAAAGTAACAATCAGGCCCAGCCAATATGGCCTTGTTTTAATTCCAGAGCTCACGGATCTGACACCCGGGGTGCATGGTTTCCATATGCATGAAAACCCGAGTTGTGAACCCAAGGAAAAAGACGGGAAAAAAGTGCCCGCGTTGGCAGCTGGCGGCCATAATGACCCAGCAGGAACCAAACGCCATGGTTCACCCTGGGGAGATGGTCATCAGGGTGATCTGCCTGCGTTGTCCGTGGATGCAACCGGCAATGCAAATCTACCGGTGTTGGCACCGCGCGTGAAAATGGCTGATCTCAAGGGCCGTTCCCTCATGATCCATGCCGGTGGCGATAATTATGCCGACCTGCCTGATCCCGTGGGCGGCGGCGGCGCACGCATTGCCTGCGGCGTGATTAAATGAAAGGCTGACTAGGCCTTCCAAGGGGACATTCTGAATTTTCCGGGGTGACCACCCAGGTCCGGAAAAAAACAGAATGTTCCCCTTGATATATACTTCACCACTGTCAGGTTTTCTGACACCTATGCGTCCTAGCTGTTTGCTGTACCTTTATTTTTCATAAGCTTTGAAAAGGGGCGGGGAAATTGCTTCCTTGTGAGCTGGAATACCAGGATATGGCTCATGGAGGAGAAGAGATGACAATGAAAGCCGGTTTTACTAGTCTTATCGTCGCGATAACTATAGGTTATTTGCCGCTGACTGCAGGTGCAGTCCCCTTTGTCAGTAATAACCCTGCGGCTGTAGCCGCCTTTCAGGCAGGCGCCACTATTCAAACCTTCGAAGGCATCGCAGGTGTGACCGCATTCAATAACGAAACCCCTGGGACCGTCGTTCCAGCAACTGCTCTCTTGAAGTCTCAGATTACCGGCCTCACTTTTTTCAGTAATTTTGCCGGAGGACCCGCTGTCCTTAACCTGACGGGCTTCGCCAATCTCAGTGACGCGAAGTCACCACCCAATGTTCTGTCCGGTACCGAGCCGGGGACCGGTAGTGACGGACTCCTTTGTTTCACATGCTTTATTGAAGTGACCTTCGCCTCGCCGGTCAGCAAGATAGGGGCGTGGAATGATCCTACGGGAGGCAGTGTTCTCTTGTTGGCAACCGATCTTGGCGGGGGAACGGTGTTTGATAGCGCCACCGGAGGTCAAGGCAACTTTATCGGCGTCTCAGTACCTACAAATCAAATCCAGCGAGGGCTGTTCCTATTTGTGACTGCCCAGTCGGTGAATGGGTTCTCCCTCGATGACTTAACCTATGCGCGGACTGATGGTGGGGGGGGCAGCACAGTGCCCGAACCGGCAAGCCTTCTCTTGTTTGCCACCGGCGCGGCGGCGATTTTCGCTCGGCCATTGGCAAGAAAGATAATCGCACGTCGCAGCTGAGTCTAGCGACACTGCAAACTTTTTCCTCTTCATAATATCAACGAGAAGAGAGCCCGTCAGATTTACACTCTGACGGGCTTTTCGTTGGAAAAGTGGATGGCTTTCCCCTGAAGTTCGGCACGTCTCCTAAGAACTTTGCCTTTCCCTTTTTTGTTGACCTTCATGGATGATGGTCCGGTGATCCAGCATGAGCTTCGCTTGACCCAGATATAGGCACCGTGTACATCCTTCGTGAATGGACGTCCTCAAGGAACCTCCCACCAATCCCGCCGGCGGCGACACCCTCATCGTGGATGCGAAGGACTCGTCGGCCTATGAGCGGCCCAGCGCCGCGCTCAAGCACGCCGGCCCGGACGATCAGATCTTCATTAGACCCGGGATTTACGAGGATAAGATCTTCATCGCGGATCGGCCGATCATTATGAGCGGGGCCGGCCGGGACGTGGTACAAATTTTCTGCCGTCGCGGTGGTCCCCTTTATCTGCAGAACGTCCCGAGCGGCCGCATCACGGGGATCAGCTTTCGCTACGTCGGCAGCGACCAGAATTCGGTGCTGAACATCCTGGATTCCACCTGCACTATCAGTAGATGTCGCGCGGCCGAGGGCATTCTCTCCGGCGTGGTCATCTACGGCGCCAACTGCCGGCCCACGCTGATCGACAACGAGGTCTGCTACAACCGCGAGTCCGGGATCTTTGTGTTCGCCGCCGCCCGTCCTTACGTCACTCAGAACCGGTGCTTCGCAAATCATCACTTCGGGCTTGCCGCGCGCGATCCCGGCACGCACCCCGACTTCGTGCGCAACACCTGCCATGACAACATGCTGAGCGGAATTCTAATGTTTCACCATTCCGAAGCGCTGGTGCTGGAGAACGTCTGCCGCGATAACCAGCACTGGGGGTTCGTGACCACACCGGAATGCGAGACCAGTCCCCCGCGAGGCGAGCTTACAAAGGGGAATCAGCTGGATGACAATCCACGCGGCGCCATCATGGTCACTCACGAACCGCTGGCTGAGATCGGACGGTGATGGCTTAACAGAGGAGAAGGGAAATAATGAAGCGGATAGGATTGGGATTGGCCGTGCTCATGGGGATCAGTCTGATATCAGTATTCGTATACGCCGAAAACCACGTCTTCGAGTTCAGCGATGAGGTCCAGCAGGGAGAGCAGAGGCCAGGGTTCAGGAACAAGGTGATCGTCAAGACCGCCACCTTTACTGTAGGCGCGGTGGCGATTAAGGATGAAGTCAAGCCGCACCGGCATCAGGATGGAGCGCACGTGGTCTACATTGTCAGCGGTGGCGGAACGATGACCCACGGAGATAAGAAAATCACGCTTAAGCCTGGCATGATCGTCCACGTGCCGCCAGGCGTGGCGCACGGCATTAAGGCCGAGGGCGGAGAACTCACGTTGGTGGACTTTGCGCAGCCACCCTTCGATCCGAATAAGATCGAGTGGATCAAATAGGAGGATAACGATGGCTAATCCCTTTGTGCACGTCGAACTCAACACGACAGACGTTGATAAGGCGAAGAAATTCTACGGGCAGTTGTTCGACTGGAAGTTGGAAGACGTAGAGATGGGACCCAGCGGCCGGTACACGATGATCAAGCCTGGTTCTGGGACCGGCGGAGGGATTTTGAAGCATCCGATGTCCGGGGAGCCGTCGTCGTGGCTGGCCTATGTCGCGGTGGAGGATGTCGCGGCCTCGACGCAGAAGGCCAAGTCATTAGGCGCCAAGATCATACGTGATGTCACAGAAGTGCCGGGTGCCGGTTGGCTGAGCATCATCAGCGACCCGACCGGCGCGGCGCTCGGCCTCTGGAAGCCAAAGACCTGAAGTCGCAAGAAGTGATGACATCGCCAGACGACCGCTCCAAACACTTCTCAATGATCCGCGGGTTTCACTTGGCCGATTTCTTCACTCTGGCCAATGCAGCCTGCGGCGTTGCGGCCATCTTCTGCGCCATGATCTACGTGGGGAGCCAGTCCCTGGGCCATTTTCTTGCGGCGGCCGCGTTGGCGCCGGCGGCATTCCTATTCGATGTGCTCGATGGCCGGGTCGCGCGATCGCGGCACACGCACTCGACACTCGGGCGCGAACTGGATTCACTCGCCGACGTCATCTCGTTCGGAGTTGCGCCGGCGGCACTTGGCATCGCCGCCGGCTTGCGTGGAGGCTGGGACTGGGCAGCGCTCATTTATTTTGTCTGCTGCGGGGTAAGCCGATTGGCCCGATACAACGTCACCGCTGAACTCCTCTCGAAGGGCAAGGACAAGGTTGCTTACTTCGAAGGCACACCCATTCCTACAAGCGTGGTGCTGACCGGTGTGTTGGCATTCGCTGCCTGGCAGGGCCGGCTAGGCGAGAATCTCTATGGGGGCACATGGACATTAGGGCCTTGGGATCTTCACCCGCTGGCTTTGCTATTCGTCCTCTCAGGAACCTTGATGATCAGCAAAACGCTACGAATTCCGAAATTCTAGCTTTACCGGTCGCTCTCATTCGTCACTCTTCGTGCCTCACGCCTTCGCCTTACTTCAAGAGAGCGTTGACAAGTCTGTCGGACCCGGCGAAAATCGCACCATCGTCTCGAGGGCACGGCGTCTGCCATAAGCAATCAGAAATTTATTACAAGGAGGAACAATGGCCAGGTACGGGAAGAAAGCATCGGAGAAGGTGGAGAAGGCAATGCACGAGCGCAAGAGGGGAAAGCTGAAGAGCGGACGCTCGGGCAAGAAGGTCAAAAGCCGCAAACAGGCGATTGCGATTGGGCTGTCGCAAGCTAGAAAAGCCGGAGCCAAGGTGCCGTCTAAGAAGTCGTCCTCTAAGAAATCTTCCAGAAAGACTGCATCGAAGAAGAAGTAGCAGTGAGCTGGTCAAATTCTAGGTGCCTCGGCGGGATGTCGCAACGTCGATGAAGCTCAGCGTCAAGAGCCTCACCACGGGCCTAACATTCCACGGTGAAGTGCAGGGCAAGCGCCAGCACTACTACGTTCTGTCCAGTGCCCACCAGTATTTCGTTATGTCTGTCTCCAGCAGCAAGCGGGATGCAGGCAACTTCAATCTCGTGAGAAAGTCTGCAGTCGACCAACTCTCCCGCCGACTTCGAGGGAAGCAAGGGCTAACGGCGCGTCTCGTCTTCGACAGGACAAGAAATCGACGACTCGTGCCATCCCCTCTGGCTGCATTAAACATTCTCTATGTCATGGTTGCTACAAACCGCGCGACTATCGACCTGCGCCGTAAGTCGTCACCGGAGATCTTCTTTAACATGAGGCGGCGCCCAAACTGAGCGCTAGATAACGTGACGCTGCAGCGGGATAACCACCACCACGGCGGATGAACCTCGGAGAGTTCGACTGAGTTGTCACACCCTGTCCATTAAACATACCTGCCATCAGAGCGCCGAAGATTTTAGAAAAATATAGGAAATGGAGCAGATTGGGGCTCGAACCCGCTACCTCTACCATGGTAAGGTTTCGCTCTAAGATGATAGTAGCCTGAACGACAAAACCCTCAGGATTTCAAGGTTTTCTACCGATACCCTTTTATGGACACCGAGATTCGATGAAGCGCGAGAATTACGTTGCTATTCGCAAGCAGCTAAAATTTCGCTCGCGAACATTATTTGGAGTCGGTGCTTTGCTCGTCAATATTGGCTTAGCGGGCGCCGGGGTATGGTCGCTGCAACAAGATTCGGTGATCTTGTACCTGTTGGGCACCATTTTCTTTGCACTCTTCATGCACCATTGCTATCTGCTCATGCACGAGTGTAGTCACAATTCCTTCTTGCCTTCCAGGATAGCGAACGTTGTGGTCGGCCATTTCGCGGCCCTTGGTGCTTTACAACCGTTCTATGCGTGGAAGATTGATCACCGGAACCATCATCTTTGGACAGGCCACGTGCGCAATGAACCCGCGACTCGTCGTGGGCTCGAAATGGCAATGGGCGCCTCTAAACACAAATTAACAAACGTCTTCTTGAAGGCAGCATGGAAATTATGGCTGCCAATCTTCGCTGTCAATAAGCACGTTCTTCTCTGGATTATCCCTTTTCAAAAGCAAGACAACGGATACACCAACAGAACGGCTTTGGTGTCGGCCTTCGTAGGTCTGGGTGGGTATGCTTTGCTTGCTCTCGTACCCGGTGCCGCTCAGTTCATGGTTCGCGCATTGCCTGCTTTCTATTTATACATGCTGGCGATCGAGCTCATCAATCTGCCACACCACTTAGAGGCGGAGATTTACAACTCTAAACGGCCAATCCCCTTTTGGGAGCACGATCGTTTCACGACATCTATGGCGCCATTCCCGTTAGACGGCATGTTGTTTTTGCATTTCAACTATCACATCGAACATCATTTTTTTCCGTCTTTGCCATGGCATGAACTACCGGACCTCCACGCAATGGTCGCAGCAACCAAAGCACAGCCGGTAAAACTTGAGGGGGACATGGCTTGGAACCGGCGTTGGCGGAAAAAAAATGCCGAGGTACTTCTCAAGAAATTCGTCGACTTCCTAAAGGCCTCCCCGACGGAAAGGGACGACAACAAATCCAATCCTGGGTTTCAAAAAATGTCGAACTTGCCGGGCGCTATAATATGATTCGGATCCAGAGCTGCTTTGATCTTATTATTGACTTCAAGAAGGCCTGGGCTGTTCTTGTAAACGGAACTCCACCCCAGGCGGCTGTAACGGAACTGCTGATACCCTCGACGCAAACATTCTTCAATTAGTTCCCCGTAGAAAGCTATCGCACGATCGCGCTCGGAAGCATCTTCCTGTCTGTAAAAGATCCCCATAAACGGCACAATCGTACGTGCACTGATCTGCATGATCGTGATATAGAATTCGAACTGGTACTGGGCGAATTTCTTACGAAAGCAATCCATGACCTCGAAAACAGTCTCACCATCGTTTGGAACCATCGGGCCGAACCACATCACTCCAACTTGGTCCTTCGCAACATGAATGTTGCTCTCTGGTCGCTCTTTTCTGGTTTTGAAATAAGCACGCTTCAGCACATACTCGGTTGGAACTCCTTTGTATATGTCGAACATTTGTGGCACTGCCTGTATCACAGGGATTGAAATTTTTCTCAGTAATAGATTTAAAACCATTTTCATAAGTGGATTTTCTGCCTTCCCTGCCCTTAGTAGATACGGCAGCATCTTCTTTACAATCGTTATTTTGTATTCATCTGCCCACACCACTCGTCCGTAGGGCCTCAGCTCTCGGTCTATGATTTTCCTCATCGCCTTGACCTGCTCTTTGCGGCAATATAAGCCAGACGCAAATCCCCAGGCGCCCACACCATACTTTTTGTCCAATCGACGCATGTCTTCATCGGTGAGATAGTTGCCCTTGACGTCTTCTTTGAACATTTGAGTCAAGACAGTGAGTAGCGTAAAACCACTAGTTATGTGTATGCTCGGAGGAACAATCCCATCGAAAACCAGTTTTCTGAGGGTATTGAGCAGCGAAATATACTGACCCTTGTCCTCCCTTTGCATCGTAAAACCGAACATAAAATAGGACTCAGGCTCAGGCATGAGCCACATGCCTGCGTGTGTCACAATTCCAATGTTTGATTGACCAAAGAGACCTTCAACATAGGGTCCAGCACCCCATTTATAGGTATACCGCGTGCCATTCATCGACGCAGGATAGCCGCCAGTTCGAATGATTTTGCCATCGGGTAGGACCACTTCGAGGCCGCAAAGGTTAGAGAAGTGATCGGCGTAGCTTGTCACACCGACGCCTCGGTCCAACGCATTTCCCAGAACGCTGCCTTTTGGGGGGCCGCCAGTGCAATCGGTCCATAGCTTGATTTTATGGTCTTTGAGATACTTATTAAGGGCTTCGTAGGTGACCCCGGGCTCAATGACCGCATACGCCAGGCCTTCGTTGACTTCGATGATCTTGTTCATTCGTTCAAGAATCATCGTTACGGAATCTTCAGTCAGTGGTGAATTGCCCCAGCCCCAGTTTCTTCCGGTGCTGTGAGGCCAGATGGCTATCTGGAACTCATTCGCGAATTTGACGATCTCAGAGACTTCTGCGGTGGAGCCTGGGTATATGAACGCTAGAGGCTGGACTCGCCCGGGCACAGTATCACGTGAACGGACTTCGATCTCTTCGGGCGAAGTAACGACATGTTCCTTGCCGAGAAGTTCTGTGACCTTTTCGATGAATTCCTGTTTTACATTTATGCCTTGCAACTTCATGAATTTATAAAACTACCAGATTCTCAGTCTAAGTCCTAATTTTTCTGTAACCCCGGTCAGGCCCAACCTATAAGCGCATTGACAAGTCTGCAGGAACCGGCAAGAATCGCCCCACTCGTGGGCTTTTCCAATGTCATCTTCTCACGCGATTGCTTCTCAGTAGATCAGCGAGCTCCATCCCAATCAAAAAAATGAAGAGCCTAACACCTTATTCTGAATGACGATCCCGGAGAATATCGATGTGCTCATCGTGGGTGCCGGCCCGACCGGGCTGATGCTCGGCAATCAACTCGGACGGCGGGACGTCCGCGCGGTGATCATCGACCGGAACCAGGGCCCATCCATCCAGACCAAAGCCCTTGGCGTGCAGGCGCGCACCCTCGAGATTTACTCGCACCTCGGGATCGTCGAGCGGGCACTCGAGTTGGGCACGCGGGCCACCGGCGCGAACATGTGGACCGGAGGGCGACCGGCTGCACGTGTGCCTCTCGGTGACATCGGACGCGACCTGAGTCCATATCCCTTTGTTCTGATCCTGGGTCAAGACGATAACGAGCGGTTGCTAGGAGAAGCCTTGCGCAAGCGGGGCATGGATGTGCAGTGGAGCACGGAACTGGTCGGCCTTCTGCAAACTACCGATCATGTGTCGGCAACGCTCAAGGGTGCGGACGGTTCCACGCGGGAGATCAAGGCGACATGGGTCGCAGGTTGTGACGGCCCGCACAGCGCGGTGCGCGCCCTAAACGGGATTACATTTCCCGGCGCGCCTTACGAACACGTATTTTTTGTCGCCGACACGTCCCTGACCGGGCCCATGGTGCCGGGGGAGCTCAACGTCTTTCTGTTTCGAGATGGATTTCACCTGTTCTTCCCGATGCGCGGGGCTAATCACTGGCGCGTAGTGGGGATCGTACCGCAACACTTACGCGCACGCGACGATCTGGACTTCGCCTCTGTGTTTCCTTCGATCCGCGAGCAGGTGACCGGTACGCTCTCGTTTCAAGAATGCCACTGGTTCTCGACGTATCGAATTCATCACCGGCGCGCCGAGAGGTTTCGCGACCGCCGCTGCTTTTTGCTGGGCGATGCGGCCCACATCCATAGCCCCGTCGGCGCTCAGGGTATGAATACCGGGCTGCAGGACGCATATAACCTCGGGTGGAAGCTTGCTCTGGTCGTCTCAGAACGGGCCGGCGGAACCTTGCTTGACTCCTACGAGACCGAGCGCGTTCCGGTCGCCGAACGGTTGCTGAAGACGACGGATCAGGCTTTCTCCCTCATCGTCTCCGATCGTTGGCTGGCGGGTATCTTCCGCACGCGAGTGCTCGCCAAAATCCTCGCGATTGCGATGACCTTTGATCCAATACGAAAGCTCGCCTTTCGCACGATCTCTCAGATTGGCATTCACTACCGGAAGAGCCCGTTTTCAGAAACGGCGGTAGGCTTCCCCACCGGTGCGCCGCAGGCAGGCGATCGATTTCCGTGGCTGCAGCTCAGGCTCTTCTCGAATGCTCCCGCCGAAGATCTATTCGCGAGGCTCGACGATACACGCTTCAATCTCATTGTCATTGGACAACCGCTTCCCGGTGATCTGCCGGACTTCAGCGGCCTCATTCAGGTTCTTCAGATACCCGACGACCCGATCAATGACCGGGAGTTCGCCCGCGCGGGGATTCCGAAGCCGTGCTTCTACCTGTTGCGTCCAGACGGCCACATCGGACTTGCCGGAGCTCATCTGCATGCAGCTGCGTTGACCCGTTACCTCGCCGAGCGCCTAGATCTTCAGACGGCGGCGGCAGTCGACGAGCGTAGGGGTAATGTGGACACCTTAAAAAAAGCATGAGTCTTTATCGCATCTAAAACAGACGGCCATGGGGTAGAACATGACGAAAGTAACCGAGATCGCTGCTGATGTGTACTCCATTTCGACGTATGTCCCGGAAGTAAGTCTGCAATTCAACCAGTTCCTCATTAAGGACGATGAGCCGCTGCTGTTTCATACAGGCATGAAATATATGTTCCCCCTTGTGCGGGATGCAGTGGCGCGGGTGATCCCTCCCTCCACGGTTCGATGGATCTCGTTCAGCCATTTCGAATCCGACGAATGCGGGTCGCTAAACGAATGGCTGGCCGTGGCGCCCCATGCTGAGCCGGTGTGCGGCCTAGTCGGAGCCCTCGTCAGTGTCAATGATTTTGCAATTCGCCAGGCCCGTGTGCTCGCGCAGGACGAGATTCTCACGACCGGGAAGCATCGTTTCCGTCTACGCCAAACACCGCATGTCCCACATAACTGGGAGGCAACCCTGATGTTCGAAGAGGTCACTCGCACGTTGTTGTGCTCGGATTTGTTCACGCACGAAGGAGACGTCGAGCCGCTAACCGAGTCGGATGTCGTCGAACGCGCAAAGCGTGCGCTGATTGAGTGG
>DASXSU010000006.1:0-41554 GCA_036505795.1 Nitrospirales bacterium
AGAATTCTTTATCCGGCCTCGCAAAGATGTGATCGATCTGCAGCTTCCCAATCAATTCATACACATTGTCTTTGGCCACCGGACTCATGAAGCCGTTGTCAATGGTATACGCCAGCATGCGGAGACGTGGAAACTCGCAACGAATCCGATGAATCATGTAGGTGCTGTCTTTTCCGCCGCTAAACAGGCAAATTGCATCGTATTGGAATGCCCCTTTGCCCTGGTGTTGATGCAAAAGCTCATTGAGCGCGCCCTCTTGAGAACGTCTTTCACTTGCCGGTTTCACCTGAACTGACGATGAACTGATCTTTCCACAGAGCTTACAAAGCCCGCTAGGATCCAAAACAACCATCTTTTCAGATGCGGCGCAGGAGCGGCAACGCTTGGCTATGCGCCTTTTGACCAGCCTTCGATGCAAGGGCCAAATATAGTGCACGTAAAACTCAAAAAGACGCGCTGTTCGAATTGATTCAGCTTGGTTGACCAATGATTGCTCCCTGTACAATAAATCGTAACAGTCCTGGTGCTGGGATGCACCTAATTATTTGCACTGTCCCCATTATAAACACCTCCTCGCTGAACATCTCCGCACTACACCGACAGCCGAAAATAGAAGACGCCGGTGTCTGCCGGACGAGAACTGTCCTGGTCTACAAATGCACTGCAACCTCTGGTCAAACCCTACTTGTAGACGAATGACAAATCTACATCCGTCGGTAGGTGGACGGCTGACCACAGGAGGCAGCTAAGTCGAAGTGAATGTCAAAGACGTAGGGCAGAGTGGAGCGTATTAATGTAATCCCTCACTCGCAATGAGGCATGGATTTCTCAAAGATTTAAACACCGTACTTGCCAGGTGCGAGGATCCCGTCCGGGTCGATGGCGCGCTTGAACGCGCGCGCGAGCGCAATGGATTCCGGCGCCGAATCCACCAATTTCCCCATGCCCAAAACACTAACGCGGTAGGGCTGATAACCAGCGGCTGAGGTCGCGCGTTCCAACTCCTCGTAAAGCGCCTTCGCATTCCTGGTCTCTTCTGGATTGCTCTTGATGAAGAAGATAGACATCAACACGATCATCGAGCGCGGGTTCTGAATCAGGAGGGCCGCGTAAAAGTCGAACTGGTAGCGTACGAACAGCGGTTTGCAGATCTTGATCACCTCGGTGACGTGCTCACCGGTCATGGGCGCGATGGGCGCAAACCAGATCAGGCCACAATCATCGCGGTCCGGGTTAGCTATGTCCGGTTTCGGCAAAGAAGATTTGAAATACGCGTGCCGAACAAAATAATCGCTCGGTATCCCTTTCAAAAGGGAGTGGATATGGGGCGCCGCAGCGAGCATCTCCGGCGACTTGCCGAGCAACAGGCGTGCTATTCGGGCGATGGCCGCGCCGAGCCAGGGGCTGCGAATCATCTTATTGAGCACTTGGATAGCAGCAACCGTTCTGTCGTCCATGAACGTGATCCGACCTAAAGGCTTGAGCTTCGCGCGCATCTGACGACGCGCGTCGCGTGCCGCACCCTTGGTCCCTTGTATGCCACCACCGAAACTCCAGCCTGGCACAAGAAATCGGTGACAAAGCGTCGCTACCTCGGCATCCGGAAGACGTGAATGTTTATTCAGCAAATGGGCCGGATATTGAGTCAGAACCGACAAAGCCACGATGTCGTTGATCAGGTGACTCGCCGACTGCATGACGCCGGTAAGGGCCAGCTCGCGCATGACGTCAACGAGGCTGGGAAGATCATGCTCATGTTGGAGGTCGAACGTAAAAGAATAGAAGGCCTCCGGCCGACGAATCAGCCAGACACCCGCCCGGGTGACGATACCCATCCCGGACTGGCTGAAGATACCCTCGAAATACGGACCGACGCCCCACTTGTGCGTATGCCACGTTTGGCAGTCCGGAGGGCCGCCGCCGGTGCGCAGAAAACTCCCGTCCGGCAATACGACCTCAAGCCCGCATAGCGTGCCGAAATGATCGGCATAGTGCGTGACACCCAGTCCGCGGTCCAAAGCATTGCCGATCACACTGCCGTCGGGAGGCCCATCGGTGCAATCGCACCAGAGATCCGGGTGGTGCTCGTCCAGATGACGACGTAGCTGGCGGTAGGTAACCCCGGGTTCCACCACCGCATAGGCGAGCTTCTCATTGACCTCGATGATGCGGTTGATACGCTCCAGTCGCAGGGAAATGGTTCCTTCGAGAGCAGGAGTCGCCGAGCCATAGCCCCAGTTCAACCCGCGGCTCGAAGGCCAGATCGGCACTTTGAAGCGCTTTGCGATACGGACCACTTCGGCAACTTCTGCGGCACTCCCGGGAAAGAGGATGGCTGACGGCCGCTTGGCGTCCGGAATGGTCGCTTTCGACGCCGCGTCGAGGTCGGACGTGCCGGTGCGCACGTGCTCCTCACCAAGCGCCCTTCGAAACTCGTGTAGGGCTCCCTCGAATTCACCGGGGTTCGGCATAATGCAGCGCTTCTCTTGATCCTGCTCGATCGTGAAATACCCTTGCAGGGTTTCTCCTTAACCGGTATGATGACATAGGTTTGATTTCCAATCAATCATCCGCCCACTCGTCACCCGATGCGACGCTGCAAACGATGTCTGCTTTCCGATATCCCGCCAGGAGCCAATTTCGAGACGGATGGAATTTGCGAAGTTTTTCGCAATCGGCGGCCGGTCAATTGCCTACCGACCGAGGGAGTGCGCGCATTCGCCGACTTCATGATTCGTCACAAGATTCTATTTGGTCGAAACAACGTCGTTCAGTTGCGATGGCTCGGCCTGCGCGACGGCGATTTCCGCACCATGCGGCCCCGCGCAGCGTATGGCCCACCATTATTGTAACGGAGGGCCCGTGAACGCAGGCAACACTCTGGGCGCCTCGACCATTGCAGAACTCCTCGAACGGCGAGCTGCGCTCACACCTGACGAGACGGCCTTCACCCTGCTCGGATCAGCAGAGCATCGAGTCACCTGGGCGCAGCACGCCTTAACGGCAAGGGCAGTCGCCAGCTCGCTGCAAAATGCCGGTATCGAACGGGGTGATCGCGTCGGGATCCTCGCTCCTAATTGCATCGCCTGGGAACACGCGCAAATGGGAGCTCTGGCCTGCGGCGCCATTGTCGTCGGTATTGATCCACATTATCCCGACGGAGTGCTTGCGGGGGTGCTGCGCCAAGTGCGACTTGCCGCTCTGTTTGTCGCCGACGCGGCCGTTCTGACGCGTGTGCCGCGAGAGATCCGTAGCGGCTTGAAACTTACGGCAACCTTGAGCGGTGCGCCAGACGAGTCGAGCTGCCGGACGCTCGATGAGCTCGTTCTGGCCGGCGTCTTACTCGAGCCCACGCCGCCGACTGGGAATGACGGTGCGATCATTATCTTCTCTTCAGGCACGACCGGCAGTCCGAAACCGATCGTTTACAAACACACCCAGGTCCTAGTGGCCGTGGCCGCGCTGCTCGAGGCTTATCCCGAGTTCGGGAAGGGTTGTCGCCTTCTCTGTTGGCTGCCTCTCGCCAATCTCTTTCAGCGCCTCATTAATTTGTGCGCTATTGCGAACGGTGCTACCACTTACATGATCGGTGATCCTCGTACGGTGATGGACTATGTCGCACAGGCGGCTCCGCACCTCCTTATCGGTGTGCCGAGATTCTACGAGAAGCTTCATTCAGGGGTCGAAGCGCGCATAGCGGCTTTGCCAAGACCTGCATCTGCGTTGAGCCGGTGGGCGCTCAGAACCGCGAGGCGAGGCAGACGTACCGGCCTTCGCTACGCACTAGCCGATCGTCTGGTGCTGCAACGGCTGCGCGCGATCTTCGGCGACAACATGCGGTATTTAATCAGCGGCTCAGCCCCCCTGCCGCGTTGGCTGGTCGACTGGTTCGAGGCCATCGGATTGCCGGTGTTTGAAGCGTACGGTATTAGCGAGAACATCGTGCCGATTTCGATGAACAGGCCGGGCGCCTACAGAGCAGGGACCGTCGGAAAACCCCTTGCTCCGAATGAGGTGCGCATAGCGCCCGACGGTGAGATCGAGGTGCGAGGCCCAGGGGTGTTCCAAGGATATGGGATCGATTCCGAACGTTCTCATAACGAGATTGAAGCTGAAATCGATGGCTTTTGGCGAAGCGGCGATTTAGGCGCGTTCGATGAAGACGGATTTTTGCGCATCACCGGCCGAAAAAACGAGCTGTTCAAGACTTCTACAGGTCGATGGGTATCACCGGCCGAGATCGAAGCATGCCTGCGCCGCATTTGGTACGTTGACCACGCCGTCGCGCTCGGCGCAGGAAGAAAGACCGTAATTGCGGTTCTCTGTGTTCAGCCATCGGCGCACACGGCATCGATCGAAATGGATATCGCAACGGTAATGCAAGACATTGCCGCATATCAACGACCTGCAGGGGTCCTGATAACGCGGCAGAGTGTGACCATCGAGGGGGGTGGGCTGACCACTAACCTCAAGTTGCGACGCAAGGCCGTGGAGACCAAATACGAGGAAGCCCTCGGCAAGCTGTTCGACGCGGTCGAGCTGCGCAAAGCCGGTGACGAGTTCATCATCCACGAACTATGAAGATCTATTTCTTGACAGGCGCCACCGGCGTCGTGGGCAGCGCAATCGCGCAGCGCTTGCTCGAGGAACCCGACACGCGAATAAAACTTCTCATTCGCGCGCTTTCACAAACAGACCTCGACGCCCGCCTCGACGTGTTGTGTGTGTATTGGGGGCTTGACGCGGTCTCTCGACGAACGCGTGTCGAAGCGATCCGAGGGGACACGACCGTGCCGTATTTTGGTATTGCTCCAGAGCGATACGCGGCACTCAGCACCGAATGCACGCACATTGTCCACTGCGCGGCCATGGTCCGAATGAATTTACCCATCGAGGAAGCGCGCCTCTCAGCGGTGGTCGGGGCGTACAACATTTTAGACTTTGCGCGCGCAGCCAGAGCCGCCGGCACATTGGAAAAAGTTGAGTTTATAAGCACCGTGGGCGTGGGCGGTCGCCTGCCAGGCGTCCTTCCGGAGCGGTGGATCACAGAAGAACGCACCTTTCACAACACCTATGAGCAAGCCAAAGCGGAGGCTGAGACCGTGGTCGCCGCCGCACTGGAAGAAGGCCTTCCGATGACCGTGCATCGTCTCAGCATGGTTATCGGCCACTCATGTACAGGTCGCATCATTAACTTCCAAATCTTCTACCACCTGGCTGAGTTTCTCTCTGGCACGCGCAGCTACGGCTTGTTTCCAAATCCCGGTAAGACAACGCTCGACATCGTCCCCGTCGACTACGTAGCAGAAGTGGTGGTGTGGTCGAGTCGGCAGCCCGGCACCATCGGGTCCGTACTGCACCTATGCGCCGGCCCGGAACGCGCTCTTCCGCTGCTCAACCTTCGAGACCGTATAGGGCGCAAGTTTCGCGCCGCAGGCTTTGCCGTTCCGCCGCCCGTTATCATCCCCGCTGGTATATTTCGTGCCGCCGTGCCAATCCTCCGCGTTATCATGCCGGCGAATATACGCCGCGCGCTTAATGCGCTGCCGATATTTCTTGAGTACCTAGCCGAGGACCAATCATTCGGCAACCAGGCCAGTAGCGAGCTATTGAATAGGGCTGGCATATGCTATCCCGCGACAACTGATTACGTCGACCGCGCTTTGGACTACTACCTTGCTCACGGCAAACGTGCAAAGCCAGCATCGTCGAAAACCTGAACAGACGCTGGCAGGCCTGCCGCTTGGGCTGCCGCGGTGTTCCCTCAGTGTGGCGCTCGCGCCCCCGCGCTTGCAGCTTCCGTTGGCAATTGATCCATGCCGATGACCCGCTCCAAACGGGCGCGCGCGAGATAGCCGTCATACACCGCGGCCCGGTATCTAGCCATCGCGCGGGTCGCCTCGATCCGGGAAATGGTGACATCGCGTTCGACACCCACCTTGTCCCTAAACCGTTGTTCGGCGACTTTTGCCGCGCTGCGCGCGGCCTCCACGTCCTCTCGTAACGCAATCGCCAGTCCTTCGGAACTTCGGACGTCGGCATAGACCGTGCGAACCTCTTGGACGATTGCCGCACGGCGGTCCTCCATAGCGGACATCGCTTGAAGGCGACGGAACTCTGCCTGCGCCCGTTCATGGCTCGACCGCCGCCACTCCCAGAGCGTCCAGGTCGCCTCCACCCCGGCCGTGAGTACCTCCCCGACCGGATGGATCGGCTCGCTTGGCACCTTTTCAAACGTCCCGAAGAGGCCGACCCGCGGATAGAGACTGCTTTTTGCCTGGATGACGCCCTCGCTCGCCCGGTCCACGGTCAGCGCCAGTTCTTTCAGCTCTGGCCGCCCGCTCTGCGCAAAGCGCATCGCTTGATCGAGGTCAAGGGCGAGGGTGCGTTCTTCCGTCATGGCCGTTGGACGGATGGCTTCCTGCGGCTCGAGGCCGACCAGTCGTTTGAGGTCATCCCTGGCCACCTGCGCCCGTTGTGTGGTCTCCAGAGACTCCTGGCGAGCGCCGGCCAGCGCAGCACGCAGCGGCGGCATGGCGTTCGCGGTAGCCTTCCCCCCCGCAATCATCGTCTCGGTAAACCGCATCTCCGCCTGATGCAACGCGATCCGGGCTTCGGCCGACAACCGTTCCTCATCGGCCTTTAAGGCCCGAAAGTACGCAAGCTTGACCTGTTCGGAGATCTCCTGTTGCGCCCGGTTCAAGCGGCTCAGACCTATTTGCTTATCCAGATTTGCGGCCGCGTACTGGCTGCTCAGCCGAAAGCCGCTGAACAGAACCTGATCGATGCGCAGCCGTATCACGTTATCCCAGGCACGCCCGGCCACGACGTTCGTGTCTTGAGTCGGAATCGCAAACGCAGGAGTAACTCCAGGAAAGGCCGGGATCTGAATCGATCCCTGTGGAATGCCGATTTCCGGACGGGTTGACACAAAATACCGCGCGTCAGCACGCAGCTTCGGCAGAAACTCCGTGAAGCTCTTCGGCACTTCTTCGGCGAACGCCGCGGCTTCATACTTCACGGATTGAATGTGAAGATTGCGCTCCCCTGCGAGTCGCAGGCTCTCTTCGAGCGTCAACGCTCGTTCCTCTGCCCGAACGGGCATGACGGTCAGTACCAGAACAGCCAGCACGGCTGCGATTCCATATTGTGTAATTTTGCCCACCCCCTATTCTTTCGCCAGTACCACCAACTCTCCCGGCTGAAGCCCTTTCAGAACCTCGACGACCTGCCCCTCAAAGGCTCCGAGCTGCACGGAGCGTTCCTCGACGACCTTACCTTTCACGACCGAGACAAGGAGATCGGAGCCTCGACGCTGGACCGAAGACCGGGGGATGAGCATGGCCTTATCCTTTGTGCCGGTATTGATCTTCACATCCATGGCCATCCCAATGCGAAAATGGGCATCCGGCTCCAGCGGTATTTCCGCCTCCAGGACTTTGATGTCGCTGATCTCGGCGGGATCGTCGCTTCGAATACGCTTACGGCCAACGCGCCACGCGATCTTCTGGATCGTGCTGGTGATCTTTCGTCCAGGAAAGGCATCAGAGGTAATGACGACCGGCATACCCACCTGAATCTTACCGGCGTCTGATTCATCGATCTCTGCCCGCACAATCGGTCGTGCGTTATCTGCAAGGGTATAGAGGGCCATACCGGGCTGTACGACCGTGCCACGCTCATGGTGTTTAGCGATCACCAGTCCAGTCATGGGCGCGCGCACGACCGTGTTATTCAATTGCGTCCGGACATAGTCCAAGGAGGCCAGTGCTTGTCGGTGCGCGGCGATGGCGGTGCGCAACTGCGCGGCTCGCAAGTCCACCTCATTACGCGCGTCATCGAGCTCCGCCCGAGGAGCAACGCCGCCGTCGAACAACCGCTGCGTTCGGGTCAGATGATTCTGCGCCTGGTCGACTTGCACCTGCGCAACCGCAATGGTGCTGCGGGCCTCTTCCGCCGCGGAGCCGACTTGGCGGACGCGGGCTTGCAGTTCCTGATCGTCCAGCCGGGCGAGGACTTGTTCCACAGTGACCTGATCGCCCTCCTTCGCCGTCAATTCTGTGATGAGGCCGCCGACCTTGGCACTTACGTCAACCTGCTCCAACGCCGCCACCTTGCCGTTGCCCGACACAATGAATGTGATGCTTCCCAGACGCACCGGCACGGTTTTGAGCGGCGGTCTGCTTTGCCACACGTAAAATCCGGCCAGGGCTATGGCGACCACCGCGAGCAGACTGAGAAGCACACTCATGCGGCGTCGCGTCATCTCAGCCCACCACCCGTCCATCCTCGAGCCTTACAAGGCGATCAACGATGTTCAGGTTTCGTGTGTCGTGCGTCACCATCGCGACGGCGTGACCCCCTTCGTTTGTAATCTCGCGCATCAACTCGACCACCGCGTGACCGCTCTTTGAATCCAGGCTCGCCGTCGGCTCATCCGCGAGGATAAGCGATGGGCTGCCCGCCAATGCCCGGGCGATCGCGACTCGTTGCTTCTCCCCACCGCTCATATCTCGCGGTCGAAAGTTCTTGCGATGGCCCAACCCTACTCGCCCAAGTAATCGTTCCGCCTCTTGCCGCGCTTGGCCCCGTGAGACGCCCTTTAGATGCAGGGCAACCATCACATTCTCCAGAGCGGTGAGAGCCCTCAGCAGATTCGCGTTTTGGAAGATAAAGCCAATGTGCTTACGGCGCAGCGCCGGCAACATTGATTCCTGTTTCGTTTCAACGGCCCGCCCTAAGAGACGGATCTTTCCGGATGTGGGGACCAGGAGAAAGCCCATCATGGACAGCAGCGTCGTCTTTCCACTACCCGACGGGCCCACAACCGCGACCATCTCTCCCGCTTGTAACGACAGCGTCACCCCGTTCACCGCAACGACCTCGACATGGCCTTCGCGATAGACCTTTCGAAGATTCTCCACTGCCATGATGGGCGGTCCGGCCGCTCGCGCCGCGGTAGCGGAACCGCTCACCAGTGTCGGCGCTCCCAACTTTTGCACCTGCTGACGCGCTAATTTTTCGATCTCGTCCACCGCTACCGTTTTATGGGGCGCCATATTCAGCACTGTGATGATCGACGCCAAGACCTCAACGCTTGCCCGAATGTCTCTGTCTTCGGTGAGAGACGTTTTTTCGCGCCCTGGCTGCAACGGCAGCAGCGGCAGCACCGCCGAGATCAACTCTTCCGCTGATGGCAGATTCACGGTACCGGCAGAGCCTTTGAGTGTGGACAGGTCGCGTTGTAGAGCGGCATACAACGCCCGAGCGCGTTCAGGCGCAGGGCCCAACTCCAATTCCCATAACGAGGCCTTGATCTGCCCGATCCACCCGGAGGCTTCACGGGCGAACAGCGTCAGCACTTCCTCCTCAAACTCACTTTCGATCAATGGCGTAAGACAGTTCCCTTCATGTGGATCGTGTCGCGCAACCGCGCCCAGCTATACGTCCTTCCTTAACGGAATACCTCAGCCGGCGCTGTATGCATGGCTTTCCAGACCGACACGAAGCCGGCCATGAAGCACATGAGAAGGGTTGCCGCAAGCACGCTGACAATCATTACCGGCGGGAGGAGCAAGGCCAGCCCGATTTTTACGTACAATCCCTGTGTCACAAAGGTGAATCCGATGCCGACAGCGAAGCCGATGACGGCGCTGACAAAGGCCTGTTCAAAGATGATCTCGTAAATATGTCGATTCTCCGCGCCGATGGCTTTCAGAGTTCCAAACTCCTGCAGATGCTCTATCGTCGAGCTGTAGATGGTCTGGCCGACCACGACGATCCCCACCGCAAAAGCCATGATGGCGGTGAGGAGAAAGCCGAATCCCATGCCGGTCTCGAACATCCAATACATCTTTGTTTTCAAGGAGTACTCTGCCTTCGTATAGACATCCACATGGTCAACGGTCTGTCGGATCTCGGCCGCCACCGTGCGAGGATTGAAGCCCGGAACAACTTTCAGCAGGATAAAAACCGTCTCGTCGGGTCTCACATACGGTACGAGCTCGGCCGCGTTCGTGTAGGAGGTAAAGATAATGGGCGCGGTCGTCAGTGACTTTGCTTGCCGGGAGATTCCTACGATCTTCAGGCGGTGCGCTGTAATCTCCCGGTAGTCTCCTACCACGATATCTCCGAGTCGCCCTAAAGAGGACTCGTCCACGATCACATTAAGGCCGCCTTTTACGTCGCTGGCTTTGCCCTCGCGCATACTCCAAGGGCCGCCGATTCCCGTATCAGGATTAAAACCGACAACTTCCACCTGCTCGCTCCCACCGTCGGGGTTCCGAATCATGCTCCAGCCAAAGATAAGCTTCTCCCCGGAAGCTACGCCATTGACTCGCATCGCCTGGTTGAGCTTCCGCTCAGGAAAGGGCTGTGAGAAGTCGAAATTTCGGGAGTTTTTGGACGTAATCCAAATATCACCGTCGGTGTTATCGATCATCAAGGCGCTATTTTCCATAAACCCGAGGAACACGCCGATCTGGGCAGCCATCAGTATGACCGAGAAGCTGACGCCGATGACCGCGACGGCGAACTGAGTTTTATCGTGCAAAAGGTTTTTGATTGCAACGATCAGCACTAGGTGATTATATCCTCAACCTTCTATTTTTCCTAGGAATTTCTAAACTAGGGTTACGTGGCTTTACCAGTACGCCAAATCTTCATCACGCTCGAAACGGCCAGATCTGAAGGCAGGTGATGCTGCGCCATGAGGGCACCAATGCGGCGGGATAAAAGCTTTTATGGAGCAGAGGCTTCGCGGATCTTGGTTATCGGATTGCCACCCCAAATTTCGCCAGCGGTTATCTTTGTGTTCATCGGCACAAACGTATTAGGCATAACCATAGCGCCGTCTCCAATCTCAACGCCCGGCATAATAACCGACCCCACCCCGATCGTGACTCTGTTGCCAATTGTTATCCTGCCTAAAATGAGTTTTCCGCTGGTAATCGCGTGAGGCGTGATGACTGTATACTGGCCCAGAATTGCGTAATCGCCTATTGATATAAGGGGCGGTTCATTGATGTGTCCCGCTATCGCAACCCCTTTCCCAATTTTGGCACCGAAGAGTTTCGCCACGAGAGGTTTACATAAGTCTGGCGTGAAAGGCAGCAACGCTCCGCGACCGAACATGTACGTGAGCGCAAAAAGCTTCCAGTAACTGGCGTGGGGTTCCTCCCAAAGAAATATACCGGCACGTAAAGGCCATACACCTACAACAATCCGCATGGAGATGGCTGATAGAATCCCGAAGCCAAGTAAGAACAAAAGGAAATCGATCACTGCATGGTAGTCACCAAGCCAGGCTGTAGTAAAAGGAACGATTGACGCAATAAGAAATACGCTTGCGCCTGCGACGATAAGAATAAATGGGAAAATCAAAACATCCAATGGGCGAGTTTTCACCGGTCACTCCTTTAAAAACATTCCATGATCATGATAACCCTCATGCATTTGATATGGATCAAAGACACCGGAATGAAGACCGCAGCGTAGATGTGGCTAGGCCGGCGGTCTGAACATCTTTCCCACCTGCCGGATCACCATTTTCGCTGGAAACAGGCCGGCAAAAAAGCGCTGTTGGTAGGTTCCCTTGGCCGTTACTACCAGTGGCTGGCCTTGGATCAAACGGGATAGGGAGGCCCTGACGACGGGTTCGGCCGATCCGCGTTTGGTAAGGGCACTCGCATAAGCCCCTGCTTTGGCGTCGAATTCAGTGGCCGTCGGTCCTGGAGAAAGGGTTTGGACCAGCACGCCGCGGTCGCTCCACTCCCCGTATAACGCTTGACTGAAACTGTGAACAAACGCCTTGGTGGCTGCATACACCGCCATAAAGGGGACGGGCTGGAGCGCGGCCGGGGAGGAAACATTAATTATTGCGCTTGTTGGAAACGACGTGAGATCAGGCAAGAAGAGGTGACACATGGACGTCAAGGCGGCTATATTCAATCGGATCATTTCCTCGTAGTATTCGGCATGAATCGCTTCAAACCGGCCCCAGCGGCCCGACGCGGCATTGTTGATGAGAAGCCGGATTTTGAAGCCCTGTGGCCCGAGTCGCGACCTAAGCTCTGCCGCGGCGTTGGGTCGACTGAGGTCCATGGCTAACACCAAGGTCTGGATCCCATGGCGCTTGGATAATTCTGCTCCTAGGCTTTCCAACGCCTTTTCCGAACGTGCTACCAATACCAGATTCAGCCCGGCGGCAGCCAATTGAATGCAGAATTCGCGCCCTATTCCCGACGATGCACCCGTGACCAGTGCCCAGTTCCCTTTGCATTCTATTAAATTCATGCCATCGCCTACCTTTGATTGGGGGCTGCGTCGCACAGGTTGGCAGCGACTCGTAGCGCATTGGCCGCGATCGTTAACGCCGGATTCGTGCCGCCGCTTGATGGAAAAAAGGAAGCGTCCACGATGTAGAGATTTGAAAGGCTATGGGCTTTGTTATTACGATCCAGCACACTGTCTTCGGCGTGTAGACCAAACCGGCAAGTACCACACACATGGGCGACGCGCTGATTGTTTTCCGCTTGCTTGATGCGCATGAAGCGATAAGGCTTCAAGACAGTGCCAATCATAGCCCGAAAGGCCTTGATCCTCGCCTTGTCGTAATCACGGAGCGTATAGGTTAAGGAGAGCTGCGTGCCGTGCCCGTTTCCGGCATGGACAGTGACTTGGTTGTCCGGATAGGGCAAGTCTTCCATGATCCCGACGAGGATAGTGGCCCGTGAGAACACCCAGTCCAAAAGCGGGATAACAGCGGGCCTGATCAAATTGAACGGGGCGACGGCCCAACGCAGTCCGTCATCGTGCAAATCCTGCGCTATGCTCGCAGCAATGAGCGGAGTGGGCGGAAGCATTCCGAAGGACTGTACCGACCCGAATTTCTTCCCATCCGACAAGTAGAAATCGTTGAAAGAGATTTCCTTGGGGTTGCCGGCCGTTCGCTGCTTAGTATTTGTGAATACCGCGTACAGATCGGCGTAGTGCCGCATCAAGTTCCTGCCTACCATTCCGGAATCATTTGCCAATCCATTTGGCCATTCCGGAGACGCCGAGTCCAACAATAACTTTGGGGTTGCGAGCGCGCCTGCGCCGAGCACCACAATATCAGCCCGCAAGGTCATAGTTTGGCCACGCTGAACGCACTCCACGGCCGTCACTTCATGGCGGGTGGCCATCAGCTTCACTGCCTCACACTCATCAAGCAACTCCGCGCCGAATTCCCGCAGCGCGGGCTCAAGGCAAACCCGTGCGCTATCATTCTTACAGTCGTGCGCGCAGAGGTAGCCCATGCAACCTTCGCAACCGGCCACAAATTCGCAAGCCTGTGGCAGTCGGTAAGGATGTAGGCCTCTTTTCTGTAGGAAATCGAACAGTTCTTGGCCGGGGGGTGACATCGCCGGGGAGGGCGGCCTATATTGCGGTTTGACACCCTCGCGGAGCGCGCCTATCCCCCCCCGTACGCGGTAAAGCCGTTCCGCCAATTCGTAATAGGGCAGGAATTCATCATAAGAGACAGGCCAGCGTTGCGGAAGAGTGTTAGCCGGTGCGTCGGGGTAATTCTGTCGCGGGGAAAAATCGCACGGGAAAAATCGTTCTAAGGCCATCCCATACAGGGCGGTGGAGCCCCCAGTCGTCGAACCAATAAACGGAATGAATTTCGTCGAGCGGCCGGACGATCGGTCTTCGATTTCGCTATAATAGCGTCCAGCCCGGGACAACACATCACGGTACTTTGCACTGGGCGCTTCACATCGATCGAAAAACTGCTCCGCGTACTGCCCGCGCAATGCTCCGCTTTGGCCCAAACTCGATTTTCCTTTTTCACAAAACAGCACGCGTTTGCCGGCTTTCGCCAACGCGTAGCCGGCGGTGGCGGCACCCATTCCGGTTCCGATAACAATGACATCCCATCGTCGGGTACTCACGTCAGGCGGATTGAGCATGCGTCACTCCACAATCTTGCCTGCGAGATACAGGCGTCTTTCGGGCTACCGCCTTGCTATAGATAGCGGCCCCGACCCTGATGGGAACATGGGGGGGACATGCTTGCCGATCAAGTCCTGGCGGAGGAATCGCTTGCCGGCCCCTTCGCCGCTGTCACTGCGATCTGGTCTTATCGTGCAAGAGGCTCTGGAGAGCAATGATGGGCACTCGTGGATTATATCTCCTAAGATAAACTTTTCCTACGGAGTTTTTACTTCAACGCGACTGGAGAGCAGTTCGATGGCCCAGTGATTGCGACCCAACCCACAGAATCGGTTCGCGGGCTTGTTTTATGCAGGAAAAGCAGACGTTGGGATGGCAATAGTGGGGAGGCTGGTCATGGCCTGCGGGACGTCCGATCCAACTTCTTGCTGAAAACGAGCCGCAACGATGCCCGCCAGATTGCCAAAGATTTTTGCGGCCATGCGCGGTTGCGTGCCAATGAGGCCATCGAGCGTCTTGGAGGTGATGGCGAGCAACTGGCATGCCCCGAGGGCGACGATCGATGTTTTTCGGAGGCCTCGGGTATAGAAAGGCGTCTCGGCACAAATGTCTCCGCGCAGAAAAATTGCGGCCGGCAGTGACTGTTTCGGCATTTGTTCTGAGATCTCGACCAGCCCCCCCGCAAGGACCAGAAAGAGTTCACCCCCAGGCTCCCCGACCCGTGCCACGAATTCGCCGCTCTGGCAGATGATGACCCGGCTGAGTAATACCAAAAGAGCCGTCTCCTCTCCCGTCAGGCCCTTCAGAATGTCCGAGAGCGCGCGATCGATAGGCGAAAGCTGCATCGCGAGCGGCCGGACTCTGTTCGGACTGAGCACCAACGCTTTTCGTTTCTTCGATGCCGCGACAGATCCATTTATTCCATCGGGTGAGAACAGCTTATGCATACACGGTTCCATCATTTCTCGCGTGCTGCGTAGGCACGCCCTCGTTTACTCACTGCGCTGTCGATTCCCTGCCCATTGACAGTTCCGGCTGGGTTTCTGACCTCCTGAACGCGGGCTTCGATAATACGGGTAAGATTTCGAAATACCCTGGCAGCAAGCGCGGGTTCTGCCGCGGTGATTTTATCCAATGCTCTTCCATTCAGGATCAACAGATTCGAATTCTCCAGAGCAACGACTGTTGAGCAACGTGTTCGTTCCGTCAGGTATGCGACTTCCCCAAAGGTTTCGCCCTGGGTGAGAATGTTGATGATCGCCATGTCGGTGTTTCCTTGGCTCTCTCCGACCACCTGAAAACTCCCATCGAGAATCACATAGACTTCGTGACCTACTTCTCCGGTGCTGACGACCGGATCGCCGGCTTGGCAGGACACGATTTGACCGAACGAGAGCACCAGCTTCGTTTCTTCGTCAGTAAGGTCCGCCAAGAGAGCGCAGCCTTTGACCGCAGCCCCCCTACCGACCAGCGTGCTCCGTAAGAGACCCCAAAAGTCAGTCTGGTTTGCATCAGCCGACACAAATGTATGGGACACGGCCGGAAACTGACGCAACAGCAGATCGCGTGATTCTGTCGAGTGCGGGAAGCGCCGCGCGGTGGTTAGAAACGGTGAACTCACCTTCTCCATAAACTCCACATCGTCAATCACAAGGACCATCGGAATGACAAAGGTATATTTGGGATGCTTGAACCCCGGCCGATAAATTCGGAAGCCCAGCCGGCTGTAGAGCGGTATCAACTTGGGATGGCAATCGAGAAACGCAAAACGAATGGCCTTCTCTCTGGCCAGTTCATACAATCTCGTCATTAAGCGCATGAGAATTGCGCTACCCCGGACCTTGGGGTGAAGCGCCAACCTGGAGACGATGCCTACGTGGTCTGGAAATGCGGGGGCAAATTGCTCGAGAGCGAAGCCTTCTTCGCATTCCAGCGCCCCATCGATACGAAAATTGAATCGTACGCATCCTACTATCGCGTCGCCTTGCCGCACGTATAGATGGTGGGCCTGATCATCCCACTCGTCCCGGAATTGCCGGCTGGTCGAGTTCGCTTCCTCATGCCGGCTCGCGCCGTCCATCTCTTCGATGTATACCTCATACCGCAGGCGGAAGATCTCTTCCTTTTCGGCCTGTGTAGAAGCCATGTGGACCGTCAGCGCGCGAGCCATCAAACTTTCTCCGATCAGGCCCCTTGCCATTCGGCTTCAGGGCGGCGTCTATGTTCGAAAAGCGCCATGAGAGCTGACCCAACGTCGACGTGCTAGTGGGTGCAGCGAGGTCATGGCCTTGCCGTGGATGATCAAGACCCTGGAGTCTATATCGACAGAAACAGAGGGGTTCTTAAGATTTTCTCGGTGGTCTGCGGAAGAGACAACGGACTCCCGGCAGGATGGCACGCGAGTCATTCGACTGATGACAAATCATGACAAAAGACGGCAGGTTAGACGGACAGCACAACGCCGGGGTCCTCAGCCGATAGGCTGGAGGCTATCGTGAAGGGTCGATCCCATCCGACAATGTCGCGTGGGTGTCGCATTATGCGGCATCTCGCTTTCGCACAATAAGAGTTATGAGGTCGCGGACAGTCCGCACATTGACCAGGTCCTGGTCGACCACCTCGATCGTGAATTCATCTTCGAGTCCCATGGCCAGTTCGACCGCATCCAGCGAATCAAGCTCAAGGTCTCCCTGAAGAGTAGCGTCCGGTCTAAATTTTTCCTCAGGAATCCCGCACCTGTCTATCATCAGCTTCTTCAACATCTCCTCTATGGTGTATTCTGACATTATCTCTTTCGGCATGAAACTCCCTCCTTCCCCTTTTTACAGTGCGGCGCGCCGATCATGAGGCAAACGCTCATCATATCCCCTCGAACTTTCGCAGCACCATGACGGCGTTCGTTCCCCCGAAAGCAAAGGCGTTGACCAACGCATTTTTGATTAAAACGCGTCGCGCCATATTGGGGACATAATCCAAATCACACTCAGGGTCCGGGGTTTCATAATTCACGGTAGGGGGTACAATCCCTTCCCGAAGCGCCAGTACAGTGGCGATGGTGGCAACAGCACCGGAAGCCCCCAACAGATGCCCCAGCATCGATTTGATTGCGCTGACGGACAGTCGGCTGGCATGCGCGCCAAAAACTTTCTTGATCGCCTGGGTCTCGCTGGCATCATTCAACGGGGTGGACGTCCCGTGAGCACAAATATAATCAATGTCGCTCGTGCTGAGGCGGGCATCGGCTAAAGCAAGATCCATACAACGCGCCGACCCGTCCCCTGTAGGGGATGGCGCCGTGGGGTGATGCGCATCCGCTGTCATTCCGAATCCACAGACTTCCCCATACAGAGGCGCCCCTCGATCACGCGCATGCTCGTATTCTTCCAATACGAGCATCCCGGCCCCTTCCCCCAGCACAAATCCGTCCCGTTCCTTGTCAAAAGGCCGGCTGGCCCGTTGCGGAGCCTCATTGCGTATCGACAGGGCGCGCAAGGAATCAAAGCCGTAAAAGACAACCGGCGTGATCAAGGATTCACTCCCCCCTGCCAGCATGACATCTGCCTGTCCATGTTGGATCAGGCGAAATGCCTCGCCGATGGCATGCAGGCCTGCCGCGCACGCGGTGCTGACTGCTGAATTCGGACCGCGAGCCCCAACACGCATGGAAATCCAGCCGGCAGCCATGTTGGGAATCAGCGATGACATCATATAAGGAACGGCATAACGTGGGCCACGCTTCTCAAGGGTTTCGTACCCTTCAATGAGCTTCGGCAGGCCGCCCATGCCTGTGCCCACGATAACACCCGTGCGATTGTTGAGCCCATTGGTCAAGACAAGGGCGGCATCGGTCATCGCCTCCTGAGCCGCAATGACGGCATACTGGACGAACAGGTCCATACGCTTAGTGTCTTTTTTATCAAGTACAGAAAGGACGTCAAACTCCGGCACCTCGGCAGCGATCCGGCATCTGTGTCGTGTGGCGTCAAACCGAGTGATCGGTCCAATCGCTGAACGACCAGTGGTCAAGCCTTCCCATAAGGCCTTGACACCGATGCCTAAAGGCGTGACTGCTCCCATGCCTGTGATCATGACTCGCCTCATCGTTTTTTATCGGCCGGACAGGCAGAATTCTTGAGCATAGACGAGCAGCCCAATGGCCATAAATCGTCTCAGAAATCGCCATGAACCTTCCTCCATCGCGACGACAAGCGTTCCACGATCCTGGTGAATGCATTCCGCGATCACTCCGCGCGCACCTAGAATCAGGCGAACTGGACCGTCACTCCCATCAGAACTGAAGCGCCGCACTCACATAGAGCACTCCCGCCGCTCCATCTCCGTAAAGGCTCGGGATGTTAATTCCCTGATCGCGGCTACTCGGGCGCGGCCGGCCGATCGCGGAGGCCCAGTCGATCTTCAAAGATAAAAGTCCACGGTCAACCGGTTGTGGCACTCCAAAGCGCAGATTGATCCGCAAGCCGACGCCGGCGCCCGTGAGGTATTCCTGAGGCCGGGGGGGTGAAGGCAGGCTGACAGGAGATACAAAGACAGCGCCGTGGTCTATAAACGCGGCAAATTGAACGACCTCCTTCCAAGGCAGGCTGCTGAAGGGTATTTTCCGGGAAGATGGCACGGGTACGACGAGTTCGGCCGTGGCCGCATAGCCATGATCGCCAATCTTTTCGGAGACCGGATAGCCTCGGACCGTATAGTATCCACCGATGGAGAACCGTTCCGAGGACAGTAACCGATCGCTGGCAAGCTGGCCGGTTGCTCGAAGAATCAAATAGCTGTCGTTGAGCACGATGGGAAGAACCGGAATTTTCTGGATGAACGGGAATCCGAGCGACTGATACCGGGCCAGGTCCGCCGTTAACGTCGTCCAGTATCCTGGGCCGCCACCTTTACCGGGAGCTACTTGAAAACTGGTACCCGGCGCATTCTTCGTGGAGGCGCCCCAGAAATCGACGCCCTCATGAACTGTGAGCCCAAAGAAGTTTCGGCCGAGCCATCGGTCGTTGTACTCTCCGCGCAGTCCCAGTCGAAAGACGCGAAGCTCGTCTTTACTGCCGTTCGCCAGACGCCCGTCGATAATATTGCGAATGGTTTTGAAATCAAACCCTCCATTCACCGAGAGCGCAAAGACGCTGGTCTTCGTAATGGTCTGATAGAGATCGCCGGAGACGATGTCCGCGCGCCCCACAGGCCGGGTGGCGCCGAACTCCTTACCGATCACATTCTCCGAGTGGTTCCAATTCAGCCCGAGTTTCGTGCCCACATGATTGATGGGGATCAGATAGCCGATATTCGTAAAAAACAGCCGGGTGTTCGATTTCAATCCTTGCAGTGTAAGATTGTCGCCGAGCCCGGTGAGGTTGCCGATGCCGATCGTGGTGCCGTATCGCCATGGCCCGGTAAGCCTCGAGCCATAGTTATCGAGATTAAACGCGAGGGTATACGGGATTCGCTCCTCCGCAGTGAGTTGCAGATCGGTGAACCCCCGTCGCTCTCCGGGCTTGAGCGCCGCATGAACTTTCAGCCCTGGATAGTCATTCAACTCATTGAGAGAGGTTTCCAGCACACGCTCGTTGAGCACATGCCGTTTTTTGACGGGATCCATCGCATTTAAGATCGTGGAGGATCGATACCGTTTGTTGCCGGTGACCTCAATACGGCCGACCTCCCCCTCGAGGATCGCCACTTCAACGATCCCGTCTCGAATCTCCTGCGGCGGCAAATAGGCCTGCGCCAAAATGTATCCATGCGCGACATAATAATCGGAGACCTTGCCGATAAACTCGTTGAGCTCGCCGAGGCTCATCTCCTTGCCGACGGCAGGCTTCACAACTCGTTCGAGCTCCGCGCTCTTAAATACCGTGTTGCCGCTGAAGATGATCCGGGAGACGAGCAACTTTGCGTCAGGCGGCAGCGGCGGGGCCGGCGTGACCTGCTTTTCAATCTCCGGAGGCGCCGGAGGCTGGATATAAAGGTCTTGCTTCTTCTTTTGTTCTTCCGCTTTGCGTTGCTGCTCGAGGAGAACGCCGGGGGTATCCCGGTTAAGCGATTGTGCGGGGCTGATTGAGATGGCGAGCAGAAGCGAACTGATGACAGTGGTTAAAAGAAAGAACCCGACTCTTAATGCGTCTGGCACAAATGTTAATGGCGAAACCCTTGCAATGTTGTTTACTTGGCCCACCACGGTGTCTTGCTCGTGGCTTGATCACCGGCCCGATTTGCGAGCGGGAGAAAACTCTGCAACGAAATCAGTTGCGCGTACATCAAAGCGAGGAAGCCGTTTTTCAAGTACACGCTCGCCTTGTCAGAGGCAAGATTCTGCAGCTTGGTCTCATTGATCACCATGGCGCTACGGACGGCGAATCGGGCCTGATCTCCTCCCCGGACGATGTCGACGTTGTAGGGCGTTAACAGTTCTTCCTTTTGGAGGGCCTCAAGGAACTGCTGGGTGCGTTTGAATTCCGCATGAAAGAGGCGGAGGAAATCAATCTGCTCCTGCATGAACTTCGTGGGAGTCCCCTCCTCCTCGAACAGCGGTTCGCCCTTCTTTTTGTCAAAACATCCGCTGGCCTCATCGAAGGCGACGTCGAAATCGTCGGGCTTGCCCGGGATCTCCGCGAGAACAAAGGGGTAGCGGCGGATGAAGGCCGGCACATACGTAGCCGTCCAATTGCCTTTCTCATCCAGAAAGGAATTGCGGTCCTGCTCAAGAGACAGGACGGCTTGCGCGCTCAGCATCTTATTCGGACCTTCAATGAAAACGATCGGATACTGGCGGCACGCTACAGGAAATTCCGCAACGATCAACGGCACGGCCGAGACCTTTGAGGCAAATTCAAAATTGGCGAGAGGGGTAAACCGTAATTTGTTGTGCGCCGTGGTGTTTAACCGCGCCGGCTTCTGATAAAACAGTAGTTCTGCCATAGGTAACCCTTTCAGGGATATTAACTATCTTTAAGATGATGCTACAGATACCTAAGAAGAAAATCAAGATTTACATATTGTCGACGGCGTGGAGGGCTTCTTCGAGGCGGCCTTCTATATTGGAGAGACGTTCTTGAAGCATGCCCGCAGGCGGTTGCATCCGCAGCATGCTCAACGCTTTGGCGAGACGTTCGAGGTCCGCGACCACCTGGATTACGTCCTGCTGTTTCGACTGATAGGTATCGGGAGGCGTCAGGCGCTGCAGCCGCCTTAAGTCGGCCCGTGTCTGCTGCAGGCCGTATTCGAGCACGTCCTTCAAGGCAAACTCCGTCAAGACCTGTCCTTCGATCGCGTTAATAACTACGACGACCTGCGCCATGGCATCTTCAGCGAGTTCACGAACCTTCTGTTGGTAGGCTCGAATTGCTTGGGAAGATGACTTGTCGGCCGCAGGCAGCGGCGGCTCAGCCACGGGGACAGGGGGTTCCGGGATAATGGACGGAATAGGAGCAGGTTCGACCGTAACGCTCGGAGCTGTCGGTTCGGACGCTGGCGGGGCCGGAGCCTGGTCTGCAGTCGGGGAAGTCAGGATAGGCCCGGATAGCTTTGGAGGCTCTGGTTCAGGCGAAGGAGTCGGCGCGGGTAGCGGAGTGGTCGGTGTGGGTACAGGAACCGAAGCGGGCGGAGGCGCTGAAGCTATGTCACGCCCCGGTGAAAAGGTCAGGGGTTCGTGTACGGAAAGATATTGCACCCCGGCCATGATCAGAAGCGCGGCGATGCATGCCGAGATCACTAAAGTACGTCTGCGCTCCCGGCGTCGCGGGATCCCCGGGATCCCCGGCATCGCCGGCTCGGCCCGGGCAGGAATAGGTTTTGGCGCGGGCTTTCTTTCAACGGAAGGACGCGGCAATACCGTTTGCGTGACGACCCGCTCCGCCTCGACCGCTTTTTCCAGGATAGAGGCGACCTTGGGCAAACTTGCTGCAGCGGCTTGAAAATGGTTCTCCATCGTCATCGGTTGAATCACAACCGCGCCGCACAATGCCATCGCCGGCTTGAGGAGATCTTCGGGATTAGCATGCGTCAAGACGACATGATGGAGGAAACTGACTAAAGCCATCGGCAGGAAGAACTCCACACCGCGTCCGTTATGGTTGCAGCCTTTACTCGCCAGCGCGTATTCGCGAACAGGAGCCACGAAGGTTGATGCAAAGCGGGGTAGGCAGGCCATCGGATCGCCAGGGATCAGGCGGGTGGGGCATGCGATAAACTTATCTTCAATCCACTCTCGAAGGGTTGCCGCAAAAGTGAGCTGGACCTCCGGTTCGAGCGCGGCAAAGGTCCGGGCCGTCAACAATGCCACGTGAATCAACGTTTCCCGCCGTTCATCGTCAGCAATGGGGGGAGTGAACTCCGTCTGAAGACAAGCTCGGGTGCGGCCTGAAAATCCGATCGTGATGACACTGCTCACGCCGGGTCGGTCTCCCCTTTCCCGCAAGCATGCCGCTCGCGAAGCGCCGCCAGCCGATCTATGTTTTCCTGCAGTTTGGGCAGTTGATACCGGCGATCAAACTCCACCACGCGCTCAAACAGCTTGATCGCGTCATTGGTTCGGCCCTGCTCCTCCCGAATCCCGGCGAGGACGTACATCGCCCCGGCCACGCGCAGGTCGTCCCGCAACCGCTGAGCGATTTCAACGGCTGTCTGGGCGCAGGACGCCGCCTCCTCCCACATCTGCCGGGTCACATACGTGCGCGCCATCATGCGATAGGTATCCGCGACGCCCGCCTGATTGCCCAATCGGCGCATCAACTGCAGCGAGTGTTGGTACTCGCGGAGCGCCTCGTCGAATGCGCCGATCTCGCGCGCGACCAACCCAAGGTCTAAATGCAGCACTGCGAGCGACTTGTCGTCGTTGAGCCGCTCCAAGATATCCCTGGCTTCGAGATAGTAGGCGCGCGCACGATCCCATTCGCCGGCGTCCGCGCGCAGATTTCCCAGATTGACCAGCGTCGCACCGATCCCTCCTTCGTCACCCAAACGCTTCTGCAGCTCCAGCACCTCACGATAGTAGCGATCAGCCTCGTCGCGTTGCCCGCTCACACCGCAGATGTTTCCAAGATTGCCGAGGGTCGTAATGAGCTCGCGGGGATCGAGTGAGTTACGGTCGTAGAACAATGCCTTTTGATAATAGGAGAAGGCCTCGGCGTAGTGCCCCCGGCCAAAATGCTCGTTGCCGATTTGATTTAACCGGCCGGACGTAGATGGCCGCATGGCGACCCTATACCAGATTTGGTAGATCTAGGCAAGCGCGAATTCAAGATGTAGGGTCTAACCCGCTATCCCTGAGCGGCCTGGCGAACAGCTTCTTTTGCGCCCGTTAGGATGGAGGCGCCGTCGCCGACGAGAACCATATCAAAATTGTACTTTAGAAGACGCTCTAGACTCTGCTTAGCTTTTGCCACGTCCGGCAATTTTTCCGCAGGCAGGAGAGTTAATCGCCCGGCCGGCTTTCCGATGAGAGCATCCCCGAGAATCAGGATGCCTTTGCCCCGATCCAAAAACAGCGCCGATTCCCCTGGCGACTTCATCGCTCCAAGCTTGATCACCCAGAGCCCTCCCGGCAGGAGCTCGCCGTCCTGGTAGGTTTTGTCAGGAATAATATTCATCTCCGGGGCGTCCTCAGCCGGCACGTAGACCTTCGCCCGAAAATCCCTGCGGCATGATTCGCTGTCCCGTAGATGGTCGCGATTCGTCAGCACAATATAATCCACCGAAGGGCCCCTGAGCAGCGCCGCTCGATCAGCCGCGTCCAACGGCGGAGGGTCAACCAGAATGCAATGATCGTTCACCTTCAAAAGAAGGCCGTTAAAATCGACCTGCTTCTCCTCGGAGAAGAACGACCACTGCTCAATTCCAGGGGCGATTTGTTTCATAGATCGGAAGCGGGAAAGGTCCAGCCCTGAATCCTTCGGCTGTCATGCCGGGACGTTCGCTGGTTATCCTGAACCCTTCTTGTCATCCTGAACCCTTCGGTTGTCATGCTGAACGAAGTGAAGCATCTGTCTTGGACCTCAGGGTAAACTCCGTGAAGGATCTCCATTCGAGGCTCAGGATAAACTCCGTCAAGCTGCTAGATTCTTCGCCTGGCTCAGAATGACAGCTAGGCTGTGCCCAGTTCCGTGATGGCGTTTTGGACTTCGGTGGTTATTCTCTTTAGAATTTCCTCATCCTCAGGTAGATCCACAATATCGTCCTCGGCGACACTCATAAACTTACGAGCCTTGCCCTTGCTCAGGGCTATGAGAAAATTCCCACGGCTTGGGGTCACCGGAATCACGACGGTCACCTCGCCATCGAGCGACGTCACCAGTTCCAAGAACTTCTTTTTACCGTCTGCGAATTCGTCGTCCATGACCGTGCATCTCTCAACCGGACCGCGTTGGCTCCCCCAGCTGAGCCGCAGACCCTAAGGCGCTGTGCTTATACTCCGCCGGTTTTGGCAGGGTTCGACAGTAACTTGTCGACTTCCGCTTTGATCGTCTCGGCCGCACCGATTTCCATGGTGCCCACTCGTTGCCACCGGATGACTCCCGCCTGATCGATAACGTAGACGTTCGGGATAAACTTTCCACCCCCGTATAGCTTGTCTGTTTCCTTTTTGGGATCGGTCATATACGGGTATGTGACTTTGACCGGAAACTCTTTGAGAAAGTCCTTCACCTTTTCTTTGGAGTTGCCGGCAGAATTGATGCCCAGGACCTGAACATTGAGATTTCCTTTGAAGGCGTCGTTCACCTTTTGAAGCTCCGTCCCTTGAATCAGACATGGCTCGCAGATATGGAAGAGACCAAGCACAACGACTTTCCCTTTATATTGTGAAAGGCTGAGGGTCTGCCCGTCCAGCGTCTCCAGCGTGAAATTCGGCGCCGGATCGCCAACCTTGAAAAACCCCTTTGCGAAGAGCAGAGACGCACTGCACAGGATGAGCACCAAAAAAAGCAGGACGGCATGGAAAGATTGTCTAACTAGGACGGCCATGGGAACACCTCGCTGTGATAAGACTGAGTCTATTATACCGCAAGGGGACAGATTTTATTTTCCTATTCAGAAACTATCTGCTTGGATTCGACCGCGAATCTGCCTGAACTGCTTGAGGCCTCGGAAAATAAATCTGTCCCCGTATCAAGCAACACTACAACAGTCCGCGACGCGCCAAATAATCCCGGTCGATCTTGATTTCGGGTCGTGTACCCTCCCCGCGCTCCTGAAACAATCGATCAATGTACTTGCCGATGAGATCGGATTCGAGATTGACCGGATCGCCGGGCCGCTTGATTCCCAGTGTCGTGAGCTTCGCGGTATGCGGAATGATCGCCACGCGAAATCCCTGGGCCGTCACATCATTGATCGTCAGGCTCACTCCGTCCACCGTGATCGCGCCTTTCGGCACGCATAACCGGAGGACCTCCCGAGGGGCTTCAATCGTTAACAGGATTGCATTGGCATCCTGGATCCGCTCGCGGATGGTTCCCATGGCATCGACATGTCCAGTGACCAGGTGCCCGCTTAATCGTGAGGTGAGCTGCATGGCACGCTCAAGATTGACCGGATCACCGGCCTTGAGAAAGCCCAGGGTGGTGACTTTCAGCGTTTCCGGCGAGAGGTCGACGCGAAACCGGTCATCCCCACTGTCGACCACTGTCATGCACGCTCCGCTCAACGCAATACTCTCTCCGACGTTCAGACCTTCCATGACGATCTTCGCCAACACCGTGAGCGCTGCCCCCTGCAGGCCTTTGCCCAGTACCTGAACAACCCCCATTTCCTCGACGATGCCTGTGAACATATGGATCTGTGCTATTTCTTCTTATGCCCGATCACCAATTAGGTATACCACGATATCGCATGCGCCATTTTTGCATCAAGGCCCCAAGTGCACTTTCTCATGCGCAACAGCCAGTCGAAAGCCGACGGCCGCGATCAGCACAAGCACGGCAATGAGAGGAAACGCGACCTTGAAGCCGAACGCCCCGATAAGAATGCCTGCGAGAATAGGGCCCGAGGCATGACCGATGTCCATGATGGCTCCCTGCATTCCCATAGCCGAGCCGAGGGTCTTCAGTTCAGATAAATCGGCCACCAGCGCCGCCGCGGACGCGTTCACAATGGCCTCCCCAAAACCGAAAAGGGCGCACAGAGACAGCAGACCTCCATAGGCCCGCGTGTACGGAATCGCGGCGAGCGCCAGCGCACATATGATGAGACCCCCGAGGATCAAGGGCCGGCGTCCTACACGATCCGAGGCCCATCCCATCGTGGGCCGTGCGACGAACGAAGTTACATATTGAACACCGAATAGCAAACCGGCCTGGGTATTACTCATGCCGATCCCGACCACATAGATCGGCAGGAATGCCATCAATGCACCATTGGCTACCTGGCGGGCGCCGTCGGTGATGCTCGTGACCACCACGCGCACGTTTCCAATCACCGTCCGGGCTCCCCGGGCCATATCCCGCACCACTGCACTCGGCCCGGCAGCAGGAAAACTGCGCGGCAGCTGCGGCGGCAGCCGCATGAAAAGAAAGAGGAGAAAGGCCATCGATCCCAATGTCCCGGCCATGACGAATGCCGCGCTGAATCCCAGTACATCCAGCACCCATCCGCCCAAGGCAGGCCCTAACATTGCACCCGCCTGAGTCGCCGCAGTATAGGAGCCGAGCGCCACGCCCCGCGTCGCCCGAAAAAGGTCGGCGACCACCGCCATGGCGATTGGGCCAAAGACCGCCGTCGCAATGCCGTGAACAAATCGCAATGCAATGAGCCAACCGACATCATGGACGAAAAGGTAGCCAAAGGGCGGAAGCGCGAAGGCCAAGAGCCCGATGAGCAGCAACCAGCGCCGATCATAAATATCGGACAAGGCGCCTGCCGGCCATTTCAACGCGACACCGGTCAACGTTGACGCAGCCACGATGAATCCGATCATTTCAGGCGCAGCACCCAAGGACCGGGCGAATAGGGGCAGCAGCGGCATCCGAATAAGGTTATAGCTGATGAAGGCAAGGAGTCCGACGCCACACAGCAACGCGAAGGCTCTCTTGTTCGTCATGAAAAACGTTTGGGTCTGACGCGGCCTGTCACGACGATATCGGTGCCGAGTCGTGAGACCGTGACGTCATCTAACAAAAGCGCATCAGACAAGAGGGATGGCGAGGTTCCCCCGATGGCCCCCACTGCATCCCGCCCACCAAGTAGTTGTGGCGCGATGAAATAGATCAGCCGATCCACAACGCCGTCCCGTAAGGCGGAGGCATTCACCTCCGCGCCACCTTCGATAAGCAACGCATTTATTCCGCGCCGACCCAACTCCGCAAGCAGTACGTGCCAATCGATCCGGCCGTTGTGATCCGGCAGGAGCAGCACTTCCGCGCCGCGGCGCTCCACTAGTTCGCGCTTCTTTTTGGCAGACGCCCCCGTCGTCACGAGCAAGGTGCGCGCCTTGCCGTCGGTCAGCACCTTCGATCTGAGCGGTGTTCGCAGGCTCGGATCAAGAATGATCCGAAGCGGATTTGTCTTCCGAGATGGCGTCTGCTGTGCCGTCAAGCTCGGATCATCAGCTAAGACGGTGCCGATTCCGACAAGGATCGCGTCAGATGCCGCCCGTAGCTTCCGGACCGCCTGCCGCGCGCTCACACCGGTGATCCACCGCGACTCGCCTCGCGCGGTCGCAATCTTGCCATCCAGGGTGGCGGCAATCTTGAGTGTAACCAACGGGTAGCCGGTTGTGACGCGACTGCGGTAAGGTTCTATTAACGTCTCGGCTTCGGAGCGACCAATTCCCACGTCCACCTTAAGACCCGCTCGCTTCAAGGCCGCGATGCCGCGCCCCTTTACCTTTGGATTCGGATCAGCCGTCGAGACAATGACTCGCTCGATTCCGCTGTTGAGGATCAACGGAATGCACGGCGGGGTCCGTTTGTCCAGGTGACAACAGGGTTCAAGGGTGACATACAGGGTTGCCCCGCGGGCTTTGGCACCCGCCTGGCGCAGGGCAAAAACTTCGGCATGCGGCCCGCCCGCATGTCGGTGGTACCCGGCGCCGAGAATGCGCCCGCCACGGGCCACGACCGCGCCGACAGGGGGATTGGGACTGGTTCTTCCGAGACCGCACGCGGCCAACCCCAGAGCGTGCGCCATCAAACGTTGGTCTTGTTCTCGGGACGATTTACGCAAACGGTGTTAACGACCGAATCGCGTGCGTGCCGGGCGGCGAGAGGCTCGAGCGCGCGCAGACCGCTTCTTGGGACGGGAGGCCTTCGTCGCTTCATCCTCGAGCGCGGCTTGCGCGGCCGCGAGCCTGGCAATCGCCACACGATAGGGAGAGCAACTGACGTAATCGATTCCAAGTTTATGGCAAAACGTCACGGAGGCCGGGTCCCCTCCGTGCTCGCCACAAAGGCCAAGCTTGATGTCCGGACGGGCAGAGCGGCCCCGATCAATCGCCATCCGCATGAGCTCGCCCACGCCTTCCTGATCGAGAGTCGCGAATGGATCGAAGTCGAGGATGTTGTCGGGCGGTGCAGGGTGATGAAAGCCGCAGGCCCGACACGTCATCGTCTTTTGGTCCACATCGGCGCGCAGACAGCGAGCGCACCGGTCGCGCCGGTTCATATAGAAACTGATGAATTTGGACGCGTCGTCCCGAGAGAAGCCAAAGGTCGTCTGGGTCAAATCGTTTGTGCCGAACGAAAAAAACTCGGCTTCGAGGGCGATCTTGTCGGCGGTGACCGCGGCCCGTGGAAGCTCGATCATGGTCCCGACCAGGTAACGAAATTTCGTTTGGTAACGCCGCATCGTTTCCGACGCCACTTCCCTGATAAGATCCTTCTGGGCTTTCATCTCGGCGGCTAACCCCACAAGCGGCACCATGATCTCCGGCACCACTTTGATGCCTTCACGGTTAACCTCGCAGGCGGCTTCCATGATGGCTTGCACCTGCATGCGCGTGATCTCCGGCATGGTGATGCCAAGACGGCAGCCCCGGAGCCCCAACATCGGGTTGAATTCGTGGAGTTCTTCGATCCGCCCGAGCAGCTTTTTCTTCTCCTCCAGAAGGGTGTCATCCTGTTTGCGGTGGAGCTGGGCAATCTCCACCATGAGATCTTCCCGCTTCGGGAGAAACTCATGCAGCGGCGGGTCTAACAACCGAATCGTGACCGGAAATCCTTTCATGGCCCGATACAGGCCGATGAAATCGCTCTTTTGGAGCGGGAGAAGACGCGCGAGTTCCCGTTCTCGATCCTCTTGAGCCCTCGCCAAGATCATCCGCTGCATGATCGGCACGCGATCCTCCGCAAAGAACATATGCTCGGTACGGCACAAGCCAATACCTGCCGCCCCGAACCCCCGGGCAATCGTCGCTTGCTCCGGGACATCCGCGTTCGCTCGTACGCCCAGCGTCCGAAACTCATCCGCCCACTTGAGCAGAGTGGAGAAATAACGGTACTTCTCGGACTGCTCCGGTGTCACACGGCCCTGAATGACCTGAACAACCTCCGATTCGACGACCGGAATATTCGCCGGATAGACGGCGCCGGTAAAGCCGTTGAGGGACAGCGGATCACCTTCTTTCAAGGTCTGCGTGCCGAATCGCACGGTCCCGTCATGGAGAACTTCCAACGCTTCACATCCCGCCACGCACACCTTTCCCATCTGTCGCGCGACAACCGCTGCATGACTGGTGACCCCGCCTTTCGCGGTCAAAAACCCCTCCGACGCATTCATCCCATGGATATCGTCCGGGCTCGTTTCATGACGCACCAATACTACGCGTTCTCCCCGCTCCTTCATTTCCACGGCGCGGTCCGGCGTCAATGCAATTTTGCCGGAAGCCGCACCCGGCCCCGCCGGCAGCCCCTTGCCGACCGCCTGGTGCTTGGCCTCTTCCTTGGGATCAAACACGGGGTACAGGTACTGAGAGAGCTGTTCGGGAGCGACCCGCATCACCGCTTCCCGCTTGTCGATCAATCCTTCATTCGCCATATCCACAGCAATGCGTACAGCCGCAATCCCGGTGCGCTTGCCCACGCGCGTCTGCAGCATATATAGCTGCCCCTCCTGGATCGTGAACTCCAGGTCAAGCATGTCACGGTAGTGGCGCTCCAGTTTTTTATAGGTCGTCAACAACGCCCGGTACGCCTCAGGAAGAGGCTGTGCCAAAGCTTCAATCGGGAGCGGGGTCCGAATGCCGGCGACCACGTCTTCACCTTGGGCATTCAACAGACATTCACCGAAGAACTTTGGAACGCCGTTGGCCGGATCGCGGGTAAATGCGACACCGGTGCCGCTGGTCTCTCCCATGTTGCCGAACACCATCGCGACCACATTGACCGCCGTTCCCCAGTCGTCCGGAATCCCGTAGAGCCGTCGATAGGTCACAGCGCGGGCCCCGTACCAAGAGTCGAACACTGCGGTAATGCCCATTTTCAGTTGCTCGTAGGGATCGTCCGGAAAACTGCGGCCGGTCTCGGTCTTAACGATCTCCTTGAAGCGGGCGACCAAATCCTTTAAGGCCTTTGCGTCAAGGTCGGTGTCCTGCCTCGCTCCGACCTCAGTCTTCTTCGCGTTGAGGGCTTCCTCGAAGCGCTCACGTTTCATGCCCATTACCACGGGCCCGAACATCATAATAAACCGGCGATACGCATCGTAGGCGAACCGCTCATTTTGTGTCTTGTGGATGAGACCCTGGACCGTCTTTTCATTGAGTCCAAGGTTCAACACAGTGTCCATCATGCCGGGCATGGAGGCGCGCGCGCCCGATCGCACCGAGACCAACAGCGGTTTTGCGGCATCGCCGAAACCGGCCTCCATCGACGATTCCAGCCGCTTCATATACTGCTGAACCTGCTCCCAAAGACCCGGCGGGTATTTCTTTTTGTTCTTAAAATAGGTGACGCAGGCCACCGTGCTGATCGTAAACCCGGCTGGCACCGGAATGCCGAGGTTCGTCATTTCCGCCAGACCGGCACCCTTGCCCCCTAACAATTCCTTCATATTCGAGCGGCCCTCGGCCTTGCCGTCGCCGAAGAAATACACGTATTTTGATGTCGCCACGGTTACCTCGCTCTACAGAGAATAAACATTATGATTGCCATGACGCGACTATCTCGCTTCGACTTGGATCTTTGAAAAATCGGCATACTGCCGGAACAGATTCCGTACCCGGACCAGCAAGGCCAAACGGTTGCGTCGGAGCGGAGCTTCGTCCGTCATCACCATCACGCCTGTAAAGAAGGCGTCGATCGGACCCTTGAGAGTCGCCAGTGCATCGAGGGCTTCTGCAAATTTGCCGGCCTGGAGAAGCGGAGCCACTTTAGAATCGGCCGTCATCAATGCCGCCTGCAGTTCTCTTTCGACCGGTTCTTTGAGAAGCCCCATATCCACCTCCTCGTCCCGAACCGATTTAGTAATATTTTCGGCACGCTTGCATCCAATCACGAGCGACTCGAACTCCGGACGCGTCGTAAAAGAGTGAAGCGCTGTTGCCCTCGCCCGTAGGGCACAGGGATCAAAGGTATCGGTGGCCCGGCCGGCTAGAACGGCGTCCATCACATCTTCTCTAAGCTTCACAACCTCTCGGATATAGTATCGGAGTCGCTCGGCCAAGAAGCGTTCAAGCTCGACTATACCCTTTTCATCCCCCTGAATGCCGTGCTCCTTTAAACCACGGAATGCCTCGCGGATTGCCTCGCTCAGGTTCAGTAATCGCCCCCCTTCCAGCAATAGGCGAATGATCGCGGAGGCATGTCGACGAAGTGCAAACGGATCCTGAGAACCAGAAGGGATAAGCCCGATGGCGAAGAAACCGGCAAGCGTGTCGAGGCGATCGGCAAGTGACAGAATTGTGCCGGCGGGACTCCCCGGAAGACGATCATCGGCAAAACGCGGCAAATAGTGGTCGGCAATCGCATTCGCCACGGCTTGCGGCTCTCCATCGTGTAGGGCGTATTCCCGCCCCATAATGCCCTGCAGAGTCGGGAACTCCCCGACCATGCCGGTTAGCAGATCGGCCTTGCACAGTTTTGCGGCCCGCGCGCAGCTCTCGGCCTGGTCGGAGACACCGAGAGTATAGGCGAGTTGGGGCGCGAGTGTCACCAAACGCTCTACTTTATGGTGGAGCGTGCCCAGCTTCTGGTGAAAAGTGACGCCTTTCAGCTGCTCCACCCGGCTCTCCAAGGTGACCTTGCGGTCTTCATCATAGAAGAACTTGGCATCCGCTAGCCGGGCTGCGAGCACCCGCTCATTACCCGCCCGGATAGTTGCGGCCTGTTTGGCGCCCATATTAATGACGGCGATGAAGTGCGGGAGCAATCCCCCGTCAGGTGTAAGCAGCGAGAAGTACCCCTGGTGCTCCTTCATCGCAGTGATCAGAACCTCCTTGGGAAGGGTCAGGTAACCAGAATTGAAACTGCCGGCGATCGCGAAAGGCATCTCAACAGTAAACACTGCCTGTTCCACCAAGTCGTGATCTTCTAAAAGGATCCCGCCTTTTTGTTGCGCGAGTTTCGCGAGCTGTGACACGATAATCGCCCGGCGGTGAGCTTGATCGACCATCACGCCTGCCTTTTCAAGAACCTTCAAGTATGACTTGAAGTCACGAATTGTAAGTGGTCTTCCTGACGAAATAAATCTATGGCCGAGCGTAGTGTTACCAGCCTTCACTCCGGCAAATTCGACGCGCACCACTTTGCTACCATAGAGCGCAAGTATCCACCGAACAGGTCGGGCAAACCGCGCACCGGTGTTATTCCAGCGCATCGCTTTCGGAAAGCTCAGGCCTTCGAGGAGTTGGGCAAGAAGGTCCGGGAGAAGAACCCCGGTTTTGCGTCCAGGATCCCGCTTGATCGCAAACAGGTACTCCCCCTTCGGCGTGGGCCGTATCTCCAGTGCATCGACCTGTACGCCCTGGCCGGCCGCAAACCCCAGTGCCGCCCTCGTCGGCTTACCGTCCGGATCGAATCCGACAGCTCGTGACGGCCCCATCACCTCCGTCGCAATAGGCTCTTGTGCCTGTGACACGCCTTCCACCACCAACGCCAAGCGGCGGGGGGTGCCCAGCGTGATTATGGGCCCATGACGAAGGCGGCTGACCGCAAGGAGCCGAGTGGCCTGCGCCCTTAGCTCCTCACAGGCCGGAGTAACGAACTGTGCCGGCAGTTCTTCCGTCCCGATCTCGAGGAGGAGTTCCGAACCTTGTTGGGCCACGGGCGTCTTGGTCCGCTCCCTCATGCGCGGCCAGACATCGAGACTGCTTTAGATTTCAATAGCGGGAAACCCTTTGCCTCCCGGTCCTTGACATATCCTTCGGCGCAGAGACGCGCCAATGCCCGGACACGCGCAATGTAGGCCGTACGCTCCGAAACACTCAGGGCTCCCCGCGCGTCTAACAAATTGAACAGATGGGAGGTCTTCATGCAGCAGTCATAGGCGGGCAAGATCAATCCCTGCGCAGCGAGGCGTGCGCCCTCAGCCTCGTACCCGGTGAACGTCTGCATCAGGAGCTTTACATCCGCCGCCTGAAAATTGTAGGTGGAGAACTGGACCTCGCTCTCATGGTGAATATCGCCATAGCGGATCGCATCCGTCCAGATCAGATCAAAGACATTGTCGACACCCTGCAGGTACATCGCGATGCGTTCAGTTCCATAGGTGATCTCCACCGAGATGGGATTCAGTTCGATTCCGCCGACCTCTTGGAAATAGGTAAACTGGGTGATTTCCATGCCGTCCAAGCGCACCTCCCAACCCAATCCCCAGGCCCCGAGAGTCGGGGACTCCCAGTCGTCTTGAACAAATCTGATGTCGTGCTCGCGTGGATTAATGCCGAAGGTGCGAAGACTTTGCAGGTAGAGATCCTGTACGTTCGCCGGCGCCGGCTTCAGGATCACCTGGTACTGGTAGTAGTGCTGGAGGCGATTCGGATTCTCGCCATATCGTCCGTCGGTGGGCCGCCGGCATGGTTGCACATAGGCGGCACGCCATGGCTCAGGGCCAAGAACCCGAAGGAAGGTGGCGGGGTGGAAGGTGCCCGCGCCCACCTCCAAATCATATGGCTGCTGAATGATACATCCCTGATCGATCCAGAAACGGTGCAGCGCAAGCAACAGATCCTGATGGGTCACACCCGGGTCCCCGAGCTTTACAGCGAAGGCGCTCACCGTAACAAAAGTGTCCTGGGTTGTCAATCGAACCGCAAGGCCTTCAGGTGCGCATTCATTGACTGTTTTCCCTTTTCTTGTTAAGGTTTCGGCGATGTCGGAGAGAACCTCTTAGGGAAGGAGAACGGCCGTGCCGACCACGACGGACCTCGTGACCAATCTCAAGAATGAGGCTACCCGGCTGCGGATCCTGAGTGTCCGCGCGACGACCGAAGCCGGAAGCGGGCATCCTACAAGTTGCCTCTCCGCGGCCGACATCGTGGCAACCCTCTTCTTCTCGGTCATGCGTTTCGACCCGAAGAATCCGAAGAACCCGAACAACGATCGGTTCGTGTTATCGAAAGGCCATGCGGCTCCTGTTCTCTATGCGGCCTGGGCCGAGGCAGGCGCCTTTAAACCGGACGATCTGCTTCAGCTTCGAACGTTGGAGAGCGACCTGGAAGGACACCCGACCCCCCGATTGAATTTCGTCGACGTCGCGACCGGCTCCTTAGGACAGGGCTTGCCCGCGGGCATCGGCATCGCACTCAACGCCAAGGCTCTGGATCATTCCGGCTACCGCACATATGTCTTGATGGGAGACGGCGAATCCGTCGAGGGTTCAGTCTGGGAGGCGGCGGAGCTTGCGATGCATTTCCAGCTTGATAACCTCTGCGCGATTATCGATGTCAACCGCCTCGGGCAAAGCGATCCCACCTTGTTGCAACACAACATGGAAGCATACCGCGCGCGTTGGAGCGGCTTCGGATGGAACGCGCTCATCGTAGACGGGCATGACATCGCCGCGCTGTTGAACGCCTTCGAGCAGGCGGCGCAGACGAAGGGCCGGCCAACCGTGGTCCTCGCGCGTACGCTCAAGGGCAAAGGGGTCGCCTCCGTCGAAGATAAGATGGACTGGCACGGCAAAGCGTTCAAGAAGGGTCAGGAAGCGGATAAGGTTCTCGCGGAGCTCAATGCCGCCTTCCTGCCGAATGGCCATTCGCCGGAAGTAAGGCAGCCGGATGGGGCACTCAAGCCCTCGCCGGCCCCGAAACACATCGGCCCGCCCCAATACAAACAGACGGATACGGTCGCGACCCGCGAAGCCTTCGGCACAGCGCTGGCGAAGCTGGGAGAAGCGAACCCGCTGGTGGTGGTCCTGGACGCGGATGTGAAGAACTCGACCTTTACCGACAAGTTCGGAAAGCAATTCCCAACCCGCTTCTTTGAGAACTTTATCGCCGAGCAGAACATGGTCGGCGCCGCAGTGGGTCTGGCCAGTCAAGGAAAGATTCCCTTTGCCGCCACTTTCGCCTGCTTCTTGACGCGCGCGTACGACTTCATTCGTATGGCCGCGATCAGCCATTCCAACATCAAACTCATGGGATCTCACGTGGGAGTGTCGATCGGCGAGGATGGTCCGTCTCAGATGGGACTCGAGGATCTCGCGATGATGTGCGCGCAACCCGGGGTGGTGGTTCTCTACCCGTCCGATGGCGTCTCTACCCACTGGCTCACGGCGCTGGCAGCAGAGCACAAGGGAATGGTCTATATCAGGACCGGTCGTCCCAAGACCGGGATTCTTTATAACAATGACGAGCAGTTCATGATCGGCGGCTCAAAGGTGCTTCGCCAAAGCGCGAGCGATCGACTTACGGTGATTGGAGGCGGAGTCACGGTCTTTGAAGCGCTCAAGGCCTATGATGAACTGGGTAAACAGGGCATCTCCATTCGCGTCATCGATCTCTACAGCATCAAACCGATTGACCGTGAGACGCTCCTCAGCTCCGCTCGTGCGACACAAAATACCCTCCTCACAGTCGAGGACCATTACAAGCACGGAGGGCTCGGGGACGCCGTCTTGTCGGCCGTTGGCAGCGAAGGGATCAGGGTGCACAAGATGGCGGTCACCGAGATTCCGCACAGCGGCAAGCCCGAAGAGCTCTTGGACCGCTACGGCATCAGCGCAAAGCACATCGTCGCAAAAGTACGCTCCCTGGTTTCTTGACGGCGGGTCCTGCCGCCGAGCCACCCTGACGTGCTCAGTGGGGCTACGACGGCGACACGGGAAGGGGCGCGTCTCGGCGCGCCTGGGGGCCTGGGACGGGTGAGAAGGCTCTGAGCACGTCCGGGTAATGCGGCGACAGGACCCGCCGTATCCAGTAGGCGGATCGGAAACCTTCGGAAAGGTAGCCGTCCCCTTTTGGGGTCAGGTAAGATTCAGCACGAGTAGTTTGCGCTCGGTCATTTCTTCGATGGCGTACCGCACACCTTCTCGGCCGAGGCCGGAGTTCTTCACGCCGCCGTACGGCATCTGATCCGCGCGGAAAGTCGGAATCTCGTTGATCAGGACCGCCCCCGCCTCGATATCCTCGTAGGCCTTAAAGGCCTTATTGATATCGCGCGTGAAGACACCGGCTTGCAAGCCATATGGTGAATCGTTCAGCGCGGCAATCGCTTGTTCGAATGTGCGGTACGGCGTGACGTTGACCAAGGGGCCAAACGCTTCCTCGCTATTCACCTTCATTTCTGATCTCACATCGGTCAGCACGGTCGCTTCAACAACACTACCCTCGCGCTTGCCGCCGAGCTGAACCTTGGCGCCGCCCGCCACCGCTTCTTGAATCCAGGATTCCACTCGCTTGGCAGCGCCCTCGTCGATCAAGGGGCCGATCGTCGTGGATTCATCATTCGGATTGCCGGCTTTCAACGCGCGAACGCGCTTCAGGAGGCCTTCGAGAAACGGCTGATAGACCGATTCATGGACATAGATGCGTTGGACCGAGATGCAGGTCTGGCCGGAATAGCCATAGCCTCCAATCGCGCAGCGCTCAGCGGCATAGTCGAGATCCGCATCCGGTTCGACAATAACGCCGGCGTTCCCGCCGAGCTCCAACACCACGCGCTTTTTGCCGGCTTTGCTCTTCAGTTTCCAGCCCACGGGCGCGCTCCCTGTAAAGCTGAGCATCGCAAATCGGTCATCAGTCACCATGCGCTCGGCTACCGCGTTGGTGCACGGCACAATACTGAACATACCCTGCGGAAGGTCAAGCCCGCCGAGCACCTCTCCCAGCAACAGAGAGGTCAAGGGCGTCTGAGGCGCCGGTTTCAGGACAATGGGATTGCCCACGGCAAGGGCCGGGGCGACTTTATGCGCGACGAGGTTCAGCGGGAAGTTGAACGGCGTAATCCCGAGAACCGGCCCGATCGGAAAGCGACGTACGAATCCGACGTGCCGGTCCGTGCCGGGCGAGATATCGAGCGGCACGGCTTCGCCTGGAATGCGTTTGGCTTCTTCGGCCGCGATCGTGAAGGTGCTGATGGCGCGGCCGACTTCGCGTCGGGCGTCGGTGATCGGCTTGCCGGATTCGGCGGACAGGCAACGCGAAAATTCTTCGTGCCTCTGCGTGATGTCTACGGCTATTTTTTGCAATGCCGCCGCGCGCTTGTGAGCAGGCAGCCGGCGACTGCTGCCAAACGCCGTCACTGTGGCTCGGATCGCTGCTTCAGCTTCCTTTTCGCCGCCGAGGCAGACCTCGGCCAGAACCTCGCCGGAATAAGGATTTCGGACGACGCTGGTCTCGCCGGTTTCCACAGGACGACCAGCGATGAAGATTGCGCGACGTGTCATATTTCGATTCTGTCGTAGCGTCTAAAACGAAGTCAAGCAGCGCAAAAGCGTCGAGCCAGCCTCGTGCTCCCGCAGCGCGCACAAAGATTTAATCTTACGCGCGCAACGCGCTCGAAACTGGCGGACTGTGCCGGGTACCCGTTGCTCTGAACATGCAACGGGTGAATGACGGCCGCAGTAAGGCTGGCTCGACACTCTTGCTAAAAGCAAGGCGGGAGAGGACACTACGCTCGTCCTTGCATGTAGCTTGCATAGTGCTGCTTTACATATCTGAGAGTTGCTTGTTAAGCTTGGCGCCCATGAAACGGTTTTCTCTTCGCCATCTGCCGGTATTCTCCACTCTCAAGGATCGTGACCTCAAGACTTTGAGCGAAGGCGTCACGGAAACGCATTACGACAAAGGCCAGTTCATCTTTAAGGAAGGCGACGCGGCCCACTGCTTTCATGTGCTCACGAGCGGCGCGGTCAAGTGCGTCAAATCTTCCGAGGGAGGCAGGGAGGCCGTCCTCAAGGTGCTCCTTCCGGGGGATCTCTTTTGCTGCGAGGCGGCCGTTTTGGACGGCAAGCCTCACCCCGGCTGCGCCCAACCGATGGGACCGGTGACGGTCTTGAAAATTCCCAGACAGACGTATTTCAAATTCCTTAAGACGAATCCCGCCGCCGCAATGGAAATGATCAAGTATCTGGGAGGCCGACTTCACGAGGCACAGGAGACATCGAAGACATTCGCCCTGGAGCGAGCCGAACAGCGGATCGCATCGCTGTTGCTCAAGTTGGCCGAGCGAGCCGGCAGGCCCTGTCCGGAAGGTATTGCCTTGACGCTGAAGCTTAACCGTCAAGACGTGGCCGACATGACGGGCCTCGCCGTGGAAACGGCCATCCGCACAATCAGCAAACTTTCCCGCAAGCGATTACTTGCTAAATCAGGTCGCACGCTCGTCATTCGAGACTTAGAAGGACTCAAGGCGGTCGCTGACGCGTCGGCGAGCGCCCGCGACTGAGGTAGACTCCCGCCCGCCTTCGCTGTTCGTTCTGCAAATATGACCTAGATCATATTTCCGCTTAGCGCCTTAGTGTATATTCCGCCACCTGGCCATTGTCGTTAATGAAGGAGAACACCATGCACCGTGTGTTTCACGTCATGTCATTTAGGATTTCCATGGTTGTATGGTTCGCGGTGGTGAGCTGGAGTACCGCCTTTGGTGTCGCGCAGGCGAAAACCGTCAAGGTCGACTTCACTGCGATGGAGGTGGAGGTTCCCATCGACAACAAGGGCACCATGTATAAGGCCTGGACCTTCAATGGCCAATTTCCTGGACCGGTGGTGAGGGCGACGGAAGGTGATACCATCGAATTTTCCTTGACCAATTTGAAGAGCAACACGTTCCCCCACTCGATGGACTTTCACGCGGGTGAGATGGACTTTATCAAGAACCACAAGCCGGTGGAGCGGGGCGAAACCCATCGCATTACCTTCGTTGCGAAAAAGCCCGGGATTTTCTTTTACCATTGCGGCGTCCAACCGATGATCCAACACATCGCCCGCGGCATGATGGGGGCGATCATCATCGACCCGAAGGACCCTAACGCCCTGCCGAAAGCCGACCGCGAATATGTTCTCGTGCAAAGCGAGCTGTGGAATAACCCGGAAGACCTCACGGCGATGTTTGACCGGAAATACGATCACGCGATGTTCAACGGCGGCGTGTTTCGCTACCATCCGTTCTTGGAAGGAAAGGCCTTGGAAGCAAAGCCCGGCGAGCGCGTCCGTATCTATTTGGTGAATGCCGGCCCCAACAACTTCTCGTCCTTTCATCCAATCGGAGAAATCTGGGAGAACGCCTGGGCGAGCGGCAATCCGGCGAACAAGCTGACCGGCGTGCAGACTGTCGTGGTCGGACCCGGGGACGCCTACACCGTCGATGTGGTGGTGGACAACGAAGGCGGCTATCCGCTGGTGACCCATTCGCTGACAGACGCCCTACGCGGGGCCATTGCAGTCCTGGTGGTCAAGAAGGACGCGCAAAAGCTGCCGCTCATGCCCTTCGTGGAGCCGGCGAAAAAGAAGTAGACCACGAGGAAGCACGGACCGGCCGAGTTCACCAAATAGTTCGATCAGGAACGCTCAGCGGTCGCCCTAGACCGTTCTCCGCATTACGACGCACTTTTCCAAAACAGTCGCGCTAGCCCTGCGGAGACGGCATACAGGATAGCTGCGTTGGCAGCCAACATAAACGGTACCAAAACCATCCCGCCTCTCATGGAATCCACGTTGGCTAAAATAGACCACGGCGCTGCCGCTAGGAGTAGTCCTAGGTCACACAAAAAACCTGAACAACGGAATTGATCGACATAGATAAAGAGTGCAACGAGTGCATAGCTCACAGCGCACATCGTGCCGATTAATCTGGGAGGGTTGTTTCGCAATTTGCTGAACATCCACTCGTACCCTTTGGTGATCGAAAAGATCACACCTGCATTTAGAAATAGCGCTCCGAGAACAAACAGCCTAGCCCCTAACACGCCTAATGACGCTGCGACAGAGACGTTGGAACTGTATACACTATGCCAACCCAGCCAGTCGGCCCAGGGTCTGGCAAAAGACTCGAGCAGCGGCGCGCTGCATAACCATTTCCACCCAGAGCAATACTGCCAAAGGAGCCATAAGACAAGTGCGGGAATCAGATAGACCAGCGCGACGATCGTCGCGATCCTTGGCCGCGGTTCCGCCAATAGCCGTTTAACTGAAGAGCGTATCCACCGGGCATGCGTGGCCCGTGCTCGAGCGCTCATGAATCTGGTGAAAAGCCACGCACATACTTTTGTCCCTCCGAAAATTAAGCCGGCATTCAACCCAATAGACGAGAGACTAAATATCCGTCCCCACAATGTCCCTGAGAACATGCGGGTCGGCACGATGCTTCCCCATGGCCATTCCAAGACGATGAGTACTGGTGCGAATGGAAAGTAAAAGTACACTCGCCCGGGGCATTGGAAGCTACCGGAGAAACAAATGAATAGGAAAATAAAAAGAAAAAGAGCCGGGACTAGATAGGCTAGCGCAAGGAACGCCGCGATCGTGAGTTGTCTGTTAATGCCAGTGTGCCTCTCTTTGAATATCCTCCTTTAAATATCTTAAGTAAATTCATTTTCCGTTCGGAGCGACGAAGACCAGGACGGTCAACCGCTGCGCAGTATGGTTGCGGACCCCGTGCTCCTCGCCGGCCGGCGCCATGATGCCCTGGCCGGCCCCAAGCACCTGCTCTTCCTTGCCGACCTGAAATGTTCCTTGCCCGTCCAGAACGATGTACACTTTGTCCTGTTCCCCATGGACATGGCCCTTCTGCGCTTGCCCGGGCTCAAAGCCGTAGACATCGCAAAAGAACCGGGAAGATTGGAAAAGGTTGTTCTTCTTCATCTTCTCAATCGAAAACTGCTTAAAGTCGTCTAGCTGGACGATTTTCATGACGCGTCCTGTTTCGCCTTCTTTGCTTTTCGCGCCTCAACCGTCTTCACAATCGGATCGACAGAGACTAAGTGCCGCTGCACACCTAATTCCTTCGCCGGCACTCCCATCGCCAGGCCGAGCATCTGCGGCAGGTGCAAGATGGGAAGCTCGAGTTTCGCACCAACCGTGCGGGCTGCCCGTTCCTGATAGATGTCCAGACTCATATGGCAAAGCGGACACGGCGTCACCATCGCATTCGCGCCCGCGTCCTTTGCCTCCTTGAGGTTCGTGCCGTTCATCGTCAGCGCAATGGTCTCCTTCTCCAGAATAATCGGGAAGCCGCAACACTTCACCTTGCCGGCATAGTCCACCGGTTCAGCCCCGACTGCGCGGATCACC
>DASXSU010000007.1:0-8483 GCA_036505795.1 Nitrospirales bacterium
GTGACGAAGCACGCATCGTCTGTGCCGGTGTGATAGAGCCCATATTGTAAACCCATTCTAAAGAGTGTCAAAATAAAGTTGAGTTTTTCGAAGTTCACCTTGGCTGGCTTTTTTCCACGGAAGAGGCCGCTTTTAACCGCAAAATATCCGACTTCGGCGATCTTCCGCCCCTGATCCCGCAGAGTTTGGAATTCATCGTGGTAGCCGCTGTCCAGCGGCAAATTAAGAGGAGAGTCCAAAAAAGTTGATATGGTGATAATGACCTCGTCGTCTTTAAGCCCAACGAAGATTCTGGTTTCGGGCAGAATATGGTGCGGGCTAATCCTGATCCCGTTTTTATAATTGTTGCGGACAATGAGACCGCGTTTGGCATATTCTTTAAAGACTAAAGTTAATGCGCCTTCCATCTCTTGCGGCGATGTTGCGATTTTATACTCTACTTCCCCAAGCGTGGGGAAAGTCTTCTTAAGTGAATGTTCTTTGGTATCTTGCATCTTTAAGATTTCAAGGCGAAACGAGTTGAATACCCCGGCCTTGAAGAGCGTCCATAAGATTAACAACAATCATTTGCGGCCCTAAGGTCATTGGCTTATTTTCCAAAATGCGCAAACAGGCAGAGACGCACAGCGCCGCTACCATTTCAGCGCCTACTGAAACTTGAGGCGCCGGACATACGCGACCGTCAGCCATTTCTTGAAAGACCTTGCCCATGACTTCTAAAACTTGAGGATCTAAGCTCGGAGCCAACGAGATGAACAATTTTTGAAATCGTTCTACATATGAAAGTTTTCCAATATCTCCAGTTTTATTTAAATCAAATATTTCACGAATCCATGAATTTGGCCGATTCGAAGGCGGGAAACATATGACGGCAGCACCAAAACCAGCAGAAAAAGAACTGATCACGGTTTTATTTTGCCGGTGAGCCTCGTCATGCAAAGCAACAACGGCAGGGAGATCGAGAAAATCAATGGTATCCAAAACAATGTCACATTTATCGACGTAGATAGGGGCGTTCTGAGAAGTGAGCAGTTCGGTACCGGCTTCTACGTGGGCGCTGGGGTTAATCTTTAAAAGATTGTCTTTCAATGAATCTGCTTTAGATTTACCGATTTGATACACAAAGAAAAATTGTCGATTTAGATTATGTACGTCAACAATATCGCCGTCGAGTAGGATAAAATTCTGAAATCCTATACGAACAGCGGCTTGCGCCACTTGACTCCCAATGCCGCACCCCGCGATCAATACTCTTGATTTTGAAATAGTATTTTGTAAATCAGCACTGATATAACCCCAATTTCTGGCGGTTAACTGTTCGTAGGTTATCTGCATTTAGATAGGGTGAAAAAAATACTTCAGGCGTGCATCCGCATTGATGATTTCTATGGCTCAATACTAGCCCAAGACAGGGGAAAATCCTAACTTTAGTTGAAATTTGAGTCATGGCCCAGAATCGCTTTAATGGTTTCGACCAAAAATCAGTAAAGCCTAACGGAGACCACGACCATGAAAAGAGTATCGAAGAAAAAGCATCGAATCAGAGGTCTGGTGGAAGTCGAGGAACTGGAGGAGGAACAACGGCGCTTTGAGAACTCATGACGCGCCCGGATGCGGAGTGGGTTGCGGAAGCGCTGACAAAGTCCGGCCTAAGGGCGGAGATTGTCGGATCACTGATGACGAAGAAACAATCAAGACATGATATAGATATCACCGTTCAGATCATCGAGGACCGCGATTATCAAACCTATTGGTATGCGCTGGAGAAGCTGGGCTTCCGTTACGACCGAACAGATCCACCGCCGTCCGGAGAGATTTGGATCGGGCGTAGCCGCGATGGCAGCTCAGTGGTCCTCGACATGCACCCGGTCACCTCTCGGCCTGAACAACATTTGTCACCCTGAACCCTTCGGCTGTCATGCTGAGTGAAACGAAGCATCTAGGTGCTTCCCTGCTCAGGGTAAACTCCGTGAAGGGTCTAGATTCTTCGCTTCGCACAGAATGACAGAAAGCGAAACGCTTGGGGTCAATTCATCAGAGGATCGGGAGGCATAGTGGCGTAGTGGGTGAACTTCAGTCCCAAAGAACGCATGACGTTCGCCCACATCTGCTGAGGATCACGGGCAAATACTAATCTAAGATCCGCAGGAAAGACGATCCAGGAACCTCCGGATAATTCAAACTGGAGCTGTCCCGGCGCCCATCCGGCATATCCCATATAGACCCGCACAAGATCGGTCTGCTCTCCTTCCGAAGATACTTCCTCAAGCGCAGTCAGATCACCTCCGAGACAGACCCCATCAAAGATCGGTTGTGATTCGGGAACCATTTTGCTGACGCGATGCAGGATCAGGAGGTTGTCCTTCTGTACGGGTCCGCCGCTATACACCAATCCCGCCCTCTCGTGTAGCCCGGACGTTTGAGGTAAGACATCCATGATGTGATGCTCCGTGCGGCGGTTGACGACGAGACCAAGCGATCCTCCAGACCCGTGCTCACACATCAGGACCACGGTTTGGCAAAAATTCGGATCACGCAAATGAGGACTCGCGACCAGGAAGGACCCCTTGGTCACCGGAGTCTCTTTTTCTTCTCCCATGAAAGTATTGTAACTCACACTACCCCGACTTTCAGCATTTTGGCCTAAAATCTCTTCAGACCGAGGAGTTGCCCAAAGAGGGCACCTCCTTGCTTTCGGGCGTCAGGCCGTTGACGACCGAAGTCGATGGGCGTACGCTCGAACCGGGAGAGAAGCAGATGAAAGGGGTCGCCGCGGTATTCGGCATGGCAGCCTTCCTGGCGCTGTTCTTGTCGCCGAGCACAATTCTCGCGGCCGAGGACGGCGGGATCGAAGTCCAAGAGGTGAAGGTCGCCGTTGTTGAGCAAAACCTGTTGGTGCTCTTGATTGTCGGCGATCGATTCGTGCCCATTCATGTCGACGCTACGGTCGCGGGGTCGATCTATAGCGTGCTCTCCAATAATCCGACGACTCGTCCGCTTTCCCATGATCTAATGCGGCTCATTCTGTTGGAACTCGGCGCCAAGGTGACCCAAGCCGTCATTACGCTCAAAGAAAAAACTTATTATGCGGACCTCACGATCATGATCGGTGAGCGGGCTTGGATTTTCGACAGCCGCTCCTCCGACGCCATCGCATTGGCTCTTCTATTTAAAGCTCCGATCATCATCGCCAAAGGCACATGGGATTCGTCCAGCCAGGCATGGGAGATGCCCAAGGCTGACAGCTTATGATCTTCCGCACGTTCCCGGTCTCCCCCCTGCAGTGTAACTGCTCAATCATCGGGGATCCGGTCTCGAAGACGGCTATCGTGGTTGATCCAGGCGGGGATCACGAAGGAATCCTGGCAACTCTCCGGGACCTGGACCTGACCGTCTCCCTTATCATCCACACGCATGCTCACTTTGATCACTTCCTGGCATCCGGTGAGATGACTAAAGCGACCGGCGCGCCGCTGTGCTTGCACAAGGCCGACCAGCCTCTGTGGGAGAATTTGGAGTTACAATGCCAGCTATTCGGGGTGCCTTACGTGCCCGTCCCCGATCCAAGTCAGTGGATCGGCGATGGTGAGAAGTTGTGTGTCGGAAATCTGGCTGCGACCGCCTTGCATACCCCTGGGCATACTCCTGGTTCGATGTGTTTTCATATTGAATCCGCGAATCTTCTGCTGGCTGGAGACACTCTGTTTCAGGGCAGCATCGGACGAACGGATCTCTGGGGAGGAGATAGCGGAGCCATCGAGCGATCAATCAAGACGCGGCTGTACGTGCTCGATGAGGCCACCCGGGTCATCACGGGTCATGGGCCGGAAACCACGATTGGGTTTGAGTTGCGCCACAACGCCTGTGTCAGGGGATAGCTGTTAGTCTATATCTACGGTAAACCCTAGCCGCTTTAGAGCGTCTTCAAGACGAGATTGGTTCTGTGGGAGACGAACCCTTGTATGGTGAAATTCCCAGCGCGCAGGATAGCGCGTCCGCAAACCGTCAAAGGCTAAAGCTCGCTCCTGCTCAGAAAGATCAGCGAGTGCTTTCATTGCCGCGTCGTCTCGGCGAATATTGTAGGCATGCAAGACGAGGGTTTCGGCGATGTCTTCAAGCGTGCGGGTAGGATCAATCGGGACAGGCGCATCACCGCTTGCAAGGGTGGCCGGCCGCCACTTGGCAGGACACTTATAAAAGGCAGACGCAGCCTCATAGAGCATCCGGGTTCCCTCGATTTTGCCGTCAACAGAGTACCCGGCGATATGCGGTGTGGCAATCGCGGACGCTTTGATCAACTGCCGGTTGGGTAGCGGTTCCTCTTCCCATACATCCAACACCGCGGCGAGACGGCCCTTCTGCAAGGCGGCCAGCAAGCCCTGATTATCGACGACCGGGCCGCGAGAGGTATTGATGATCACAGCATTCAGCCGCAATCCCGACAATCTTCGAGCATCCAGCAAATGAAATGTCGGGTCCGCGCCCTCGGCCGTCAACGGGACGTGGCAGGTCACAATATCACAGGTGCCGAGCAGCTCATCCAAGGATATCAATCCGGACTGGCCGGCCCGATCCAAGGGGGGATCGTTCGCGAGGACGCTGATTCCGAGAGCTTCGGCCTTGATTTGCACGAGCTTGCCGATGCGGCCCAAGCCGATAATACCGAGGCTGCGGCGTTCCCGGGGCCTATTCGAGAGGGCGAGGATTGCGGCAATAACGTATTCAGCGACGGAATTGGCGTTGCTACCCGGAGCGTAGGCAAAGGCGATACCGCGCTCTCGTAAGTACGGCACATCAACATGATCAACGCCGATGGTCGCGCTTCCGACGAACCGGACCCCGCTGCCGTCCAACAACGCCGCTCCAACCGGCGTGACTGAGCGCACAAGCAACAGATCCGCATCCCGGACATGGTCCGCAGTGATGGATCTGCCGGGAATCAGCTTGATCTCGCCAAATTGGCGAAAGGCCTCTTCTGCCAAAGGGATATTCGCATCAGCCACAATCTTCATCGCTCTCATTATTTACATACTCACTAGCACGTTTTGAAAAGGGTGGCGCCGAGCTGGGGCCCTCAACTTCTAAAAAAGCTATGAAGCGGGTGACGGCGACCGGAGGCCTCCACCGCCTGCATCTTTTCGTGAAGCCGGTGGAGGTGGTCGCCGGCAGGACCCGCTTCAGAGCTGTTATAAACCGACTCCGACCCGGGCTTCCACACCTACTAGCACGTTTTGAAAAGGGTGGCGCCGAGCTGGGGCCCTGGCGAAGCGGAGCGCGAATGAGTCCGCGCGCCCTTGGCTGAGCGCGAGCACGTCAGGGAGGCTCGGCGACAGGACCCTTTTCAATCGTCCCACCACCCTTGACCCATGCGCCAGCGCGCCGTTATTCTACTGATCCCATGCCGATTATCGATACAAAGACCCGTCTGTGCGCGCTGATTGGAAATCCGGTCGCGCACTCGCTCTCGCCGGCAATACACAACGCCGCCTTCCAACATGCCGGTTTGAACTATATCTATCTCGCCTTCGAAGTTGAAGACGTCGAAGGCGCGATGCGTGGTATTCGGGCGTTGACCAGCATTCGAGGCGTCAGCGTTACAATCCCGCACAAAGTCGCGGTGCTCCCCTACCTGGATAACATCGAACCGACCGCCAGGAGCATCGGTGCCGTCAACACCATCGTTGTATCCGAGGGGGCCCTCACCGGCTACAACACCGATGCATCGGGGGCACTTCAGGCGCTTAGGACTGCCGGAAGTCTTCCCAATGGAGGGCGATTCCTGATGCTGGGGTCGGGCGGGGCTGCGCGGGCGATCGCGTTCGGCCTTTGCATGGAGGCAAACATCTCCTCTCTCACGGTCCTGGGGATTATCGATGAAGAACGGGAGGCCCTGGTGCGAGACCTTCGGGCAACAACCGGCAAACAGGTGGATGGGGCTCCGCTCAACCCTGACACGTTGAAGCGCCATATCCCTGAGCATGAGGTCTTGATTCATTGCACGCCGGTTGGAATGAGCCCGAAAAGCGGCGAAAGCTGCGTGCCGCATTATCTCCTAGCTCCCCCGTTGGTCGTGATGGACATAGTGTACAATCCGCTCGAGACTCGCCTGTTGACGGAGGCTCGTCAAGCAGGTTGTCGAACCATCCCGGGCGTTGAGATGTTTCTTCACCAGGCGATCGGCCAGTTCGAACTCTGGACAGAGCGACCGGCCCCTAAGGATGTGATGCGCGCAGCCCTGGAGAAATGTTTGAGATGAATATCGTTTTGATCGGATATCGCGGCACCGGTAAGAGCAGCGTCGCCAGAATCCTGGCGGCGCGAACGAAGTGGCCTCTTGTATCCACAGACGTGGAAATCATTAGGAAGGCCGGAATGTCGGTTCCAGATATTATCAGGAAACGGGGTTGGGACTATTTTCGGGATGTCGAATCGGAGATTTGCAAGCTGGTTGGCAAAAAAGACCGGACAATTATTGATACTGGTGGAGGAGCGGTCTTGCGCAAGGAAAATGTCGAATCGTTGCGACAGCGCGGCCGGATGTTCTGGCTGACGGCGGAAGTCGCCACCGTGATGGAGCGGATCAAGAACAATTCGGATCGGCCGGCCCTGACCGGCAAGAAAAGCTATGTGGAAGAGGTTGAAGAAGTCTTGAATGAGCGACTTCCGTTGTACAAGGCCGCCGCGGATCACATTATTCCGACCGATGACCGCTCGCTCGAGGACGTCGCAACCGAGATCCAACAGAAGATGTAAGTGAGAGCCTATGCCGGCGGAACAACCTTGAAGCGAAGAGTTCCCAGCTGACTCGCCTCAGTCACCTTCTCGCCTAGGTGAATTTTCACTTTATAGTTGCCGGGGATCCAACCCTCTTCAGGCCGGCCGAGTTCCAGAAAGCCGCTGTCCTGAGAGGTGGTGAGGTAGACTTCTCGGTCATAGAGGAGTTTGTCGCTAGCGCGGCCGTCCCCTTTTTCCAAATACAACTGGCCGATGATGTGCACGGGGTTTTCCCGTGGCAGCAGATCGAAGACCATGTAAATCGTATCTATGTCAGACTGGAAAGTGGAACTGGGCTTCTCCGGCTTATACCTGTCGGTTTGAAAAACATCCTTCACGTCCTGCACGCCGTGGGCGAGGGCGAGTTTTGTGAAGAACCCGATGGGCGATTTTTCCAGAACATTCTCTTCGTCAGCCGCTATCCCCATCGAGACGAATAGCAGGCCCAAAATCCAGAGCAACGCAAAGGGGGTCAGAGTCGATTTATTCGGCTGTTTATTTTGCATTTTGCAACTCATAACGCTCTTGAATGAATAAATCGACTCTGACCCCAAGGCGCGCAGCATCGTTCCTGTGTCAAAAAAATTCTAACAGTCCGAAAGGAGAGAAAGCAACGCCGGAGCCGTTTACAGCCTTCTGAGGCTATCCACCTCGGTCTCGCTCAACTCACGCCAATCACCCGGCTGGAGATTGCCAAGCGTGATCGGCCCGATCCCTACCCGAATCAACCGTAACGCCGGATGGCCGACTGCGGCGGTCATGCGCCGGATTTGGCGGTTTTGCCCCTCGCTGACCGTGACGCTGATCCACGCGGTAGGGACCGATTTCCGGTAACGAATGGGCACAGGCCGCGGAGGCAACTCCGGCGGATCAGGCAACAGAGAAACCTGTGCCGGGCGGGTACGTCGCCCGCTTAGCAAGACGCCTTCCTGCAGCTTATGTCGCGCCTCGGCGTCCGGTATTCGCTCAACCTGAACCCAGTATATCTTGGAAAGCTTCTGTTTCGGATCCATGATCCGGTGGGCCAGCCTTCCTTCGTCGGTCAGCAGCAGGAGTCCCTCGCTGTCGAAGTCCAGTCGCCCCGCGGCATATACACCGGCAATGGGAATATAGCCGGCAAGCGTAGGTCGGCCCTGCGGATCGGTGAAGCACGATAAGACCCCGTAGGGCTTATTAAAGGCTAGGGTTCGGCACCTGTTCACATGGTTGCTTTGGCCGGAGCGGTCAGCCTCATGATGAACACATACAGGGCGCACAGCGCGATTGCAAATCCCCCGATCCAGTAGGATCGTGAGCGGATCACTTGCAAGAGTTTCTCGGGATCGCGAAGCAGGTCCGGATGATCCCCTAGCACAGCATCTCCAAACCAGGCCAAAACCGAGCACCACAACGCCGCTCCGATTATGGTCATCACGCTGTAAATGCCGAACGACATTCGGACGAGGCCTGCGGGAATACCGATCAGATGGCGAACGACCGGCACCAGCCGCGCGAAAAAGACCCCGCCTGCCTCATAGCGAGCAAGCCAACGTTCGGTTCGTAGCAATTTGTCTGGGGAGCAGAACGCATACCGGCCCCACCGCAGAAGCAGCGGACGCCCGAGCCATCGGGCGACCCAGTAGGTGATTGCCGCGCCGAGATAGCTGCCGGTCGTTCCGGCAAGCACAACTCCCCACAGAGTGTAGCGGCCCTGCGATGCCCAGTAGGCG
>DASXSU010000008.1:0-31619 GCA_036505795.1 Nitrospirales bacterium
CGAGAGTATCGCGCAAGCTGAATGTGTAGAAGGGAAGATTGCGGGGGCCGGTCAAGATCTTGAACGCGCTCGCTGGGCCGATCACTGAGACAGCCTTCTGATGATACCGATCTCCCTGCAAAAGAAGGTCTTTGACTGTTAAGGTCGCGCCGAGCGCCAGGGCGGGCAAACACCACAAGAACCCTACCGCCAGGATATGGAGAATCTGCCGGCAAGACCGGGCCGTGGGGTTCCGACTCTGCTCAGGTATGGATTGTGCGAAAAGACTCAAAGCCCGCTACCAACTCCTGTTACCCTCGGGTAGGACGTTGGTGCCGATGTACGGCCTTAAGCGTTCTTCCAGTTCCGCCAGCTTTGCCGCGGCAGCCTCCGGATCCTCAACGACCGGTGCCTGGGGCTCGTCCTTGCGGGGCATGGTCGCGCGCATCTTGATGTTATAGAGGACGTCCACCTCTTGCGCCGAAGACGCCTCTTGAATGCTCCGAAGCCGCAAGAGGCAAGGAAGGCATTGGGTGCTCCGTGTCCACAACTTACCTTCATCTTCTTCAGACATCAGGTAGGCGGCCAGGCTTTGTAGTCGGGCGACCAGCGTCTTGCCGCCGCCGTCATGCTCGCACGGCTTCGGTTGAGCGGGAGCCGCGGCGACAGGTAGAGACAAGAGAGCTTTCGACCATAGGTCTTCCTTGATCGCTAGAGGGCTAGTCCCGATCCCTTCGTTTTTATTGCCGCCGGCCATCCTGCTACCGAGGCCGGCGTGCACGGCCGCGGCGAATTGGCCTTCCTGAAGTGGCGCCTTCAACACGGCCGCGAGGGCGCTCAGGAATTTTTGGATGGCTTTCACCCGCCGGCTCAGAAGTGGGCCCTTCGCGATACACCAGATCGTGGCTAAATGCTCATCCGACAGCGACGACAACGTCACGGCCTGACGCTCCTGGAGCGTTTGTTCGAGCCGCTTCTTAAACCGGTCCCGGCGTCGGTGATGGGCTTGGTATTCCAGGATCAGACGCTCTTTGAAATAGGCGGTTTCTTCAATCTCCTGTTTTTCCGCCCGGGCCGCGAGCTTTCTCAAACCATAGGAGATGAGGGCTTGACGGGCTTGTGCGCGAATATCACTAAGGGAATCTTGAGAATCGCCGCATTCGGTGACCAAGAGCGTTTCGATGGCCTCTGTCTCCCGCTCCAGACCTTGGAGATAATCAGTCAGGAAGGCGATTTGTAACTCAAGGCGTTGACGATGATTGCGCACTTCGGATGCGTACTGTCGGACTTTGTTCTCGATCGCCGTGATCCATTCCTTCGGCAACACAATTGCCCGATCGGCCCCTACCGCGAACCCCCCGAATTTGTATCCGGCCTTCATATTGGGTTCCGAGCGTTCTTGAGCCATGAGGGTAATGTCTTCCGGCGCGGGATCGAGATACTGCAACATCAGGAGACGGATCATGACCCGCTCCACCGGCGAAAGCCCAGCGATGGCCATGTCGATCTGCTCGCGGCTTATACCGCCATGGGCGTGTTGCGCGGGGCTTGGAGGAGCGGTGGTAGGCATCAGGGTCCACGCTGCTCGAGCTGTTGGGCAACATACGTAGAAAGGTCGTCGACGGAGCCGTGCGCGTAGATCGTATTGGGAACCTCGACACAGATCAGCTTGTCCACGGAGACTCCCTGCTCTTGGGCATAGTCTTGATCGACATAGTACTTGAAGGATCCATCGGGACGCTTCAGCACGTAAAGAGGCGTGGTTTCCATGGCTGTGTGTAAGGTGGACAATCTATGATCATAGGTAACACACGGGCGGCTGCCGTAGCAAGGGGACTGGGGGGGCTCGGGATCTGCTCCGTGGGTCCTGCCAGCGATCGGCTGCTGCCGTGCGGCGCTCCGCCAAGGGCAAGCAAGTCGCGGCGCGCGTCCACGGGACAAGAGGCTGTCTTGGCCTTGGCAGCCTCGGGGTGGGCGGGTGCAATACTGGATCGGCTGTCACCCACAGGCAAAATTCCCTCGCCTGGTGTGTGGGACGGGAAAGATAGGAACAAAAATGCGGGTCTCAGGAATCTGCTTCGTGGGTCCTGCCGTCAAGCACCTCCACCGGCTTCACGATGCGCTCTAGGCGGTGGAGGGCCTCCAGTTGCCGTCACCCCTCTCACAACTCCTTCGCTGAGTGTGAAGGTCGGGTCCGGTTCGACGCTGGCGGGTAAGAGCGGGTCCTGCCGGCAACTACCTCCACCGGCTTCACGATGCGTTCCAGGCGGTGGAGGGCCTCCAGTTGCCGTCACCCGTCGCAGACTCTCCTTCGCTGTGAGAAAAAAAGGGGACTGGCTCCATTTCCGACGGTGCCTGTCCCCTTTTTTTGTTCTGCTAAACGCTGGTCCTAAAAGTCCTCAGTATCATTGACAAACTGGCCAGGTAGGGAACACGATTTTCTGAGGTGCAGTTATCCGGGAGGACCGGCCATGAAAACGCTCATTGCTAACGGTTACTTCTTCGAAGGATTCGCGCCGGTGCAGATGCTTGTCGAGATGGCTCTTATTACGGGAGCATTCATTCTTTTTTCTCATCTTCTGAGGAGGTGTTTTTGCCCAAACAAATTTTTCCAAGGTACAGGGCTCTTGCTTGTGGCGATCGCTTATCTAAAGTACCGCGTGTACCCACCAATGCCATTCAGCGTCTTGGCCATCTATACAACGATCATTGCAAGCGGCATTTTTGTATGGGTTTCGGCAACAGAGAGATCTTGGAAAGATTTTTGCCAGCCCATACTGGGTGTTCTCGACGGTGACACTCTACGAACAAGAATCTTCAGGGCTATGATTGTGCTTGCTTTACCATGTTTAGTCGCCGGTATTACTTATTACAGTATCAGATGGAATTACGTTAAAGACGATGCTGATGCTGAGCTTACCGGACTTAGGACTGTTATGCCTGCTCCACCCAAGAGCATCACGGTCTACCCACCAGAAGCACCTGATACTCGTAGGTAAGGCCGGGGCCTGCCGGTGAACAGCCCAGTCGTGCTCGCACCCCCGCCCGGTGTAGGGACCCCCGCTGCGCGCGGCCGGGCGCCCCGTTCGCCGTCACCCGTCTCGCAACTCTCCTTCGCTGGATGGGTAAGCGCGGGGTCCTGTCTCGGGTCACCTCCCTCGGCTTCCGCATGTCCAGGCGCATGAGGAAAAGGACGCGTATTGACGCGTCCGGGGTGGGTGGGTGCAAAGAGGACCTCCGCCCCAAGCCACCCCTCAGCAAGTAACCAGATCTTCGAAGAGAGGCGGGAGAGAGTCGGGGTCGGGCACCTTTTCATCGGAATGAAAAAAGAGCCAGACCCCACCAGAGAAAATTACGAGGCGGCGAGGAGCGGCTTGAATGCTGGGTCCATGCTCACGACGCCTTTCAGCGTATCGTTCCCCAGCAGATAAACCCAGGAGGTTTGCGACGCACCAGGAAGTCGCATGTACCAGTGATGTGCATCAGTGAGAAGCTGAACCATGGCCTTGTTGTCGCGGTGAGGCGTGAACGCCAGGCTGTAGGCCATGGTATAAGCAGCCGTAAATTTGTCCATCGGATTGGTGGTTAGACTCAGGGCTTCCTCTGCTTCCTTGTAGGCCTGTACAATGTTCGGATCGTCGAAGTTCCGGTTCCACGCTACCTTCGCAATCCGAGACCAGGCAAGTTCAATCAGGACCTTAGCTCTGAGAGCCGGCAACTCGGGTCGGATATCCTTAAGCAAGGCTTCGTGGGTTGCGATTGCGACCAGTTGATCATTGTTCCATCGGTAGGCGATACCCAGCCGGAGGCGGTTCTCAAGATCTTCCGGTCGAGCTTTCGCAAGCGTTTCCATCGCCGGAACCATTCGATAGAAATAGTCCGCGGCAGTCGGCTGCGCTAACCCCAGCCGACCGCCCATTTCCATCCCCAAGGAGATGTCAGTTCTCACGGTCTCCGAATAGATGTCCCAGTAGAGCTCATTGAAACGGGTGGCAAGCGCCGGATCGCCGATGGAAACTTGATGGGCCGTGGCCCCCATGCTCAAAACCGTGTGATACAATTCCCGCGATAGAATAGTCAGCGCGTCCTGCTGGACCGGGTCGATAATGAGCACTCTGTTCAGCATGGCGATACGGTCCCGCTGCTCCGGAAGCTGAGAAACCCGACTTACCGCCGCGACCAACACGCCAGGAGAATCAGACGCTCTCCACCAAACGCCTGAGCCTGCTTCGTAGCCCCCGGTTTCAGAGACGAACGGAACAGGCGATTCGTCCGGACGCGAGCCGGGAATATTCACGACAGCAACATCTACCGGAAAACCCAATCTGCGAAGGCCCGATAAGACCACCCACCGAATCTTTATTTGTTTCAGTGCCTGCTTCGGGCTCTTGATGACGCTCGTCAACTTCGTGAGCAGACCAGGTGCAAATGTGACAGGTGACAATAAGGGATCCTTATAGGTCACTTTCATTCCCACCATTGTCGCGGGCGCCGACACGACTCCGGCTTTCTCACCAAGTCGAAAAGATGCAGCCGGAGTCACCCTGCTTTCTGTTAACTCGAGCCGCACGCCGCCGCCCGGAGGCGATAGACCAAGCTGATCCATGACGAAAAATGACGGCGCGTACTCCGTGAGCTCAGCACTGAAAAATACCAGGCTCCCCTTACCGGGCCAGACAGTGTAAACATTCTGGTCCTGCTGCTCTATCACCATCCTATGAGCATCCGCGAGTTGTTGCCAACACGCTGCATAGTACGGGTCTTCCGGAGGAGGCAGCGCCTTTACCGGTTTGCCTACACGTGAAACAAGCTGGTAAAGGCAACCGAAGTCCAGACGGCCGACACCAGCGCGGTCTCCGGCTGACACCGCCTCGGCGTATCGGAGAGCAGCGGCTTCTTGCGAGGTCCGTACGGGATGGAGCTTGCCCTTTTTGTTGCTGTCGGCGCCATACGCGGAACCGTTGAGAACCCCATGGGAAAGACAGAGAATACCGACGACCAAGGCGAGTCTATGGATCTTAGAAAAGGAGCGGATCATAACGGGAACCTCCATATGAATGTAGTATGTAGGTTACTGTACCATTCGATAGGCGGAACGCGAAAGGGCCCTAAAATGCCTGCCTGCGTCACCAGAAGAGGTAAGGGAGGAAGAAATGCAGTCTAATAGGGCCCGAGATGGTACGGCACGTCGATGACAATCACGCGGAACTTGAAGAGCAAGGCGGCCTTGATCAGAAGCGCGCGTTGATTATGCAGCAGGTTCTGCCAGAACTTAGCGGGGATGACTTCCGGGAGGACCACGGTCACCCACCCTCCGGGATGATCTTTGCGAACGCTCTCAATATAGTGAAGCAGCGGCGTTAAAAAAGACCGGTACGGAGAAGGAAGAATCACCAGCGGCGTATTGGTCCCCCATTTTTCCCATTGCTCTTTGACCCTAAGTGTTTCTGCAGGATCAAGGTCCACGTACAACCCGCGGAGGTCTTGGGCTGCGCATTGGCGCGCATAATCCAGTGCCATGACCACGGCCCTATTCACCGCGCTGATCGGGATCAACATGATATTCGGCGGCGGCAACTTGGGCCGGTCATACATGTCCAAAGCCAGTTGCCAATCGGCAATCCGGTAGTGCCATCGGATCTTGCGGAACATGAGAATCAGCACCGGAATCAGAACGATGACGACCCAGGCTCCATGCGTGAACTTCGTCATTGCCAGAACGATGGTGGCAACGCCTGTTGCCACGGCGCCGGTCAAATTGATGGCCAGGGCCTTGCGCCATCCTGGCCTTTTATGCCCCTGCCAATGGCGCACCATGCCGGCCTGAGAGAGCGTGAAAGACAGGAAGACGCCAATTGCATACAGCGGGATCAAGGCGTGCGTATCGCCCTGAAAGATCACCAGCAGCACTGCTGCGCACAGGCCGAGAATCAGAATCCCGTTGGAGAAGGCCAGCCGATCGCCTTGTTGGCGCATCTGGTGAGGTAAAAAGCTGTCCTGCGCCAAGATAGAGGCCAGGCGAGGAAAGCCGTTGTAACTCGTATTCGCAGCAAGGATCAGGATCATTGCAGTGGAGGCCTGGATGAAATAGTAGAAGACGCCTCCTCCCAGAGAAATTCTTGCGATCTGTGACACCAAGGTCTCTTCTTCACGCGGCACCAAGCCGTAGACATAGGCGAGGATCGTGAGGCCGAGAAACAGACCAGCCAGCATTATGGCCATCCAGGTCATCGTGGTAGCGGCATTTTTCGACACCGGCTCGCGAAAAGCCGGCACGCCGTTCGAGATCGCCTCTATGCCCGTCAAGGCGGTACAGCCGGAGGAGAATGCGCGTAGAAGTAGAAACAATGTGAGTCCCTCCACGGCCGGAATGGAAGGAAGGGGATGTTCCACTGAAACGCCGAAGAGCACCCGGCCCAAGCCGAATATGATAACCAAGCCGAGCCCGCCGACAAACAAATATGTCGGAATGGCGAAGATCTTGCCTGATTCTCGGACGCCGCGGAGGTTCCCCCAGGTCAGAATGAATACCGCGGTCAACCCTAACGCTACCCGGTGATTGTGTAAGGCAGGGACGGCTGAGGTAATCGCCGCAATGCCTGCCGCGACACTGACGGCAACCGTGAGGACATAATCAATGAGCAGGGCGGCGGCCGCAACCAGTCCCGGTGACTCGCCCAAATTGGATTTCGCCACGACATACGCCCCTCCGCCCGACGGGTACGCGAAAATCGTCTGGCGGTAGGAAGCGGTGAGGATGAACACCAACCCGACGATTACAAGGCTTATACCACTGGAATAGTGAAGGGCCGCCGTGCCGGCCAGAATCAAAACAAGGAGGATTTCTTCCGTGGCGTAGGCAACTGAGGACAGCGGGTCGGAGGAGAAGATTGCTAACGCGACGGGATTCGATAACCGCTCCTCACCGGCCTGTGCCGTAGCAAGGGGGCGTCCCAGCAGCCAGCGTTTTACCCACATATGGGATCTGCCCGGGTCATGGCTTGGAACTGGGTGGCGTCAGGCAGCAGAGAATGATTGAGGCCTCTAAACTAATGATATAGTAGCAAGCAATCGAGCATTATACAATTCCTTCATCTCACGTGTCTCAGGTACTATCAAGTAGAATAGTCGCTCCCAGAATAACTCTTCTCCGTATCGAAAGGACCGCTGCCATGTCGATGAATCACCCCCATGTCATGAGAACCACTGCGGCTTTGCTGCTGTTCTCTGTTGCATTCGGTGCCCCTTCGGTTTTCGCAAAAGACCAAGAAGAAGACACCACGGTGCGGATCTACAAAAAAGTGGCGCCTACCACCGTCTTCGTCGCATCCGCCTACTTCACGCGCCATTCTATGACTCGCGCGAGCAGCAATGGCATTGGCTCCGGTGTATTGATCAACGACCAAGGGGAAATCGTGACGAATGCACACGTCATGGATGGCGCGGCCAAGATCATGGTGCTGCTGCACGATGGCACCCGGCTGCCCGCCGAGGTGGTGGGAATAGACGGGGAGACAGATATTGCTTTGCTTCGTGTGAAGCTGCCCGAAGACAGTCCTCCGTTCGCACAATTCGGTGATTCGGATAGCGTAGAGGTCGGTCAGACGGTCTTAGCGATCGGCCACCCCTTCGGTCTGGGCTACGCCTTGACGACCGGCGTGGTCAGCGGGTTCGGCACATCACCTATTTTCGGGCTCGAACAAGAAGCGGTGCTCCAGACGAGCGCGGCAATAAATCCGGGCAATAGCGGCGGACCGTTGGTCAATCTAGAAGGAAACGTGATTGGGCTCAACGCTTCGATCTTGATGGGGGCGCAAAACATCGGCTTCGCGATTCCGATCAATACGGTCAAATCGATTGTTGCCGAACTACGTAGTAACGGCCGGGTGATCCGTCCATGGCTTGGCATTAAAGCGACGCTGCTCTCCGAGGAAGTCATTAATTTATTTACGCTGCCTCTCGCCAGCGGCTGGCTGGTGGAAGATATTGAAGAGGGCAGCCCGGCCGAAAAGGCCGGCCTCTTGGCTGGTGACCTCAATGTGACAATCGAAGGAGTACCGTGGGTGCTTGGTGGTGACATCATCCAGGAGATCAATGGTGAGAGCATCACGACAGCGGAGCAGCATGCGGAGACTCTCAAGAAGCTGAAGGTCGGCGACGACGTCGAACTCTCAATCTTGCGGGAGGGCACCAGTCACAAAATTCTGGCCACCGTGCAGGAACGGCCGCGCGCCCAGGCTCTTAGCAGCAAAGCCAAAGGACAAGAGGAGACTAGCGGTCCCCCGATCAAACATCAAGCCGGCGAAGCGAAAACCACCTCTCGGAAAATCAGATTTTAGCCGCCGGAGCGGCGCCAAATTCAGACAGATCCATATACAGCCCAAGCAGCACGGCCGCGCTGTAAACTTGAGCCATTAGCACCAGCATGATATTATCTAAGGAGTTACGAAAGAGATCTCTGCGCACTACACGTAATATATCCTAGATTTATTGACTTAGGTATAATTCTAAGTGCTAACGTATTAGCCACACGAGCTTCGCCCTGTCGACCGGGAATGGCTACAGAAATGCTTAAACACTATGGCCATCTTCGCGTCCTGCTTTCTGCAGTCATTCTCTCAATGCTGTTGTCGTGCACAAACTCGGACCAACCGCACATGGCCGAGGCCGCAAAACAATCGGCCACTGAATTTACGCCCACACAGGCCAATCTCAAATATTTAAAGGTTGATGAGGTTCGTAGCGATACCGCAGGGACCACGATTAAGCTGAATGGTCGTGTTACCTTCGATGAAGACCGGACAGCGCAAATCGGATCGCCTGTCGAGGGCCATATAATTAAGGTTCTCGCGAAGCCCGGCGACCAAGTCCGGCGCGGCCAAACGCTTCTCGTAATCCGAAGCCGCGGCTTCACACTCGCTGAGTCGGAGGAAAAGAAGGCGCGATCGGCGCTTCGCATCGCAGAGAAGAATCTCGACCGGGCCCAACGCCTATTCAACGAAGGTGCTGCGCCTCAGCGGGAGGTCCTTGAGTCGGAGGCGGCCTTAAGCCAGGCGCGTGCAGAATACGAGCGCGCTGCCGCGGATCTCGTCAGCCTCGGCGGCCAGCAGCGCAAACCTCTCCCCGAGTTTCAGCTCACGGCGCCTAACAACGGAGTCGTCGTCAGCCGAAGCCCAAACGTCGCGCTTGGCGCCGAAGTTCAGCCCGGCAGCGGCCCGTTATTTATCATCGCCGATCTCTCTCACGTGTGGGTGTTCGCAGATTTGCCCGAGCGCCTGATGGCCGGGGTTTCTAAAGGCTTGTTGGTAGAGGTGCACGCACAGGCATACCCGGGACAGCCCTTCCCCGGGCACGTGGCCTATATCAGTGAATTGTTGGATACCGCAACACGGACGGCGAAACTGCGTTGCCTGGTCCCTAATGAAAAGCTTCAGTTAAAGCCTGAGATGTTCGTGGAAGTAATGCTCAACCGTCCCGGTGCGGATCTGCTCATCCCTACCTCAGCCGTTGTCACGAAAGACGACAAATTCTTTGTATATGTTGAAACAGACGCCAAAAAGCCATCCTATACGCCGCGCGAAGTCATCCTGGGCCCGGAAGCCGGAACTACGGTGTCTGTGGTGAAGGGACTTAACAGCGGGGACCGGATTGTGATTGAAGGGGCAATTCTTCTCGATTCAGCCTTCAACCAGCTGCTTTAATATTTCACCAGATGCTTGATCGACTCATTGACCTGGCAGTCCATCGCCGGCTGGCGATTCTCCTATTCACTTCCGGCTTACTCGCGTATGGACTGTACGCGTACTTCAACCTTCCGGTTGAAGCTTACCCGGATGTCACAAACCTTCAGGTCAACATCATTTCGCTGTTTCCTGGCCAGGCAGCCGAGGAGGTGGAACGGCAGGTCACAATGCGAATTGAGAGGGCGCTCAGCGCATTGCCGAGAGCTATTGACCTCAGATCTGTGTCTGTCTTCGGACTTTCTTATATCATTGTCACCTTCGACGACGACGTCGACATGTACTTCGCGCGCCAGGTGGTGACGGAACGCCTGAGGCAGGTTGACTTGCCGGACGGCGTGCTGCCGGTCCTCGGCCCACAGGTTACCCCGTTGGGCGAGGTCTATCAATTTACCGTCGAGGGCGGAGGCAAGTCCCCTACGGAACTCAGAAGTCTGCTTGACTGGACGATCGTCCCTCATCTGAAACAGGTTCCCGGAGTCGCCGATGTCGTCGTATTAGGCGGTTTTCGAAAGGAAATTCACATCCTCGTTGACCCTGACCGCTTGAAAGCCCATGGCATTACTCTCACGACGGTCTACGACGCGCTGGCGCGCTCGAACGCCAATATCGGCGCGGGCTACATTTTTCACGGACAGGAGCAGTACATTGTTCGCGGAGTCGGTCTCATCCGGACGCCCGAGGATATTAAGGAAGTTGCCCTCGCAGTCGAGAAAGGCACGCCGGTACGAGTGCGTGATGTCGCTACCTTGGTAGAAGCGCATACGCCGCGTCAAGGCGCGGTAGGTCTGGGTGCGAATATGGAAGCCGTGGAGGGCTTCGTTCTGATGAGGCGGGGGGAAAACCCTTCGGTCGTTCTCGACCAGCTGCGCCAAAAGGTTGACCGCGTTAACAACGGCATCCTGCCGAAGGGTACTCAAATTGTGCCGTTTATCGATCGTACGGACTTCGTGCAACAGACCTTGCATACTGTTCGGATCAATCTCATTGAAGGCGGGCTTTTGGTAATCGGTGTCGTATGGTTGTTCCTGAGGAGCTGGCGAGGGGCACTCGCCGTGGCGGTCATCATTCCCACATCCCTGTTGATGGGCTTCCTGGGCCTGTACCTTATTAGAGTGCCGGCGAATTTGATTTCTCTCGGGGCCATCGATTTCGGTATTCTTGTCGACGGCGCCGTGATCCTAGTGGAAAACATTTATCGTCGCTTGGCCGAACGCCGGCCGAACCCAGACCGGGTCGCTATTATCATCGCCCAGGCGGCTAAGGAAGTCGCTATTCCTACGGTCTTTTCAATAACCATCATCATGGCTGCCTTGATTCCTATCTATTCTTTCGAGCGCGTGGAGGGTCGTATTTTTCGACCAATGGCGTACACCTATGCTTTTTGTTTGGCGGGCGCATTGCTTTTTTCGTTTACCGCGGTTCTTGCCGTTGCCGCCCTGCTTATTAAGAAGGCACCCCCCGAAGAACGGGAGCCTTGGATACTGCGTTCAATACGCCGGGGTCTAGAACCGCTTGTCGCGCGTGCTTTGCAATTCAGGTCTGTTGTCATTGGCTGCATGGTCGGGCTCCTGCTCCTTGCCAGCTTTTTCGTGACCAGGCTTGGGACGGAATTTTTGCCGGAACTCAATGAAGGCGATCTTCATCTATACGTTGAAATGCCTAATTCGATTTCACTGCCTGACGGGCAGAAGATCCTGGCTGAAACCCGCCGAATTCTCATGCAGTTTCCTGAGGTAGCGGGTGTGCTCTCAGAACAGGGTCGTCCTGAAGACGGCACCGATACGATCGGCCCGAACCAAAGTGAAACGTTCATTCATTTGCATCCGCAGAAGGATTGGAAGTCCGGCCGAAGCAAAGAGCAGCTTGTCGATGCCATGCGCCAGCAGGTCATGCAGATTCCCGGTGTAATGTTCAATTTCTCTCAGCCTATTGCGGACAATGTCGAGGAGGCCATCAGCGGCATCCGAGGACAGGTGGTGATCAAGCTCTTCGGCGGAGATCCCGTAGTTCTCCAAGCGAAGGCGACTGAAATCCTAGCCGCCTTAAAAACCGTGCGGGCTGTAGAGGACCCTGCGGTATATCGGACCGGCAAAATCGCCCAATTAGTGATTGAGTTGAATCGACCTCAGATCGCGCGTTACGGGCTAACCGTATCCGATATTGAACGTGTGATTGAAACCGCCGTAGGTGGTCGTGTCGCGACCGAATATTGGGAAGGAGAAAAACGATTCGGCGTACGTGTGCTGCTTGCTGAATCGGATCGCGCCACGGCATCTCGCATCGGAGAAATCTTTGTCGGCACGTCTGATGGCAGCCGCATCCGCTTGGATAGCTTCGCCAAGATTCGGGTCGCCGAAGGCCAAGCCCAGCTTTGGCGGCAGAACAACAGCACATTCGTAGCGGTCAAGAGCAACATTGGAAATCGCGACATGGGAAGTTTTGTTGAGGAAGCGATGTCGAAAGTAAACGCTGTCAAGTTGCCCGCCGGGTATTATCTAACCTGGGGCGGAGAATTCGAGAACCAACAGCGCGCTATGGCCCGTCTCAAGCTGGTTGTCCCGATGGCCTTGCTCGCCGTCATGGCCTTGTTGTACCTCGCGTTTGGCTCGTTTCGAGATGCTCTGCTGATTCTCCTGGTAGTACCCTGCGCCTTTGTCGGCGGCATTGCCACGCTATGGCTGACCGGGACCGTATTCTCGGTTTCCGCCGCTGTCGGATTGATCGCCCTGATGGGGCAGACGGTACTAAACGGCGTGCTTTTAGTCGCCACATTTCGACAACTGCAGCAGGAAGGAGAAGTAATGACAACGGACGAATTGATACTAAAGGGAGTTGGATTACGCTTGCGCGCTCTCTTAATGACTGCAATGTTAGCCGGCCTTGGCCTTGTCCCAGCTGCCGTCTCCCATGGTATGGGCTCGGAGACTCAACGACCGTTCGCCCTCGTCATCATTGGAGGAATCGTCACGGCCACCGCGCTGACTCTCTTTATTATCCCGGTGTTGTTCAGTTTTCCTGTCTTTTCAAGAATCGCTCGCGTCGGTGTTGTCTCCCACCGAGCACCAGGCACTCTCGGTGCTCTATTAGGGCTCGCAGCGCTCGGGATGTCGGGAGTCGCGTATGCGCAAACCTATTCGACAACGCCGTCCTCCGTTACATTATCGGGTGCCATAGCTCAACTGACCCTCGATGACGCAATGAAAGCCTACGAGGTCGGTAATCTCGAACTCAAATCTGTTCGCTCGCAGATGGAAGCGGCGCGTCAGCAGGTGCGCGCGGCCGGGCTTCTGGAGAACCCCGTGGTTTCCCACTCCGAAGGACACAACAATACCGGCATTCCAACAAACGGTAATCATTATTACCAAAATACGCTCTCTCAAACCGTGCCCATCGCGGGACAACTCGGCCTGCGTCGACAAGTCGTCGAAGCCAACCTGGCCGCAATCGAGGGAGTTTTTCAGCTTCGGGACATTGTGCTTCGACTCGCGGTAGCGAGAGCTTATAGCCGCCTTCTAGGAATCCAGCAGCGCCTCTCGACGAGCATCCAGGACGTCCGCGCGCTTCAGGACATCGTCGACGTCCTGAATAAACGCGTCAGTTCCGGGGCAACCGCTCGATATGATTTGACCAGGGCCGAATTGGAATTGGAACGCGCTCGGAGTGAACTGGCAGATACGCTTACTGATGAAAAACGGACACGCGAAGAACTTCGCAGGGCGATCGGTCCTGCAAGCCCTCTAGGCGAATTTACGGTAGAGCCCGTGGGGTTGAATACGAGCTACGGCGAAGCCGGTACACTAATTGCCCTGGCTCAAGTCAGTCGGGGAGATCTTAAAACTGCCCGAGCCATCGCCGCCGGTGCCGATGTCTCCGTCACTTTGGCGCGCCGCGAAGTCGTTCCGGACCTCACTTTCACTCTTGGACTGCTGACTACCGCGGGACCAAGAAGTACGGACATCATGAGTGGTGTGTCTATTCCTCTGCCGGTTTTCCGCAGAGGTCAGGGGTCAATAGCCGCTGCACGGCTCTCCTCTGAGGCGGCGCACTCGGATGTCTTAGCTTTGGAGGCGCGGATCCCTACGGAGGTTAACCGGGCCGTCATCAGCTACGATCTTCGGCGCAATGAACGAGATCGATTTCAAACAGCCGTCAAAGACCGGGCTGACAAGTTATTGCAGATAGCGCGGGTGGCATACAAGGAAGGGGCGCGTGGAATTCTCGAGCTTGTGGACGCCTACCGTACGTATAGGGAAGTGCGATTACGGGATCTGGAGCTTAGGCTGCTGGTGCAGGAAGCCGGACTTGATATCATTGAGGCTGTCGGGGATCGCATGTTGCTCGACGGCTCTCTACGCAAACGATAAAAAAGCGGACGACGGGTATCTTAGGGTGGTAATCCGTGAGGTCATGGACCGATGAGTTTCGGAGCACGCACGACTTCAACATCCTCAGGAATTGAAAAGCCAAACAACTCATCTTTCAAACCGGTATTCGTCCGTATTTTGGTAAACACGAAATTCGAAACATTGCCGTTCACGTCATGAAGTTCGACGCGGCGCAGAAAATAATTCTCCGGGTCCACCTCCACGACGATCTGTGGCTGATCCGGCCCACCCTTCAACGGCGTGAGAAGCAAAAGCGGCAACCGGCTATTCCCTTTGGCCCCCTCCGGAGCGGCAGCCACCGCGTAATGTTTGTCGAGGCGAGCCGCGCCCTGGAGGAGTTGTAACGGGGCCTGAGAGTCGGTCATTTTAGAAAGCTGCCCCGTCAAGACCTGCTTGTGCTCGGGTACATAGAACTGGACCGAATCATTGTCCACGAAAATCTGCTCGAGATTGGGCTCCAAATAGTCCCACCGAAGCTTGCCCGGCCGCTTAAGATAGACCCGTCCCGCAGATTTCATCGCCGTCGCAAAGCCTTTCACCGTGGTCGTCTGGTTAAAATCGGCCGTCAAATCGGTGGTGGTCCGGTAGCGTGATTCCACCTTGTTCACGATTTCTTTCACCCGATCCTCCGCGTGAGAGACGGCGCTCAGAGGAGAAACAAGCACGAGTAATGGAAGGGCCGCCATTCTTAATGAAATCATGCTCTGTCTTCATCCACCCCCACTCGTTTGATCAACACTTCGCGGCGGCCATCACGGCTAGGAGGACCGACGATGCCCTCCTGCTCCATCAACTCAACCAACCGCGCGGCACGGGGGTATCCGATCCGGAGGCGGCGCTGGAGGAAGGACGCAGACACCTGTCCGGTTGTCATGACAATCTCCTTTGCCTTTTCGTAGAAATCATCATGATCACTATCGCTCGCAGTTCCCTCAGAGCTGCTGGCAACCGGCTCGTCGGCATAAGCCGGAGTACTTTGGCCTTTAATGAACTCGACCACCCTCGCCAGATCGAGGTCGGGCACCAGCGCGCCATGCACGCGGGTCAGTTTGCCGGAACCGGTGGCTAAGTACAGCATGTCTCCGCGGCCGAGGAGTTGGTCGGCTCCATTTTGATCAAGCACCGTGCGCGAATCGGTTTTCGACGCGACTTGGAACGCAATCCGAGCAGGAAAATTGGCCTTGATGATACCGGTGATGACGTCGACGGAGGGACGCTGGGTGGCGAGAATCAAATGAATCCCGGCTGCGCGAGCCATTTGCGCCAACCTGGCGATCGAGTCCTCCACTTCTTTTGCGGCAACCATCATGAGATCGGCCAATTCGTCAATGACAATGACAAGATACGGCAGCGGCGCCGGCGGCGTTTGAGGAGTGGCCTGAGGTGATGTGCTCTCGCCCGCGGAGAGCCGCTCTTCTTCAGAGAGATATGCAGGCGGTTCGGCGCTGACTGTTTCAGAGTGAAAGGGCAACAATCCTTGAACTTCGGCCACCCGTCGGTTGTAGCTCTCTATGTTGCGCGCGCCGTACTCAGCCATCATCTTATATCGGCGTTCCATTTCCCGCACGGCCAGCAACAGCCCGCGCGCCGCGGCTTTGGGCTCGGTGATAACAGGGCGCCAGAGGTGGGGAATTCCCTCGTAGAGCGTAAGTTCTAACATCTTGGGATCGATCATCAGGAACTTGACTTCGTCGGGCCGAGCGGAGAATAGGAGGCTGAGAATCATCGTGTTGAGTCCAACGCTTTTGCCGGAACCGGTCGCGCCGGCCACCAACAAATGTGGCATGCCTCGAAGATCCGCGACCACCGGGTCTCCAAAAATATCTTTGCCGAGGGCGAGCTTTAAAGGAGAGCGCAATTTGACGAAGGGCTCACTGAGCAGAATTTGCTTGAGCGACACATCTTCGCGCTGCGGATTGGGCACTTCGATTCCAACCACCGACTTGCCGGGGATCGGGGCGACGATCCGAATACTCATGGCCTTCAGCGCCAGCGCAAGATCATCAGACAAGTTAACAATCCTCGCGACCTTCACTCCAGGAGCGGGTTCAAACTCATACATTGTCACAACGGGGCCCACGTGCGTCTGAATGACCTGGCCATTGATGCCGAAGTTGGCTAGAGCCACAGTCAACACCCGTGCCTGGCCCTGGATCTCCCCATCCGTCAGGCGCTCGATGGAGGCCGGCAGGTCGGTCAGCAGATTTTCGGCAGAGGGCACAACGAAGCCGGCTACATTCACCGGAACAGTGATCGGGACCTCAGCGGACACAGCTTCCAGAGCAGCCGGCTTTTTTCTTCGTCGCAATTCTCGCGGACCGGCAGTGAGCAGTCCGGCCTGAGGCCATTCGGGGCTTATGATGGTCTCTTCCCGAGGAGACGGCAGGCCATCGGCACGGATGATTTTGACCTGTCGTACCTTGGCCTTGTGTGGCTTGCCCAGAATTTGACCGCGGACCGCTCGCCACCGATCCCCCGCCCAGTCAAAAAGCATCGCGAGAATTTCATAGCTATGCCGGCCGAGCGTCACCAACGAGACGGGCGTTGCGATCAGCAACGAAAGAATGATGCCGGCGCCCACAACAATGTGGGCCCCCACTGGTGCGACATACCAGATAAGGAGATCACTCATTACGATTCCTAGCGATCCCCCCGCCTGCCCAAGATGGGTCCAGCCGCTCGTCGCCGTTGGAATCCCGGGAGCGTGGAGTGCAAACGCTCCTGATAAAAAGAGCAGGAGTGCCGCAAAGCCAGCGGCGTTTCGGAGAGTCATGCTCAGCCCGCGGGTCAGAAAACACCGTCCACCCAAGACCCCAAGCGCGACGGGCAACATATAGGCCGCACCACCGATCAACCAGAAGGCACCGGTGGCGAGGGTCATCCCTACCCTTCCCACAAGGTTGAAAGTAGGCTTGTCGTGCAGCGAATCTTCGAACAGGACCGGATCGTGTGGAGAATAAGAAACAAGTGACAGAATCAGAAGAAGGGCCAGAGTCAGGAGGACTACCCCGACTATTTCATGCGGCTTTTCGAAACTCCCGGATTTACCTCCAGCCCCCATATGGCCGGAAGGTAGCACATTGCCACCGTTCTGACAAATATTCGTACCGCCAAATGCAACAAGGGCCACCCATCAGGTAGCCCTTGTCGTGGCGCTTAGGACGCCTTCTTCTATATGCTTTTTTGGACCAACCCGCCGCCGGGGTGGGGCGTTGCTTCCGTTCGGGCGGTGCCAGCAGCACCAGCATCCTCTAGGAGCCAGTTCAGCTCTTGAACTACATTACCGTCGCCGGTAACTTTGCCTTGAGGCAATCGTCATAGAGCACCATCTGCTTCGGCACGTCTACTAAGGAGGACGCCCCAGGAAGGTCTTAAACCACCGAGGGCGAGCCTACGTGGTCCGGGGGAGACGTGTCTTCCATAGAAGAAGTACCTCCTCTCCGAATTTGCCGCGGGGGCGTGGGTCGAAACCCTTTTCCCGGGCAAGAAGTTTGAGTCGATACTCGATCTGTACACCCCTGAAACGATGATGTCAAGTCAATGCTTTTACTTATTGGTAAGCACTGGCTGGGACGCCTGCGAATCATGCATTGGTTCAATGCCGCGGGCTGCCTCTTCCCGACGACCGCAATTTGCGCAGGCATGAAAATGGCCGATCAAGCCGTCCAACATATCGATGACGCGTTCCGGAAACATCATTCCACCACACTTCTTACACTTCCGCATCGTCTTCTCCAATATCTCAAGAGCTCTGTGGCTCTTGGTCTGCCCGGTCGATTTTTGCCGCTAAAATAAAATCGCTCTCCGTAAGGCCGTTGATCTTATGAGTCCAGATCTCGACAACGCACGCTCCCCATCTTACCTGGAGATCAGGATGATGCCCCTCCTTCTCGGCGATAGCGCCGACCTTATTTGCAAAGGCGAGCGCGCCGGCAAAGTCCTTGAACGAAAAGACCCGTTCCAAACGCGTATCCTCATGCGTGGACTTCCACCCACGCAACTGGCCCAGCATCTGCTGGACCTTCGCTGGCTCCATTGGTGGAACCCCTCCACGGCAAGGCGTACAGGACTTTTCTGCAAGGCTCATCGCGCACCCAAATTTTGGGGAAAGGTATTATACCGGTTCTTTTGCTTTCACGCCAGGCGCCTTTGGAGGGATGCTGAGCAGCAACCCCGGTATTCGCTTAACGGTGTATCACATTAATAATATTGATGATTTTAGTATTTTAGTGTTGTTGCGACGAAGGGCTGACGAAAAGCAACAGGGCCCGTTATTACTCAAATAATTTCTGGAATGTTTGTTCGCCCGGCCGAAGGAGCTATAACAAAAAAAGGCCAGCGATAAGGTATCACCGGCCTTTTATTGCTTCTATGCGTGTGAAGTCAGCCTAGCTTTTCTTCCATCTCCACACACCCAAGCCTACTAGCCCCGACCCAAGCAGGAGCAGAGAAGCCGGCTCCGGGACTACATGCGGGGTCCCGGTATTCGCGACAAAGAAGGTTTCAGGCCCCCCTGTCGCATTTGTTGCCGAGGCGCTCAAGCCAATCCGATCGGTGGGATCCAAAACGGCTTGAGCCGCGGCAGCTTCCACTGCATTCAGGGCAAAGACGAATCCTGAATTACCGATTCCCGTCTCGAAACCGGTAACGCTTAGAGGAGCAGCCAGTCCTCCAGAGAATTGAAGCACGCCGCTGGTGCCATCATAGATGCTTAAGACGAGGGTATTCAGGTTGATGCTAGCGTCTGGGGGCGGTTCCACTACATTGAAGACCACACGCAAATTGGCCGCTGTGGTGAGGCCAAGGGCACTGACGGTTCGGGTCAACGTTTGGGAGGCCCCGGTCAGCTCGTTCCCCCCAAGAGTGCCGCCGATCACGTCCCCCGCTGCATTTGCCGAGCCTCCGGGGCACCCGCCGGCAGATCGTCCCACGCACCCCTGTTCGGAAGTCGTCGCTCCGGGAGATTGTATCGTCAGAATCGTATTGACGGATCCCAGGCCGGTCCCGGGAAAGTCTTCTGGAGCGACTAGTATGAGAGTCGCCGAAACCGTATTCAGCGCCCCGGATAGAAGAACTACACCGATAGCGGCGGCGAAATGTTGTGCGTGCTTCATTGTTCCCTCGTTTGTGTTAATGAGCTTCTTCCGGGTATCTGAGGGTAAATCACGCAATCACCGTACCAACTTATAACTGCCTTAAAATTAAGGTGAAAAAAATAGTTCACGATTCTTCGGTTGCCCATCCGTAGGCTTTACTTGACACACCCGAGTCTCCTTTTGATGACACTACGACTCATTGTGGCCTAAGTCTTTGATTATTGTACTCACTTTTGTACTATGTTAATATCTCTAAGTAGAAGTATGTGTAAATTTTTCCGTCGCGAGCAGATCTTCCTAGGGGGCTGTACTTGAAGCAACAGATGCCGCTATTATCCGACCTCTTGGATACCACTCTGAAGTAGTTGCGGATTATTCGCCAAATAACTTCTTCAATGTTTGCTCGCCCTGCCAAAGGGGCGATAACAAAAAAGGCCGGATGATAGGGGGATCACCCGGCCTTTTTGTTTGCTTTTATAGATGTGACGTAGGCCTAGCTTTTCTTCCATCTCCAAAAGCCCAAGCCCGCTAATCCAGACCCAAGCAGCAGCACAGAAGCCGGTTCAGGCATTTCCGTGTGTTGAATGGTAATTCCTTCGGAAGTCAACGGACCGGAAAAACCACCGGTGGCATCTACATAACGTGCCTTGACGCTGGCAGCGTTTGTACCGGTCAAGAGAGTCCCCTGAGTAAATGTCTCCTCAAAAGTGAACACAATGGTTCCGCCTGTCGCTGCTCCCGTGGCGCTATGAGCGCAATCAAAACCTCCCCCACTGCCATCACAACCGCTATTGTTCAATCCCCCTGCAACCTCCGCAAAACCGGCCGGGCTGGGAGCAATGAGCGCTCCGGAAATGAAGCCGGCGCCGCTTGTGATCTTGATCGCCGCATCGGTCAGAGAGAAACCAGCGCCGACGCCAGCGGTGTTAATAGTGAGCGTGAAGTCCATCGTAGTCACTGTGGGACTCGGATCTAAGTCAACGAAATTCGATGTGAGCGCGTAGCTGGCTCCATGACATGTATCGCAACCAGAAGGCCCGATCGTGTCTGCATACGAGACCTCTCCCAAGATAGAGAGGATGCCGATCAGAGCTGTTCCCAAAAAATATTGGAGGTGTTTCATGCTGGACCCTTTCTCTAAGTTAATCTCGCATAGAGGATGTACGAAAGCAATCCGAATGCCAATACACTAAGGCCTTGGAACTTAAGGAGAAAATATCTCCCCGGTTGTCTCCCTAAAATGAGTTGTCAGGAGTACTTGACTGATAGAAGTGTCATATGCATGACACTATGACGCAATCATGCGCTAACACTCTGATTATTTATGCATTTTTATCATTTTGAAAATCACTCTCATTTGAAATAGATGTAAATTTTTCTGTCATGACCTTTCGTAGGTTAGTCTACTTTCGATGTGATGAAAATGACCGACGTCGTTATCCAAGCCGGGCTGGATTCATGGCTAGGGGAAATCAGAGGAACGGATAGCGCTCAAGATGATGCAACCGTTACTGCCCAAATAACTTCTTGAGTGTTTGCTCGCCCTGCCGAAGGAGGTCCTCACCATCCTGACCCTTTAAAAGCTCGCCGAGCTTCTCTTTGACCTGTTCCTGAACCTTGGATCCGAGGGCCTTCGTATCCAGCGCATACCGCGGGGCCTGGGTGGTACCGGTGATGATCATGGGGACCGAGAGCCGACCTCGTACCGTCATGGCCTTTCCAACCGGAGAAAATCCAGATATCTCCTTACTGAGCGCTTCAGACAGAATGAGTGAGAGATTCAGATTGAGGGTTTTGTCAAAACCGATCGCGCCCTTACCCGTGGCATCAAAATCGGGACTATTCGCGATGAGCCGCTCGATCACAATGATTCCCTGCTGCACCCGGAGATTCGATTCAATGCGTGAAAAGAGGGTCGCATTGCCGGAATCATTAGTGATGCCGATGGCGTTCAACAATGCAGCCGCCTCTTTCAGGAGATTGATGCCTTCTATCCTGCCGTCCTTGATCAAGAGGTGACCCGCGCCTTCCAGCCCTTTGTTCAGTTCCGGCATCGTCACGCCTATCCCGCGCATGTCCATTTCGGCCGCCGCCGTCCCGCTGATCGATAGCTTGTCGGTTCCAAAGGCCTGCATCAGCGGCCCAAGCTGAATCCCTTGTGCGGCTGTCTTTCCGGAAAAGGGGATAGGGATGACTCCGGACTTGGCTTCTAGTTCCGCACGCAGTTGCCCGCCGAACACCTCCAAGGAAAGATTCTGCAACCGAGCATGAGGCGGTTTCACTTCAGCGATCGCGATCAGATTGGTTATGTCAATCGGCTTGGTCACAGGAAGTGACAGCGGCAGGTCGGTGGAGGTCAACGCAGGAGCCGTCATTTTAAGTTTTGCCTCACCACCGATGTAGCTTCCCTTGACAGTGACGATATCCTTACCCAAGGGGATGATCGCATCGAGCGCGCCGATATTGATGGTGGAGTCCTTGGCTTCGCCCTCCAGATGAAGATTTTTCACCTGCAGCGGCTTGGTCAGCGGCAGGGCGAGCGGCAGGTCTGTACTGGTGATTTCCGGCGAGGAAGCGGAGAAGCGCACATGGCCCTCGAGCGCGCTTCCTTTAATCTCCACCAGGGCCTTTCCAAGAAGGACATCAAAGACAAATGTGCCGATATCAAGATTTTCACGAATCGGCCCCAGAGTCCCGTCAATCTTCACCGGCAGGCTCAACGGCTTGAGCTCTCCACTGACATGCAATGCGGGGGTCAGCCCTAAGCCGACGCCCTGGATCAGGACCTGAAATTTTTCTACGGAATACTCGGCCGGCGGCATCGACGTCGCGTTACGGTAGGCGACATGTCCATTGCTTACAGACAAACGATCGACGGCCAGCAATGACAAAAGTTGCAGCGGGGCCGCCCCGGCCTCCTTTTCTTGGGGTTCTTTTGGCTGCTGCGGTAATTTTCTGCCTAGCGTCGAGATATTGAGAAGGCCCAGCGAATTCTTGATGACCGTCACTGACGGCTCCCGGATGATAATCTGGTCGATTTCCACGCGTCCGCGTAACAAGGGAATGAGTTTCACGCCGACGTCGAGCGATCGCAGTGTCGCAAAGGGACTTGTACCGAATAGCGGGTCGTCCATGACAGTGAATTCAGTGATATGCACGCCGAGGCGAGGCAGGATCGTGAGCCGCAAATCTTTCAGAGTGACCTTGCGGTTCAACGACTCCTCAATCAGAGGGAGATACCGGGCCTGATACGTGTTCAAATCGACGACGAACGGTAAGACAACGGCGATTAGAATCAGCACCAGGATGAAGACCGCGAAACCTATAAGAAATTTCTTCATTGTGAATCAATATAAGCACGCCCTTCGTGGCAGTCAAAACTTAATTCAATGTGATCGAGCATATCCGGCTCCTCCAAAGGGGGGTGCGACGGCGCCATTCATTCGGCAGTACAATACTCATCATCGGCCTCATCTCTTGGAAAGGAGGCAACGCATGAACAGGATCGTAGGAATTTTGATATCGGTGGTTTTTCTTGCGGGCACCGCGTCAAGTGCGTTCGCTGCGGAACAGGAGAAAATCGACAACGAGAAAGCCTATTACGGAACGGTGATCGCAATTGATCCCAATGCGAAGACATTAAAGCTGATCACAAATGACGGCGTGATGGTAGACCTCGTGGCGGAAGATAAGGCCGCGAAGCATTTGGATAAGATCCCGCTCAACAGCCTGATTGATGTGAAAGTCGAGATGCGCGATGGTGCGCCAGCGTTGGTAAAGTCCTGGAAGATGGCACAGGCGCAGTCTCCATGCCGGGTTTTCGACGGCAGGATGTGCACGCCTTAGGGCGGACGGGTACTCTCTCCGTCATTGTAGGCGTTAGCCAAATCAGCGAATTCCTCTATCGCCAACGTCTCCGCCCGCCGGCCGGGATCGATGCCGGCTTCTGCCATGGCAGTTCTGGTTCTGGTCGTCTCGAAGCCTTCATCCCGCAAGGAATTCAACAGCGCTTTGCGTCGATGCGCGAATCCGGCACGCACAAACTTGAAGAAGACTGCTTCGTCCCTGACCATTACCCGCGGCCGGGATAAAGGCGTCAGGAACGCGACTGCCGAACCTACCCGGGGTTGGGGGTGAAAACAGGAGGGAGACACTCTGAACGCTTGACGCACCTCACACCGAAATTGCGCTGCGATCGACAGCACTCCATATTCCTTCCTCCCCGGGGGCGCCGCAAGCCGCGTCACGACCTCCTCCTGTAACATCAAGACCATGCGGCTAATGCGTTGTCCTTCGCGAATAAGTCGAAAGAGCAACGGGGTGGAGAGGTAGTACGGCAGGTTGGCGACGACGACAAAAGGCCCGGTCAACAGCCCGAAATCAAAATCCAGCGCATCTTCCTCGATCAATTTGAGATTGGAATAATGTCCGAGCACGGCACGAACATGCGCGCAGAGTGCCGGATCTACTTCTATCGCCACGACCGAACCCGAGACACCGAGTAACGCTTCGGTCAAGACCCCCCGGCCCGCGCCAATCTCCAGGACCATCTCACCCGGCTGGAGTTCCGCCAGGCGAATGATCTTGCGCACGATGTTCGGATCAACCAGAAAGTGCTGTCCAAGCGATTTACGGGCGGGCGGCAACGCGCTCTGCGACGCGCGCGAAGCGGAGACCCGCTCAGCAGTCGATCGTTTCTTCACGGTCCCTGAATCGCAAACTGTGCCGCCAGCCGTATTGCTTCTACCAGGCTGCCTTCATCGGCAACACCTCGTCCGGCTATATCATAAGCAGTGCCGTGATCGACAGAGGTGCGGATGATCGGCAGTCCCACAGTGGTGTTGACAGATTTGCCGAAGGCCGCAAGTTTCAGCGCAATCAGTCCCTGGTCGTGGTACATGGCAACGACCGCATCGTACTTGCCACCGGCCGCCTGAGCGATCAATGTGTCCGCGGGAAAAGGTCCGCGCGACGGGCACCCATTTGCTTCAGCCTGGGTGATAGCCGGCGCGATCACCTCGATTTCTTCTCTTCCGAAGAGACCGCCTTCTCCCGCATGCGGATTAAGCGCGGCCACCGCTATCCGCGGGCGATCGATTTTAAAAAGCCGGGTCAGTCCTTGATGGCAAAGCCGGATTGCCCGTTCGACTCGCTCGACAGTAATTGAAGAGGCCAGGTCTTTCATGGCGACATGAGTCGTTGTGAACATGAAGCGGAGCGATCCTCCGACGATCATCATGCCAACCTCTTTCGCGCCGGTCAGTTCAGCCAGGAGCTCCGTATGGCCGGGATAGAGATAACCGGCAAGATTAATCGCCTCCTTATTGATCGGCGCCGTGACGATGCCCGCAACGCGTCTCTCAAGCGCCAGCCTGACCGCTTCCTTCACGTAACGCGCCTGAGCCTCGCCGGTCTCTTTCGACACCCGTCCTACAGTGAAGTCCGGCAATGGAGCAGCCAGGGGATCCAGCACCGCAATGGAACCCGCCGGACAGGACAAGTCCTCAGCTGTAACGCGACACAGTTTGATCGGAGCTTTCAGACGACGACTCGTCTTGGCCAACACTTCGAGGGAGCCGATCACGACGGGCCGGCAAACTCGTCTTACGCCCGGCCGGCCCAGGGCCTTGACGATCACTTCCGGCCCAATACCGGCAGGATCTCCCATGGTTATGGCCAGGGAAGGTTTCATCGCACGCCATTCTACTCGTTCTTGCCCGCGAGAGGTATTGGATGTTTGATCCGCAAAGAAATCGAGGAAAAAGCAGGTCTGATGGGGCCCAGGCGGGCGGTAAGTCACATCCTTATTACTGGCCTAGAGAACACTCAGGCCGATATTTTCATCGGGATTGAGATCCGGCGTCTGCCACGGGGCTGGTTTGGACACACGTCCTGTAGAAATGCGTAGAAATCGTACACCGTCACAGAGGTGCTTAGCGACGATCCTCGCAATGTTGCGAAAGATCTTCGCCGAGAGTGTTGGATCCGTGGTGATCAGTCGATCGAGAGACCTACCGTGTATGATCAGCAAGGTCGAATCTTCTCGAGCCTTGATAGAGTCGTAATGAAGCTCCTGTTTTAAAAACCGTATTTCACCGAAGACTTCACCCGTTGCCAGTATTTTAAAGCTTTTGCCGTCTCCAGCGCACGGGCTCGGGGTCCGACGGTATCCTTGAAAACTTCCACTGACGATCACGAAGAGCTCCTGGCCTCGTTCGCCAGGATTCAACACACGATCGCCGGTCCGACAGGTCACAACATGTCCTCCGGACACTACAGTCCTGATTTCATCGGGTGTGAGGCCCTCGAACAGTTCGACGCCCCCCAACGTCGCCGGCCAGTCAAAGATCGGACGGTACGACGTGATCGCTAACTGGCCCGTCCTGCTGTCCGAACAATCCGCGGCGTCGGCTGACGGCGGACGCTGCCAGAAGATCGAGTGCCCTTTCATCGAGGAAGAAAACCCGAACTGCCGCGCCACCGAGACTAAGGGAGACTTGATCTGATCGAGATAGCCCACATCATTAATGGCTAAGACCATCGGGATGACATATGTGTATTTCTGATGATTAAAGCCTGGTCGATAGATGCGGTATCCCAGTCGAGAATAAAGCGGCAACAATTTCGGATGACAATCGATGAAGTAATAGTGCATGTCCTTTTCCAAGGCGTGCTGATACGTGGCGAAGGCCACCTGCTTTAAGAAAAGGCTCCCCCGAAAATTCGGATGAAGCACCAATCTGGAGATCATGCCGACATGGCCCGGGAAGGAAGGCCGGAATTGTTCTATATCGAAGTGCTCCTCACACTCCAACGGACCGTCACTTCGTAAATTCAATCGCAGGCTAGCGACAATCGCTCCGTCATGTTCGATATAAAAATGGTAGGCCCGCTCGTCCCAGTGATCGCGAAATTGCTGCGTCCGGTTGTCTGCTTCGGGATGGCGTTTCTCCCCGCACATTTCTTCTATGTAGATTTTGTAGCGAAGGCGGTAGATTTGCTCCTTTTCCCTGTCTGTGGTGGCAAGTCTGACCGAACCGATAGGCGTGGGTGACAGAGAATCCGATTCAGAGTTCAATGGCATGGGCATATCGATAATTCCGGGGTTATGGCCGATCACTACACAAGGCCCGGCGAGGGCCCAAAGGTAAGAAGCAAACGATGGGCCACGCCACGGAACAAGACCTCTGTCAGGCATTGACAAAAATTGGCATCCGGATCGAGGTCGATATTCGCGGAATGTGTATGGAAGCACGTACATTCGTCTGTGTATTTCTGCTACAACATTCTAGGTCTGTCGTGGCAGAGTTGAGCCGTGCCTCAGACTCAATAACGGCTAAATTGGGGGGACAGGATGGTGTTTAACGCGCTACAGAGACGTGGCCATAGCGCTGACGGCCTGAACGACACGACGGATGAAGCTAATATCGAGAGTTTCAAGCGTATCGGTGGAGCGGTGATAATGAGGGTTTCTGAAGTTCGCGGTATCAGTCAGCATCAGAGCCGGATATCCGAACTGCCAGAATGCCGCATGATCGCTTCGACGCGTGTCGGGAAGTTGCTCGCCCTGAGCCGGAACCACAAGCGACACTGTCTTGAGATCTGTCACTTCCCGTTTTGCGGCCTGCTCGAAATCTTTCGCAAGTGGCGCGGAAGCGGTGTTCGCCACGATGCCGAGAAAATCGCCCACGCGAGGGACCGCGATCGGCGTCGCCGGTGGCGCCGTCTGCGACCCTTCCCTGTCGCTTGTGTAGCCGACGCACTCCAACACGACGGCGCCCAAGATCTCCTCATTGGCCTCTCTTAAACTGGCGGCATAGGCGACACTTCCGAGCAGATCGTGTTCTTCCAAACAGGTCGCGATGAATCTGACCTCACTGGACAGCGATGCCTTGTGAAGTGTTCCGGCGATTTCGAGCATCGCCGCCAATCCGCTCGCGTTATCGTCGGCGCCTGGCGTGTCCTGAACCGTATCATAATGGGCCGCAATGATCAGCGGCGGCTTCGACCGGCGCAACGCCGACCGCGCCGGCGGAAGCGTTCCAACGACATTCTTGTAGGTACCGCCTAGCGCGCGGAACGCATGTAAAGAGACTTTCAGTCCCAAACGTCGGTATTCCTCAGCGATATAATCTTGAGCCCGGCGGAGGCCAACCGGTGAAGACACGGGATGTCGTTCAGAGATCAGCGCCCGAAGGTGGGAGCGAAGCCGGTCATCCATGATCTTCCGGGGCCACATGCACCATGACTTCGGCCACGTCCGGAAATTCGCGCTTCAAGATTTCCTCCACCTCGTGCGCGACGGTGTGGGCGCGCGCAGTCGTCATGGCCGGATGCACATGGATCGTTAAATCCGTAAAGATGTGCCGGGCGAGTCCGCGGGTCCTGATATCGTCGCAGCAATCCACACCTTCCACGGTCAACGCAATCTTCCGAATGGCATCGGGATCGATGCGGGCCTTATCCGCCAGTGATTTTGACACCTCCCTCAAGACGAGCACGCCGGTATGCCCGATAAATCCCGCAATCACGAGGCCCGCGATGGGATCCAACATGGGATAGCCGGCCCAGACGGCGGTGAGCCCGACCAGGACCGACAGGGATGACAGGATATCGCTCGCCGTATGCAGGGAATCGGCTACCAGTATTTCGCTTTTCAGCACCTCCCCCCGCCGCCGCTCCCAAAACATCACCCCCGCATTGATGCCCATGGTGCCCAGCATGACTGCAAAACTGATGACGGTGACCTCCGGCGCCACAGCGTCGCGCCAATGAACATAGCTGTTGTAGAGGATGTAGAGGCAGGTGCCGAACAGCAGCAAGGCGATGCCGGCTGCCGCGAACGTCTCATATTTTTTATGTCCGTAAGGATAGCGTGCATCCGGTGGCTGGGCGGCGATCCAGAGCCCGATCAGCCCAATGATATTCGACATGCCGTCGAACGAAGAATGAATGCCGTCAGCCTGCATCGAAACCGAGCCGGTCACCAGGCCATACCCCAGCTTTGCCGCCGCCACGGCCCAATTCAGAGCGAGAATCACCCAGAGGATAAACCGCGTTTCCCGTCCGGCCTCGTCCGTGGTGGCGGCTACATTGGGAGCGCAGGGTGATCTCCGAAACATAGTCATCGCCAAGACAAATACACCATGTATCCAGCATACAGGAAGATGGGGAGGATCAAAACGGCCGGCTGCCAACGACATTTCAGGCGCGTCAGAGCAAAGAAAAGGGAGCAGGCTAAGAGCGGAAGGGTCAGGCTAATCAAGGACGCCGTGTCTAAGTTCCAGGATGTCCCGACGAGGCCGATTGACACGGGAAATGTGCCTTGAAATACCATCGCGCCCGTGATATTCCCGACCGCGAGCGTGTCCTTTTTTTGATAGACCCAGAAGAAGCTGTTCATCGCCTCAGGCAGTTCCGTTGCCACAGGCGCAATCAGCAACGATAGCATCAGCGGGGAGACTCCCAGTCCGAGGGCAGTCTCTTTGATGACGTGAACGAACATATGCGCCCCTCCCGCCATCAACCCCAATCCAACGAGAGCTTGAATCACGATCATCGCCGTGGCAGGCGACCGCCCGCGCGAGAAAAACAACGGGCTAAGCTCCATCTCATTGACTTTGCCGCTGGCCAAATGGATTTTGACATACCATAGATACAACAAAAGCAAGCCCACCGCGGCCACATAGCGGATCGAGGTGAGGGGTAGGAGCGCCACAGCCAGCGCGACACTATACGAAATTAAAAAGACGCGCAGATCCAGCCCCACGGACTGATAATCTAACTCAAAGCTCGCAGCCCGCCTGCGCGTCTTGCCGAGGATCAGAAGAAAGCCGGCCAACAAGGGAATGGTGAGCGCACTCAGCATCAGAGGCGCGCCTAAGATAGCTCCAATTCCGATCTCGGTCTCCGCCTTTCCCGTCCCCCAAAAAATCGCAATCACCGGAATAAGTGTCTCCGGTAGGGCTGTCGCAATGCCCGCGAGGATACTGCCGATCGCTCCATCGGAGATGCCGAGGCGTCGGCCTAACCACTCCACCCCATTGGTAAAGATCGCAGCCCCGCCCAGAATGATGCCCATCGCCAAGAAAAAGAGCAGACTCGAGGCTAGCATGACAGCCGGCGCATCCCTCGCTCAACTTCGCGCATAATCGTCCGCAAGGGCAATCCGGTCTCCTCTGCAAGCTTTTTGCAGTCGCGATACTCGGGCCGAGCTTTTAATGGTTGCGCCCGGCCGGAGGCTTTCGCCACCTTGATCCGGACGGATCCGAACTTGGTAGAGAGTTCGACGATCTCGCGCGCAAGTAACCGGCGTGACATGTCTTGCATCCGGACGCCCAGAGTCGTTGTCTCGGCAAACATCACGCGAAGAACCGATTCCACTTTGGCGGGATCGGATAGTACCGTCAGGACAATACCCGGGCGGCTGCGCTTCATAATCACCGGCGTAAGCGTTACATCCAAAGCGCCTTGGGCCAGCAGCCTGTCCATGAGGAGTTCGTAAGCCTGCGGGTTCATATCATCCAAGTTCGTTTCGAGCACCATGATCCGATCGGACTCCGCGGGCGGTAAGATGTCCCCGACGAGCACTCGAAGAACATTCGGCCAATCGGGCGGATTGAAGGTGCCCGCACCATAGCCGATGCCTTTCATGGTCATTACCGGCATGACGCCGACGCCTTTGCCGAGCGTCGCCATCAGGGCCGCGCCCGTGGGAGTCGTCAGCTCGCGCTCCGGACCTTTACTAAAGATCGGGAGCCCTTGTAGCAGGCGGGCAGTGGCAGGCGCCGGCACCGGAAGCGTGCCGTGATGGGATTCGATGGTCCCCGAACCGACATTAATCGCCGAATTGTAGATCCCCTCGATGCCAAGGAGCCGGCACCCAACGACGGTCCCGACGACATCCACAAAGGTATCGATGATCCCCAGTTCATGAAATTGGACCTTCGCGAGAGCCGTCGCGTGCGCAACCGCTTCGGATCTCGCTAAGTTTTCGAAAACTCGCAGGGAACTGTCTCGCACCGCTTCCGGAAGGCGTGCGTCCTTAAGGAGGCGACGGATTTCTTGATAGGCCATCGGCCGATCCATGCCGTCTGCAATCAGGACATCGACCTTCGTTGCCGAAAGTCCTCCGCGTATCACACGCCGACGCTTGAGGGAAAAACCACCCATGCGCAGGCCCTTCAGCGCTTTCGAAAGATCGGCGAGAGGAAGGCCCAGATCGACCAACGCACCCAGACACATGTCCCCGCTGATACCGGAAAAGCAATCAAAGTAGGCGATTTTCATCCGTCATGATCTTATCAAAGTGACTACCATCATTACTATGATTCCGCATCGCGAGGGCGCGCAAAAATTGACAGTGCTGCATTGGTATGCTAAGAAAATCACTCTACGCTATGGTTCTCCGCATTTTTAATTCCTGGACGGTCGGCACCGTGCTTGCTGTTTGCCTCCTCGCCAATCCCGGCGATGACCTCAGCTATGCAAAGAGGGCCAAGGCGAGGAGCAGGCCTCCGGATCTAAAGATTCTCTCGGTCGATCCCGCTCCGATTCCGTTCGTGCCGAACGGGGTCCCTCTGACACTGACGATCAAGGTCGCACTCCCGAGGGTGATTCCTGAAGACGCGCTGCTCGATGTCTCAACCTTGATTACTTCAACATCGCGCTCATCGTTCCGCTTGCTGAGTACACGCCAGATGCTTCCGACAACCGGCGATCCGGATGGGTCTGTTGACGAGAACCGGCAGATTGACGTGGTGCAGACGTGGGACGGCACGGACAACAACGATCGGCTGGTGGTGCAAGGAATGTACGACTATCAGGTGCAGGTAAAACTTATGGTCCTGAACAAATCAGGATCACCGCTGACGCGGCTCAGCGCCTGGAAGAAACGCGGGAACTTCGAGGTGAAGGGGCAGCCGCCCTCAGGGTCTGATTGATCCGATGCGCCAGGCAAGCCGCCCCGAAGCCGTTATCAATATTGACCACCCCGACCCCGGCCGCGCAGGAATTTAACATTGCCAGGAGAGCCGAGACCCCGCCAAAGCTGGCACCGTAGCCTCGACTCGTAGGCACCGCAACAACCGGTTGCGACACTAACCCGCCCACCACGCTTGGCAAGGCCCCGTCCATTCCAGCCACGACAATCAGCACGTGGGCGGCCTCAAGGTCCCGGCGCCGATCCAGCAATCGGTGCAACCCGGCCACGCCCACGTCGTACATCGTCGTCACAGTCTCCCCGAGAACCTGCGCCGTCGCTCGCGCCTCTTCGGCGACCGACATGTCGGACGTCCCTGCCGTGATAATCAACACCTCGCCCGGCTGTGGGCTTCGACCAGCTGTCCTCTTTACCTTTGGCGCATTCAAGACCACGGTCCGCCCTATGGGATCATGCTGAGCGTGACGATCAAGCC
>DASXSU010000009.1:0-5005 GCA_036505795.1 Nitrospirales bacterium
GGGCTGCGACGGCGAAACGCCGCGAGCACGTCTGGGTGATGCGGCGACAGGACCCGCCCAGAATAGCATGGGTACCGTGCTAGTTCGGCGACAAGACGCGAGCTAGGTTATGGAATCATCCTTCGTTCTGTACTTCTCGTCTAAGGCGTAGTAGTCCTTGAGGCCGATGAGGTCGTTAAACTGCTGGAAGGGAAGGAGGCGGTCCAGTGCGTCCCTTGTCGTTCCCGCGGTCTTAATGAGAGTAAACATATCCTGCATGGCTTTCGCCGAAGCGTAGAGCGCTGTGAGCGGGCAGACGATAAGTTGAAAGCCGATCTGCTCCAACTCATCTTTTGTTAATAGCGGCGTCACCCCTCCCTCCAGCATGTTCGCGACCAACGGCCCAGGTAAGTCCTTGGCGATCCTCGCTAACTCTTCTTTGCTTCGAGGCGCCTCAACGAACAAACCATCGGCGCCCGCCTCCTTATAGCGCCGGCAGCGCGCAATCGCGTCGTCGATGTTGTTGACCTGCCTTGCGTCGGTCCGTGCCACGATAAAGAAGTCTCGCTTGCCGCGCGCATCAACTGCGGCCCGTATCTTCTGTGCATGCTCATCCGCGGGGATCACTCGCTTGCCCTTCATGTGCCCGCATCGTTTAGGCCAGACCTGATCCTCCAGGAACATGCCGGCGGCGCCCGCCTCGATCAGCTCATTCACGGTGCGAATGACATTCAGAGCGTTGCCGTAACCAGTATCGGCATCAATGATAACCGGTATCTTGACGGAAGCGCAGACCCGCCGGGCGGTGCTCACCATCTCGGTCTGGGTCAGATACCCGAAGTCCGGCAGCCCCAGGTGAGTCGCCGCGACGCTGTAGCCGGAAACAAACGTGATGGGAAAGCCGGCGCGTTCGACAAGTTTGGCGCTAAGAGCGTCGTACACGCCGGGGAACATGAGCGTCCGTTCTTTTTGCAGCAGAGCCGAGATAGGAGAGGCCATATGGATGCTCCATGGTGTGTCTACCGAGCAGGCGCAATTCTAGTGATCGGGCCTGGCTGGGTCAACGCCTATACTTTCTACCGATTTTCTTTTATAGCGGATTGCGCTAGAAGGACAGGTCGCGGCTGAAGTTTCGGCTCACAAGCGGGAGGATCTACCGATGAATCAGGCGAAAGTGCAGGTTGTTCTGTTGTCCCTGGTGCTGTTCAGCGTCACCGGCTGCACCCAGTACCATCATGGCAGGCCCGGTGGAGAGCCGACGACGCAGGAGGTCGTTTCGGAAGTCAAACGACTGGTTGAAGAGAATGTGAAGGATCCTGCCAAGGCCAGCCAGGTCCAGGCGTTGATTCACGAGATCGTGCAGGAGGTGAAAAGGTCGTCGCAAGAGGCTCGGGGTTTTCACGAGCAATTGGCTGCATTGAACGCGAACTATGACGCGCCCCCGGAACAGTTCACAAAAATTCTTGATCAATTGAACAATGCCCGGATGGAGAGCGCGGCAAGGATTCTGAAGACCCGGTTCAAGATCAAAGAGCTTCTGACCCGCGAAGAATGGAAGAAGCTGGACGACGCCATGCTGAAGGCGCGTCAGGAACATGAGAAACGCCCGCCGTCAAAGGACGAACGATATTGACGGGCTTCCGGTCTTAGCGAGCATGTTCAGCATCTACGAAGAGCTGTCGTAGGAGTACTTTTGCCTCTTCGTAGATGCCGGGACACTTGGATTCTCGCGGGCCCGCAACATTCAGAATTCGGACGCCATGCTTATGAGCCCAGACCCGGACAGTTGCGGGGTTTGGTGGTCCCGGTGAGATGTCCAGGACCAGGCAGGGTTTGCCATGTCGTCGCGCCATTTCAATTGTAAACGCCGTTCCTTCGGAGGGGCGGCCGCGCGTCAACACGAGCGTGCCGTCCGCGTCTCGAACATTCCATTCAGTCCGCTGCCCATACTCGCTGGCGGGCGTTTCCTGCAGGGGGTAGCAGCCCGCGAGGGGGCCGTCTTCTGCCCTTCTGCCCTGGGGACACCAGCCGCCTGAAGCGATCCCAAGTTCCCGAGCGACATCCAGCGCCGCGCGATCGACTCCGGTCTGTCCCCCGGAGATCAATTTTTCAATCATGGTCCCTACCCAAACCTTTCTTCTCAGGTCATACTGTGATCATATAACAGCACGAAGCCGATCTTGGGGCAGCGACCAAAAAGACCTTGCTGAATGAGACCGTGTTCTTTCGAGTGGGGTGTGGATGAGTGGGAGATTCGAAGGCACAGTAGCTCTGGTGGCGGGTGGCACGGGCGGATTGGGACGCGCCGTGAGCCTGGCATTCCTTGAAGAAGACGCCAAGGTGGTTGTCACCTATCGAAAGCAGGAAGAATTCGATGCCTTGAAGAGCGCAGCGGGCGCGAGCGGCTCACGGCTCGAAGGACACGGCGTTGATGTCACAGATGAAGCTGCCGTGCGCCAACTGATCGAAAGAGTTCTCGCAAAACACGGCCGGCTGGACGCTCTGGTGAATGCGGTGGGCGGTTACGCCGGCGGCATTAAGTTCTGGGAATTAGAAACGAAAGTTTTCGACCAGATGCTGGCGCTGAATCTGCGTTCGGGTTACGTCTTGTCCCGCGCCGCACTGCCGGCAATGCTGAAACAAGGACGCGGAGCGATCGTGAACGTTGCCTCGAAGGCCGCATTTGATCACGCCGCCGGCATGGCTGCATACGCTGCGTCGAAAGCTGCGGCCGTGGCCATGATGGATTCGTTGGCCGCGGACGTAAAGGGGACCGGCGTGCGGGTGAACTCGATTCTTCCGAGCATCATCGACACGGAAGCCAACCGAAAGGCCATGCCGAAGGCAGACTTTGCAAAGTGGCCGAAGCCCGAGGAGATCGCGCGCGTCATCCTCTTTTTGTGCAGTGATGATGCCAAACTTATCCATGGTGCGGCTATTCCGGTGTATGGCGACAGCTAACCTCAACATGTGGGCGGGTGCTGTTATGATTGCAGCACCACCACCCGCACGACGTGGGAGCCACAGCAGCGTAAAGTTATAACGGCTTCTGGGCGATTCCCTGGGACATGTAGCCGGCCATCTTAGGAGCGTCTTCCAGATAGAAATTCGCGAGATTCTGGATAACGAACGGCTGGGCCGCCACGAGGCTTCGGATATCCCTGTTCAAATGGCATCCCCCTCCGAGAATTTTGGAGACGGGCGTCAGCCGGTCTTGCCAGGCTTGGACTTTTCGATCGGGGCTCAACCCATGCTCAAAGAACAGAAACCGTCCGCCGGGTTTCAGAACTCGGTAAACTTCTCCCATCGCTCGATCAGGATCAGGGATGCTGCAAAGGGTCAGAGTGCTGACCACTGTATCGAAGCTGTTGTCGGGGATCGGTAGAGTTTCCGCGGTCGAGATTCTCAGGTCGATGGGAAGCGGAGAAGCCTTAATCCGCTTGTGCGCGCGAAGGCTCATGCCGGGGTTCGGATCCACGGCCGTGATTTTTTTGACTCCCGACGGATAATACGGCAGATTCACTCCCGTCCCGAAGCCGATCTCGAGCACTTCGCCATTGGCTTCCGATAAGACATTCTGTCGAATCCGGTTCAAGGCCTCCCGGTCCAGGGCCCGGTCCAGAAACCACGGCAAGATCACTCGGGAGTAGAAGCCCATGCGGCCGGAACAGCGCTTTAGCTTTTTTTTAGTTGCTCTTCGAAGGAAGTGAGATTGTTCAGCAGCTCGGGAATACGTGAATCGCCTTTGAGTGATTCAACGTTAGTCCTTACGACCAGGATGGCCGCATAGCCGGCAGCCTGTGCCAGCAAAGAGCCGACCTTCAAGTCTGTGGCCAGGTGCTCCGAGGCTGAGGGGATTAACTGCCGCAGCGCTTCCCTGCCTTCCACTGTCCACTCGATAATGGCCAGGGGTACCGCGATGGCCAGGGCCATCGCCTGCTGAATCGCCGCCGCGCGATCCGGATCTAGCTTCGACCGCTTATTCGCTTCGAGCACGCCTGCATAGGCCTGCGCGTCTTCGCGGACGGCCGCGTGGAGGTTATCGCGCAATCGCGAAAGCACTTTTCGCGCCTGCTGGAACGTTTCCTTCTTCGACGCGTGTCGGTCATCGTTCAGCAAGACCTCCGAGACCATCACTCCCAACGACATCCCGCACGCGGCGGTCATTGCCGCGACGCTCGCTCCGCCGGGCCCTGGCATTCGTGCGGAGACGGCTGCCAAAAATGGGCTTACCATCGCGGACAGGTCCTGGGTCAGCGCCTGCATCATTCGAGCTTCCAGGACCTGATCGGTCTGGAATTTTTCAAGCTGCAGGAAGTGTCCGGCGGCTTGCGCCACCGCGACTTCAGGAATCAACCCGATTACCTCGCTGCTATGAACCTCGACGCCGAGTTTGAGCGCTTCTGACTTCACGGCCTCAAAGGCGACATGAACCGGAGTGTCCTCATAATTGGTGAGGTTCATCGAAACCTGAACCATGCCTCGAGTCTTCAGCGGAATGCCGACGGCCTTCACCGACTTTAGCCCGCCGTTCGATTCTCTGACTGTTTGCGCAATAACTTTTGCGATATTCAAATCCTGGCTGGCCAGATTCACGTTGTAGGCGATCAAAGGGTTACGCGCGCCGACAATTGTGGCTCCCGCGGTCCGATGGAGCTTTGCGTCCCCGAAATCCGGAGCCCATTTCGGATCCATGCGCATGCGCTCAGCCAGGCCCTCCAGGCCTTCCCGTCGAATATTCTCAATGGGTCGCCGAAACGCCTCCGATGCGGCCTGCTCGTAGAGGAACACCGGAATTCTAAGTTCGTCGGCGAGGCGGCGGCCGACCTGTCGTGCAATCTGCACGCACTCATCCATCGTGACGTGCCGGATTGGAACAATAGGAATGACGTCGGTGGCGCCGACGCGAGGATGTTCGCCTCGATGAGTCGTCAGATCAATCCGGTGGAGCGCTTCCCTCGCGGCGACAAAAGCGGCCTCGGCCACCGCCTCCGGCGCGCCGACAAACGTGATGACCGTGCGGTTG
>DASXSU010000010.1:0-4358 GCA_036505795.1 Nitrospirales bacterium
CCACAGTTCCGCCACCTGGGTCTCCATGTCCGGGACAAAGAAAATCCCAAACACACAGACCACTGCGTCAAAATGACGATCGGGAAAGTTCAAGCCCGTCATGTCCCCACGGCGGAACTCCACGCACTGCAGCCCTGCGGTCTGAGCCTTGGCCTGTCCGAGCTTGAGGAGTTCACCCGCGAGATCGACCGCAATCACTTGGCCCTCGGGACCGACGGCCTGCGCCGCAGGCAACGCAGAGGCGCCGGTACCACAGCACACATCCAGCACGTGCGCCCCGTGTCGCAGCCGCAGCCGCTCGACGGTCCGCCGGCCATACCGCGCCCAGAACCCCAAGGGTTCTGCGTCGTAGTAGTCTGCGGCGCCATTGTAGGCCGTCTCAGCCTTGAGCTTCGCCGCTGCTAATGGGTCACTCATAAGACCTCCCTGTGTAGTGTATAGGCCGTATCAACGCTCCTTTGCCCATGACTACTGTTGCTGATGTACCTCCTTTTCACTTCTGCGGCACTGGGGCCTAACGAGAAAGAGATAAGCCACGGCAGGGTGCTGTGGCAAACACGCTGTAGTTGTATCGAAATGGGACCATTGGCTTCATCGATTGGTTAGACCGCGCGCTACTTAACGTTGACGGCAATAGCGATCGTTGGCGTAGCGAAGACATGCTGGTGGTGAGGGTCGATGACCCCGCTCGGGAGGAAATACCATTTACCGGATTCCATGTTGCCCAGGGCTGGAAGCTTTGGCACCCGCTGGGGGTCAAGCCCGGCTGCGAGAAGCTGGGTGGCGTCGAATTCGTATACCACGTCTTCCGCTGTGGCCTCGGGCTGCGACGCGTAGTGAACCATGGTGCCCTGACTGCTCTTGAAGCAGTACTCGCCCGCTGCTTTTATCTTATCGATGGCCATTTCGGGCTTCGCTCGGAGTACGCGAGCGATTGCGAGCACCTCGGCCTTGGCGGTTCCCTGAAGGGCAAGAACATCTGCGTACTCGGACCGGATGTGAGCCAGTTCAGTACTGCCAGCGTCGGTGCTATGTTTCTGCGCTGACATGCTAGTGGCGATCATGAGGAGGGCGGAAGCAAGGGTGAATTTGAACATGGTGAGGTCCTTTCTTTAAGCCGTCTAACGAGAAAGAGATAAGCCACGGCAGGGTGCTGTGGCAAACACTCTGAACTTATTTCGGGATGGGCCGTTGGCTTCATCGATTGGTTAGATGCGAGACGTGAAAGTGACCGCCGACAACAACTAACGCTTCTGCTCATCTGATCCGCGAAATGCTGAAATTACGAGATAAGCAGCCATGGCGAATGAACACAATGCAAGAAAATATCCGACTTCGAACGTGTACCACGACCCCTTCGAAGGAATTACGGTGTGAGTGATCTGGGCATGACGAGCGGTATACAACTGGAACAGAGCAAATACCGCAAAGCCCGCTGCTCCGAACAACCTGTTGCGGCGTGTCTTGTCGAGTAACATGGCATCTAACGAGATATGGATGGAATTTTTCCGTCTAATCCGCTTGCTCACCCGGGAAGAATCCGATAAAAGCATCGACCTCGTTGTAATGCTGGGCGCCGTTGCTGGCAAACCGTAACGGACGTCGCTCGACCGGGTGCGGGATGCGATGCGACTAAACCATTCGCTCTTTAGCCGATTGCCTCAGCTAGGCAAAGAACATATTGAAGCGTCGTGCTGTCGACATCACATCATCTTTAAATGTAAATGTCCCAAACAGCTGCCAAGACTGCTGGATCAATATGTGGACTTCGGGTACTTCCATCAGTGAATTTTCGGAATCATCGGCGTTGATTCCAATCGGCAGTCGAACCGAAAGCGTGCGCCGCGTCCTGTGCGAATCTCTCGCACTTGAAAATTGAAAGTTTTGTTGGGAGGGTGCTCCTTGATCCGGTCGAACTCCTCTTTTGGCAAAACTACATCCTCTGTATCTTTGAGCCGCGACTCGGTATCGGCGTCGAAGCATGTAAGCGTCATCTGTGGAACCAATCCTGATTTCTTTGATTGATACGACGAATCTTCGACCGCAATGCACGTCCCCTTAAATTGCATGTTATTTCTCTCCGCCTTCACGGCTTCGCACAATTGCCAAGACTCCGGCTTTCAGCGCCGACGGCAGCTGGGACCAATCTCTAATGACTTCGATCAACTCGGAGCTGTCCCGAAGTTTCTGTGCGTCTATTTGTGTGTCACGCGATATAAATACCTGAGGGGTCGTACAGGTTCGAACTCTGCATCGCGCACCATTTATGTTTAAAGGCCTTACCCAGAATAATCTCCTAAAATAAATCCTATGGGCCCAGTGCAGGAAGTTCTCGAGATCGTTAAGAAGCGCAATCCTAATGAGCCTGAGTTCCTTCAGGCGGTAACCGAAGTCCTTGTGTCCATCGAACCGGCCGTTCAGCGGCACAAGAAATATCGGGATGGCAAAATCCTTGAACGCATCGTTGAGCCTGAGCGGATGATTCAGTTCCGCGTTCCTTGGATTGACGACAAACGACAAGTCCATGTGAACCGCGGATGGCGCGTCCAGATGAACAGCGCCCTTGGGCCGTACAAGGGTGGTCTGCGTTTCCATCCGACGGTCAATGCCAGCATCCTGAAGTTTCTCGCATTCGAACAAGTTTTTAAAAATTCGCTGACTACGCTGCCGATGGGCGGTGGCAAGGGCGGCGCCGACTTCGATCCAAAGGGGAAATCCGACAATGAGGTCATGCACTTCTGCCAATCGTTCATGACTGAACTCTTTCGGCATGTGGGCCCGGACACCGATATTCCAGCTGGCGATATTGGCGTTGGCGGCCGGGAAATTGGTTACCTTTTTGGCCAGTACAAACGCCTGGCCAACGAATTCACCGGTGTCCTGACGGGCAAATCGCCCAACTGGGGCGGGTCGCTCATTCGCCCACAAGCCACCGGCTATGGCGCCGTCTATTTCGCCGAGGAAATGCTCAAGACCCGCGGTGAGAGCCTCGAAGGCAAGGTTTGTACCGTTTCCGGATCCGGCAACGCTGCGCAGTACACCGTCCAGAAATTGAACCGCGTGGGCGCGAAGGTGGTGACGATGTCCGACTCGAGCGGCTTCATTTACGACAAGAACGGCATCACGGAAGAAAAGCTGGGCTTCATAATGCATCTTAAGAACGTGCGCCGTCGCCGCATTAAGGAATATGCCGATCGCTCCGGAGTGACTTATGTGGATGGTCAGCGACCGTGGGGAGTCAAATGCGACTGCGCCTTTCCCTGCGCAACCCAGAATGAAATCACTAAAGACGACGCTGCGAAGCTACTCGACAACGGCTGCTACCTGGTTTCCGAGGCAGCCAATATGCCAAGTGCCCCCGCAGCGGTTGATCTCTTTGTCGCGAGCAAGATTCTGTTCGGACCCGGCAAAGCAGCCAATGCGGGCGGTGTGGCGACGTCTGGTCTTGAAATGAGTCAGAACTCCATGCGTTTTGCGTGGACTCGCGACGAAGTCGATCAACGTCTCCGTCACATCATGGTCACCATCCACAAAAACGCGTGGAACACCGCCGCCGAATATGGTCAGCCCGGTAACCTCTTAATCGGCGCGAACATTGCTGGCTTTGTAAAAGTCGCAGATGCCATGCTCGACCAGGGTGTCGTCTAGACTTGTTTCGACAAATCCATCAGCTGTGTTTAGCTGGCAGGCGGTTTTCAGCCTAATGCCGAAGTTCCTGAATCCAGGCGCGTGAAAGCTCTATCTAATCCGTATATCAATTATATGAAAATGAACGTTGTTAATCACGCGGAGATGAAGGCGCTCTCCGTCAGGAATGGATCGAGAATGAGATCAAAATGGCAGGTTCTCCTGCTCCTTGTAATTTCTGTCGCGTTTGGTGCAGGCGGGTGCGCCGACTATTACGGCGGTTATTACGGAGCTGGATACGGGGGCGGTCCATATTACGGAGGTGGCGGTCCATATTACGGACGTGGCGGTCCATATTACGGAGGCTACCCGGGCGGCGTAACGGTGGCCGTGGGCGATCGGCCATATTATACTCGTGGTCCTGGTTATTACGTCGGGCGGACCTATTACGTCTGGAGGCCGGGACACTGGGGGACAAACCGTTACGGTCAGAGAGTCTGGATCCGCGGGCACTATGTCGTCCGGTGATAATCAGAGGAACCCCCTTTCTTTCTCCTGTCAACGCTGCAGGTTAGCGTCGGACGTTCGTTAAGCGATCGGACGAGCCAGCCCCCAACGCGCAAAACGGAAACGCAAAGGGGTGAAGAGACATCCCAGTCCATAGCGCACGCTTCTCCGGAAGTTTATTGACGAAGCCTCCGGTAAATACCGCGCCGGGCAAGTCACTTCCC
>DASXSU010000011.1:0-9529 GCA_036505795.1 Nitrospirales bacterium
TGTGCTGAGACTGAAATCGGCCTCGCGCACATGAAACAATACCGGATCCCTCCAGAATCAAAGTTTAAGCTGGCCGAGATCGATCCCGACGACACGGGGGATTATCGCTCGAACGACAAAGGCAAAGCGGAGGCCGAGGAGGATACCAAACCGCTCCTGCAACGTCTCAGGAAGCTTCAGGAGAGGCTCTATGCCGCCTCGACTCAAACATTCCTCATCGTCTTGCAAGCCATGGATACGGGCGGTAAGGATGGAACCATCAAGCATGTGATGAGCGGTCTAAACCCGCAGGGTTGCCGGGTCGCATCCTTTAAGGTTCCTACCGCGCCCGAGCTTGCCCATGATTTTTTGTGGCGCGTGCATCGTGAAGTCCCGCCCAAAGGACATATCGGGATCTTCAACCGCTCGCATTATGAGGATGTTCTGGTGACGCGGGTGCATGGGCAGATCACCGACAAGGTGGCGCAGCAACGCTTCGTGCACATCAATAACTTTGAAAAGCTCTTGGCGCAGAGCGGCACCACTGTGGTGAAAATCTTTTTGCACATCTCAAAAGACGAGCAGCGGAAGCGGCTCGAAGCGCGGCTCCGTGACCCCGAGAAGCAATGGAAGTTCAACCTTGGCGATCTGGAGGAGCGCAAGCTGTGGTCGAAATACCAGGCAGCGCATGAATCAGCCATTGCAGCTACCAGTACCCAATACGCGCCGTGGTATGTCGTGCCGGCCAACTACAAGTGGTACCGTAACCTTATCGTTGCAGACGCGGTTGTGACCGCCTTGGAAAAGATGAAGCTCAAACGTGTCCCTGCACGGCCAGGAATAGACCTGACGAAGATTAAGATCGAGTAACACCGGCCGTTTTGTCTTATCCGGCAATGTGTCTGTCCACATTTAGTTCCCTCCACACACCGTGAAGAAATTTTAGAGTTTTCTGTTTCAAGTTTACTCCGCTGTAAAGGCCGCTTGAGATTGATGTAGCGCATGACGCGCACACTCAAGCGCGAAAATAACAACCGGGGAGTGGAGAGACATAGGACCAGGCAAAGAAGGAGAAACGGTATGGTGACCATCAAAGAGATTATGAAGCGGGACCTCGTGACGGTACCGTATGGCTCATCGATCATCGAGGCCGCAAAGAAGATGCGGGAGCGAAAGATCGGTAGCGTTTTTGTTCGGATGGATCACCGCATCGTCGGAATTGTCACAGAACCGGATATTGTTCGCGAGGTCGTGGGCGCAGAACGTACGCCGAGCTTGATCTCGGTGGAAGATATTATGAGCTCTCCAGTCATAACCGTTGAGGAGCGCAGTCCGCTGACCGACGCGGCCGACTTGATGGAACGCCATGGAACGCGACATCTGGCTGTGATGAGGTCAGGCGAGATCGTCGGAGTGGTCTCCGTGCGAGACCTTCTCCATCCGGTTTCGATCGATGAATTCTAGCGTAACATATTCCAAGGGAGGGTACATGTGAGGGGCTCCTTCGATGTCTACTCCGAGCACGCGCTGAACTTGATAGAAACGCGAGAAGGACATGGAACTCTCTTGCTGACTGCCTCATTGCGCACGTTGTTCTGCGACAGCCGGGCCCACAAGCTTTGCGGGGAGATCCAGCACGGGAAAGGACAGGACGACACGGACACGCTATCGGTGGCACTGGTGAAAGTATGTGAGGAGATCAAAGATCTGGTGCCGCTACGAAATCACTCCAAGGACTGGGAGGAGTTTGCGGTCAAACGCGTCATCAGAGGTCGAGGGTGCCAGATTTTCGTCTGTGGAATCGGGCTGCTGGCTGGTCTGGTCGATGAAGAGCCGGGGATCTTGTTGACGCTTGACCACATCGGCGTTCGCGCCAAACCACCGCTTCAGCAAAGGATGACCCAATTCAACCTCACCCGCCGGGAGGCTATGGTGGTCGAGAAGCTTCTGAAAGGATCGACCAATAAGGAGATCGCGAACGAGCTGAATATTGCTGCGCAGACTGCAAAAGAGCACCTCAAACACATCATGCAAAAAACAAAGACTACCACCCGCACAGCGATTCTGTCAGCTTTAACCGGCCTTGACTTGCTCTCACCACGCTAGCCTGGGTGATAAACCCTTCACTCCCCGACTAGGTGCTCCGTACAACGTCTTCAATGTCAGAGGCCGCTTCTTAGAATCGAGCTCGCCAATGATTTTTGGGGCACTCCGCCATTGTTGTTTATCGGAGCGAAAGGTCCCCGGCAGCCATAGCCTGATACTCAAACCCCCGACGGCTGAGGATGATCTCTCCACGGCGGCTCAAGGCATCGACCGCGAGAAAGACCTGATTCCAACTTAGTTCAGGAATCCTGTCGATAATCTCCGCAAAGGTCAACGGGACAGCTCTAGATTGGATAACATCAAGAACTAACCAGTCTGCGCGCTGCAAAGCATCCATAAGATCCTCCTTTGGGCTGCTCTATATCGCAGTAACCTGACATCAGAGACAGTCCGCTCTGGCCGGCGACCACCGCACAGCCAGAATTCGCATCATTCCAAGAACGAGAAGAATTCCACCCAGGGCCGCCAGGCGCATCAGGTCGCCGCCCGCAAACCATTGCGAAATGACATCGGTGAGCATAACGACAAGGATGGTGTCTACAATGAATGTGACTTTGACACGGCCTTCGGTGAGATAGGTGAGGGTGGTTTTAAACACCTCGACCACGGCAAGAAGCAGCAGAGAGGCAACAATGACCTGCCGAAGAACTTGTTCCACGGGAGTATGAAAAAAGGACCGCAGGTCGAGAAAAGCTTTGATAACTCCGCACAAAAGTGCCACGAGAATCGTCAAAATCAGGAGTCCCAAAACGAGCTTCATTCCTTTGATCGAATACCTTGTGAAGTCCACATCCGAAACCTCTATCGGAAATCCGGCGGTCGACTCCGGTTGCGCGCTTAGACTGGAGGCTGTTGAAAGCATTCTTAAGCGTCCCTTTCCGTGGAATACCTCAGCGTGTACCCTAGGCCTCTAAGAGTCTGGATATAGCGCGGCCGCGCAGGATCCGCCTCGATCTTTTTGCGAATCGAATGAATATGGACGTCCAGATTGTGCTCGAGCACGAAACAATCTTCCCCCCAAAGAAAGGTCAGCAACTGGTCGCGAGAGAAGACCCGGCCGGGCTCCTGCGCCAACCGCTGGAGAAGAATGAATTCCATCATTGTCAGGCGCACCGGGTTTTGCGACATCGTGACTGTATAGCGGTCGGGATCAATTTCAAGATCCCCTACGCGCAATAGGCTTAAGTTTTGCTGCGATCTGCATTGCTGGCGTCTAAATACTCCGCGGATTCTGGCCATCAGCTCTCGTGTACTAAATGGCTTCGCAATATAATCGTCCGCGCCGAGATCCAGGCCCTGGACCCGGTCTTCCTCTTCGGCTCGTGCCGACACCATGATGATCGGAATGTGGCGGGTTGGGATGTCAGCCCGCAGCCGGCGGCACACTTCCCATCCGTCCAGCATCGGCAGCATAAGATCCAGAAGAATCAGGGAGGGGAGCAGACGTTTCGCTTCGCGAAGACCGGACTGGCCATCGTACGCGACGGCAGGCAGGTAATGCTCCATGGCGAGGGCCGTGCTGAGAAGCCTGGAAATGTCGCGGTCGTCCTCAATCACTAGAATAGTTTCCACGAGGCCTCCGTATTCAGGTGCCTATGCCGGAGGTTACCGTAGGCTTATTCCCGGCGGTTCAAGGGCGTGTAACATTTGTGTTAAGCCTCTTCTGTAAGGTTTTGGACGAGATCCCTCGCGAGAACTCATGGGGATACTTCCGGTCGTTCCGCGTTCATTGAAAAAACAGGGCAATCAGACAATCCGACCGCGGCGGGACGGAATTGACCTTAGATTTGTCGACCCGTTCGCCGAAATAGTTATCGAGAGCGTCGCAAATGTGCTATTATATGGCTGAGCCTCGTTGACTATCTTGTTCCTCGCGCCACTCCGTCTATAGCTCGCGCGATTGATTCCTTAGCCTTCGCTGCTCTGAACGCTTATCCAACGTCTTATTTGCAGAGGTGTCCAGATGAAGAAGGGTCTGTTAAGCATCATTGGGCTTTCTAAAGAAATCGACGTCACCAAGAGCTTCCTGGTGCATCTCCTCCAACTCGGGACGAGACGGCCGCACATCTGCGTATCAGAATACGATCTCGCTAATTGCCTCACGGATATCGGAATTCTGAAAGGAGAGGTGAGCCGGCTGGTCACGGAGGCAAAGCAATCCGGCACCGCCAAGACATCGGAAATTTGGTTTTCAAAACGACAGGTCCATAAATACTGGTCACCTGCTCCGACGCTTGACCGAGCGAAGATGGCAGGCCGCTAACAAGGAGGAGTTTTTATGATACCCGAAGAGCAGATCTCCAAGATGACAAAAGCGATCAATCAGGCCATTAAGGTGATGGCGGACCGGTTCGGATCCACCGAGGGGGACGTCACCAGGGCCATTCAAGGGCTGAAAGAGTCGATGCAGAAAGAGACTCTAACTCCTGCTGTGCCGAAAGCTGAATAAGCTCTCCCGGTCAGCGTTCACAACTCAGTGTCACTTCTGTTTTTTTCGCATTACGGGATAATCTTCGCAACCGCCTCTTTCCCTCGGCTTAGTACAAACCCCCCAGTGACATTCACCTCTCAGTAGATTTAATCGTTGTGCTTTTGATGACGTCATCCTGACATTCATATCAGCCAACCCCAGCGTATAAGCCCGCGCCTTACACGGGGTTTAACTACAAAGAAGGGAATACCTTTCGAAGGAATGGTGGGCATCCAGGATTGACACGACCCCGCGCGTCAGCTATCAATACTGCCCGGTGGAGTGATCCTCAATAGCGGATTAGGTGGTGGCTGCACAGCGACGATTTCCAATTCTCCGGCTCCTGATATTGTCGTTGACGGGCAGTGTTGTCCTAATTGTCTTTCTGGCACCCAGGATCCAGGCGGAGTGGTATGTCGGCGCGTATGGTGGGATTACCAATCCGGGCGCCTTCTCCAACACCACCTTATCCAGTCCAACCATAGGCGGTGGCGTGTCTAACGCCCGCATCAATGACCTCGAACTCAAGAGTGGTCTCGTTGGAGGCGTAAAGGCCGGCTATTTCTTTAACGCGCGGCCTTGGTTGGGGATCGAAACTGATCTGTTTACGCGGAAGCCAGATGTGAAGCAACAGACGATTTTCGGAGGGACGACCACAGGGCGAGTGTTTGCCGATAACCTGCCTACTACCAATCTTAGGCTTACGACCTGGGCTCTGGATATCATCATTCGGTCACCGACCATGGGCGACATCTTTCAACCCTACGGCGGCATGGGATACGCTTTGTTCCTTGCCAACAGCTCACAGGGTGGACATTCTGATACCCATGTGACTCCTGGGTTCCAGCTCGTCGCCGGCGCCCGGATACTGTTCACTCCCAAATGGGCGCTCTTTGGCGAATTCAAGTTCAGCCGCGCCACGATCAGGTTTGGCGATTTCCGTGGCAATTACGAATCCCAAATATTTGCCATCGGCGTCATGCGGCAATTCCAATAGACGCTCATTGGACTGCGCGCACACCGATTTCATCCAAGTGCTTCATCAAGTCGGCAGGGTCCTGGTAGACACGGTACGCCCCGGCACGGACCAGTTCGTCCTCTCCGTAGCCACCCGATAGCACACCAACCCCGAGCGCCCGAGCCCTTTGTGCCGCGAGCAAATCCCACACACTATCCCCGACCACGATACAGTTCGTAATCGGACAGCTGAGGCGCTCCGCCGCGGCCAGAAAGAGGTCCGGATCCGGCTTGGCATGTTGCACTTGATCGCGAGTGACGATAGGCACCTTGGGGCCTACACCGAGAATTTTCAGCGTATGTTGAGCGGTCTCCATGTAGCCGCTTGTAGCTATGGCATGTGGAACTTTCATGCGAGCGAGATATGCGAGCAATTTCTGCGCGCCGCGCAAAGGCCTGACCTGGTGAACGAGACGCTTATAGGCTGTCTTATGATACCCTTGGATGCGCCGCGCCTTCTCAGCGCTCACCCGGCGGCCGGTCTCTCGCATCAGCGCATGCACGAACAGCCCTCCGCTCATGCCGATTTGCCTGTGAATGCGCCAGACGGCCAGCTCGATTCCGGCCTTCTCGAAGGCTTCCCGCCATGCCAGCACATGCTCATAGACGTTATCGACCAGCGTGCCATCCAGATCGAACAGCATTGCTGTCCGGTGAGCATTCGTTCGCGGCTCCATTGGTGATCTGGCCATCATGACTCCTGAGATCCGTGAACCAAGGTCCGGTGAAAGGCAGAGGGGAGCCGTTGTAGAGAGGTCACACAGAACAGTCAGCAGCTTTCAGAGCCGAAGGAATTTCTCGTTTGGTTCAATTCTGACTGATCTTCACACTTATCGCTCCGCCTAAATCGCCCTCTTTGCCGCCCTCCTTGGGATAGCCGGAAATATCGCGCTGACCCTTCGGCTCGCCGTGGCAGCCAAGGCATTGCTTTGAATAAAAGAGTGGCAGCAAAACCCTGACCGTGGTTCCGTTTTCAACAGTGGCACTGATAATATTTTCTCCGCTACGCGGGTACTCGGGACTTGCAAACTTAGATAATGCCTGTGCCTCGAACTCATCCGCTTTATTTTTGGGATTCCTGAGAAACACGTCCGGCGCGACTTGCTTCATATAGATGCCGGACCACGCTTGAAACCTTGACGCGGTTTCGGTGCCGAACGTCGCCGGGATCAGCCCTTTGTATTTGATGCCCTGAATATTGATCGCAGGCTGGTAACTGGCCACTGTCTTTTTGCTCTCCTCCAGAAGCCTGGTGAGCAGAGCTTTCGCATCTTTTGGTAATTGCCGTTCTTCCAGCCGGCTGAGATCAATCCCTGCCCTTTCCTTGAAGATCGCAACCAACTGCTTCTCAAAGACCTCCGGAGTAAAGCCTTTGTCGCTCTTATCGGGATCATTGATGAGCGTCTGGTTGGCCGCGATAGTCGCACGGCCGGAATCGAGCAGGATCGCGAGGAGGCGACCAGTCTCGGTTGTGTCCGTATCTGCGGCCCCGGTTATGGGCAGTAGCGTCATGCTGAAAATGAACAGGACGAGTGCTGTCCGGATGGTACGCATGATCTACCCCCCATGTTTTGTTCTCGAACGCTAGAAAATGACCACTTGCCTCTGAAAAATCAAGAATGCCCTCCCAAAAGAGGTCGACCCCTCCTAAGTCTCATCTCTCCATGCGTTATCCGGCTTTTTCCGTCGCCCGCATTCTCCCCATTTTCAACGCTACCACAATCCACAGTATGCCCGCTGCGCCTGTCGCGGAGGCTATCCCAAAAGCCCAGTCCGGCTTCTGAGCTTCAAGAAAATATCCGACGTACAGGCTCGAGGTCATGTCCCCCACGGCATTCGCGCAGGCGAGGTACCCGAAGCCCAGACTTCGCAATTCTCTCGGCAGCATCTCCGCCGCCACTGCCTTCTCGAGAGTTTCTTCCGCGGCAATATAGATGCCCGAAAGCAGTACCACGAGGACCAACCAGGAGAGCGACCTGCTAAAGAATATGAGGAGCACATTCGTGCCAACACCAAGACCGTAGCCCCATACCAGTATTGGCAGCTTCGCGCGGCGATCGCCCCAAAGGCCGATGGGGTATGCCCCCGCGGCGCTGGTCAGGTTGTGCAGCGTGTACAATAAAAGAGCCACCGAAATGGTCTCCGCCCCAAGATTTGCCGGCTGCCCAAGCGCGTTCGCAGCGAGCCATATCAAGAATGTGCGGGAGAAGTCGCCGAGGCCGAACAAGAGGACGCCGACAAGGAACAGCCAGAAGGCTGTCGGAAAGACCTTCTTTGACGCGGCCGGAAAGGTTCCACCGACTGCCACCACTGTTGTTGACCGCTCGCGCGTTAGAAAAAACATTGAGCCGGCCGCAAACAGGCCGGGGATAATGGTGCAGAGAATGACCGTTCGGAGGTCGACCTGCCCCCAGACAAGAAGCGCCGCGGCGAGCGGCCCGGCCACCGCGCCCAGCATGTCACCCGCACGCTCAAGTCCGTAAGCCCGGCCGTAGTGACTGGACGTGACCGCATCGGCGAGGAGATAGTCGCGAAGGGGTCCTCGAAACCCTCGCCCCATCCAAGCGATGCTTCGCAGCGTCAAGAGCCCGATGACGCTGTTCATAAAGGCCATGGCCCACGTGGCCAGGGCCGTGATTAGATACCCCAGCGACGCCCACGGTCGCTTCTGCGCAACATGATGGCCGAGGACGCCTCCGCCGAGCTTCGAGAGACTCACCACGAAATCCGCAACACCTTCGATCACACCGAGCGCCGCCGGCCCGAATCCCAACGACGTCAGGTAAAGTGGCAAAACGGCAGTAGCCATCTCATGACTAAAGTCCGAGAGAAACGTGGCAAGCACAATGCCGACAACGGTCTGTGTGATCCAAGGAGGGTGACTGAGAGTAAACAATTTCACGTCAGACCATCACGTAAGGAATGACAGCTAGAACATGTACTCGTAGACAATATCAAACAGTGGGCGGACATCGAAGTTGCGGAGTCCGGTTATCGGCACCTGCACGCCGACCGCTGCGCTCCACTGCAGCCATTTCACGCGAATTTCCGGCGCGACAGCACTCATGGTGTCGCCCTTCGCCCCTCCTGTCATGCGAGTCTCGCTGTTGAATTCAACCATCGGGGTGATCTGCAGGCGTGGATCAGGCTGAAAATAGCGACCGATCGCGATATCATAGGCAAACGCAGCGCTCGTATTGGAAGTCTCCGTCGGTAGAACCAAGGCCAGCGAAGTCTGGAGGACAACTTGATGCCAATCCCACCCGCCTCGCAAAAACGGCTCCCAGATCACTTCGCCGGCTCCCAGTCCCCGGCTCTTACTGCCGGTCGGCAGGCTGAGCTCTACACCGATGGTCGCCAACCACAATTGGATAGGATCCCAGGCGACCACATGACGGACCGATATCGAGGTGTCTCCAAGGCCCGATTCGCTGCCTCCTGTCCCACTCATCCACTGATATCGCGGTGTCACTTCGATTCCAGTGCGGCCATTAACACGATACTCAAGCTCCGAAAACAGTTCTGTCACGTTACGGCTATTTCGGCCGAACCGTCCCCCCAGAATGGCTTCCTGTTCGGGAAACGCTTTCCCCGTGACCAATGCCCGCGGCAAATTTAATTCGCTGGGAACCCAATTCGGATCGGCACACAACGTCTTCACGTAACTGGCCACGTCCGCAATCTGCTGGTCTGATAGTGTGCCTTCCCAGGCAGGCATCGCCGGCGACAGCCCCCCCCACGCGCCGCCATGCCGGACGACGCCTTCGATCATCTCGACAGGGTCCTCGGACACGATCCGGCAGCTCGTTAAATTGGCAGGCTGCACCGGCAGCGAGTCGGCCAGGTAGCCGGTGCCCTTCGCATCCATACCATGGCAGAGAAAACACGATTGCTGAAAGACGACTCGCCCCCGAATGGGATCACCGGTGATCGCGGCGTAGGCGAGGCTGGCTAGAA
>DASXSU010000012.1:0-8514 GCA_036505795.1 Nitrospirales bacterium
GTGGTGTCGGTGCTGAACTTTGAGGACCGCATCCACCTCCCGGAATTCGCCTGGATGCGTAGAGGCCTCGCGGACATGTTGATTACGGACCTTAGCCAGGCGCCGGGCGTAAAAGTAGTGCAGAGGGAACGGCTTGACGACGTCATGCGGGAGCAGTCCTTGCAGGCCGGGGGCCGGGTCGAGGAAAAGAGCGCGGTCCGAATCGGACGGTTGACAGGCGCAACCCTGATGCTCTTGGGAAGTGCCACGCGCGTCGGCGACATTCTCAGGTTGGATGCGCATCTTTTGGATGTCGAGCGCGGGACCGTTCTTGGGGCCACGTCTGTTGAGGGCCGGTTGGATGAGGTCTTGGTTCTTGAGAAGCAGCTCGCGACCAGGGTTCTAGCTTTCCTTCAGCGGGATTCAGGATGGCAAGCGGCCTCTCCGGCCCATCCGTATCCTCCTTCCCGCGACGCCGCGGAAGCGCTGTATCGCGATCTGGCTGCCACCGGGCGAGGCAATATTGATGAGGCGCTGGCCGGGTTTGAAGCGGATTTGAAAAAAAATCCGCGGTACGCCGACGGTGAGCGGCGGTATGAGCGCGCTCTCCGGAAGGTTGAGACCGCACGCCTCTGGTCCCGCGGGTTTGCCAAGGACGGCGAGGATCATGACCGAGTCCGGCTCGGCACACGGCTCGCCGACGATCTTTTTAAAGAAGGCTTGGTGGCGGAAGTGGACCCGGAGGGAGCATCGAACACCGGCGCGCTGCAGATCCTCCTGCGATTTGATGGAGAGACGGTGGAGCGGGTCCGTCAGGAGATTGAGCAATTGGGTGGGACTGCTGTGGAGCAGGGCGGCGCGCTGGTTCTTCGTCTGCCGCAGTCTGAGATTCGTTCCGCGTTTGTGCGAGCAATGGAAGGTCGCCGTCGCGTATTTCTTCACCTCCAGGCTCCCGATGGGCGGCAGGTAGCGATCTACTCTCGACTCAAAGAATGGGAAGGACAGGATTGGGTCTGGATCGCCAATGGCGGCGATGTCGTTCTCGACATAGGTCACCGATTCATGCAGACGCTGACTCTGCCGGGCATGGCATTCGAGGGCCTTCCCTTAAGCCTCTGGATTACCCTGGAGCGGGTCCCGCATGAGCAGGCTGTCCTCCAAGTGGACCTGATCAGAACCGGGGATGACGGCCGAGAAATGATTCTCATGCCGCGTGCGGAGGGCCCGGTTCTGGATGCCGCGCTCAAATCGGGACTGTCCGAATCCGAGCTCGAAGAACTTCTTATGGCCTTGCGCCGGGAGTTTGAGCGGTTCTGGAATCCAAACGTCTGGGAGCGGACCCCTGGACCGGGATATTTGCCGAGCGCCAGGCGCTCTATTATGGTCTCGGCGCAGATCCAAAAGCGAAAGCCTACTGCCGCACGCATTCTCGGCGCCTCCGGCGACCGGTCTTATGATGAGGCTTGCTTGAGCGCGGTTGCAGATGCCGACAGCTCGCGGCTGGCGCCTCTGTTAGCACAATTGGAGCGAGTCGAAGGGGCCATGAGGGTGAGGGTGACCTGCGACCTCCGAAAAGACATCCCTTCCCTGGTAGATGCCCCTTGAGCCTCTCGCAGACCACTCGATAGGCTCTGACGTTCTCCCGTGCCCGCGGCAGGCCTATGGAGCACTGGGAGGCGCGAGAGCCTCTAGAAAGCGCCTTTACATCAAGCGCGCGGCGCAGGGCAGCGACGGGCTCTTAAGGCGCGAATCCGCTCAAGTTTTGACAAAATTTGTCCGATAGTAAGACTATCTTATACCGTCGAAGGCCCATGTTGTGAAATGCCTATGAAACAGCGCGTCGTAGGATCGCCATGCAGATTATAATCGTCGAAGACGATCCGATGAACGCGCTCGTCATGAGTAAGATTCTTACCCGCATCGGCGGTCACCATGTCACCGTCCTTGAAACCGTGGAGACAGTGTTCACCTTGATCCGTACCACTCACATCGATGTGGTGGTCATGGATGTGTCGCTTTCTAATACGGTGTTCGAGGGTCGGCCGATCGACGGGGTTGAATTCACGCGATTGCTGAAAGCCGGGGATGGCAGCGCTGCGGTTCCAATCCTTCTGGCGACCGCGCATGCCATGAAGGGAGACGCAGAACGGCTGTTGCGCGAGAGCGGCGCTGATGCCTATGTCGCCAAGCCTATCAGCGATCCTCAAGATTTCGTTGCAAAAGTGGAAGCCTGTGCTCGGCGTGCCACCAATGCGACAAGCTAAGAGACACGAATGAGCCTCGAAGAACATAGGCACACACCCAACGCCGTCCCGAGTCGCGACATCGCAGGCCAAGTGGTGGAAGAGGCGAACAGATTAAAGAGTGAGTTTCTCGCCATTACGTCGCACGAGCTGCGGACTCCCCTCAACGCCATCCTCGGAAGCCTCAGCATGATACAAAACGGCCTCTGCGATTCCCGAGAAGAGGAACTGGAGTTCGTGCGAAAGGCTTTTATCAGCTCGCAACATCTGCTGAGCGTCATTGAGAATCTTCTGGACCTTGAAAAGATTCAGTCCGGCAAGCTGCAGGCCGCACTGGAACCGGTCGGCCTCGAAGCGCTGTTCGAAGCGGTAAAACTGCGCACCTGCGGGCTCGCCACACAAAAAAATCTGACGTTGATGTTCGAGATCCAGGGTGGAACGGACCTCAAAGTCAGGGGTGATGAGGCGCGTCTACAACAAATCCTTCTGAATCTTGTTGGGAATGCCATTAAGTTTACCATCAAGGGCGACGTGAGGGTGTGTGCCGAAGCGCGACCCGAGAAAGGCTATGCCACGGTCATCGTAGAGGACAGCGGCGTCGGCGTGGCGCCCACGAAGCAAGCAAAACTTTTTCATGCGTTTGTACAGGCCGATGGCAGCAGCACGCGCAAGTTTGGGGGCACCGGGTTAGGCTTGTCCATATCCCGCCAGCTTATCGAGCTCATGGGCGGAACCCTCACGCTGCACAGCGAGGGCGAGGGTAAGGGAACCCGTCTGACGCTCACGATTCCACTCTTTGTGGAATCCCCGCTAGCCGACGGTCGGCTGGACGCCTCCGGCACACCGGACGGACCCCAGCCGTTGGCGCTCATTGTGGAAGATGACCAGGCCATCCGGGGCTTTTTGGAAACGGTCCTGGCAAGCCAGGGCTATCGTACGTTGGGAGCGGAGACCGCCGATGCGGCGTTGGCGGCCCTCGCCGTCGAAACGCCTGCCCTCATTACCTTGGACATCGGTCTTCCTTCCAACCCCCATGCTCAGCTTCGGACCGGATGGAACTTTTTACAGGTCATCGATGAGTGGATGACGGCCCATGTGCAAGCGCCGCGGCCGGCGGTCTTGATCGTCTCAGGCCATGACGGGGAGGTCTGCCGACGGCTGACCGAAGACCAGTATCTCTGCGCGCCGCAGGTATTACCCAAGCCATTTACCGTGCAGCAGTTATTGGCGGTCCTGCCCCCTACACGTGTCGCGTTTCTTCCTTCAAACAACCAAGTGTCGTCATGACTCCCATTGATGAACAGCCCGTGACTCCCGAGCCTCGGCTCGGAGCCGAGTTGAAGATCCTCGTGGCCGAGGACGACTCGAATTTACGGCTGATCCTGACCAAGCTGTTGAGCAGGATGGGCCAACTACGGCTTGCTGTGGACGGCGTGGATGCATGGAATCAGTACCAGGCCGACCCTCCCGACATACTTCTGTCCGACTGGATGATGCCGAATATGAGCGGCCTCGATCTCTGTCGCAATGTGAAGGCTGTTCAGAAATTCTGCTATGTCATCCTGATGACCGCCCGGGACGCGCTGGACGACAAGGTCGATGCGTTGGATTGCGGCGCCGATGAATACCTTGTCAAACCCGTGCATCCCCGCGAACTAGAAGCGCGCATCAAGGCCGCCTCTCGCATCGTGGACTTGAATCGCGCGTTGGCTGCCGAGAACAGGACCGATGGCTTGACCGGCTTAAAGAATCGCCGCTCCTTTGAAGAAGCCCTGCCTTATGAGATGGCGAAGGCCGATCGCGCCGGCAAAGCGTTTTGTCTCGTGATGGGCGATGTCAACCGATTCAAAGCGATCAACGATCAGTACGGCCATCAGACGGGAGACCGGGTTCTTACGGCAGTCGGAAGCGTGATGATCCAGACGCTTCGAAATGTCGATATGGTCTTTCGACTAGGCGGGGATGAGTTTGCCGCCATCCTGCCGGAATGTCCTCGCGAGGGAGGCCTTCAATGTCTGGTTCGGCTGAACAATGCGGTCAATAAACTTCAGCTGCCGGAGATACTGGAGCCGGTCGGAATCAGCCTGGGCCTGGCAATTTTCGATCCGACCGACCCGATCAGCACGGACAGCTTGATTCGGGAAGCGGATAACGAAATGTATCAAGCAAAGCGCAGTGTCGCGAACGCGCGTTGAGGCCGAACGGGTCGAGGCTTACGTCACAGTCGCTTCCCTGATGACCGCCACTGCCCCCGACTGACTCGCTGTGCCCCACCCGCCGCAGTCTCCTAGAAAAACCTGACAAGTTATGAATCCGCTGACGTCGCTACGCCGCAGGCGTCCAACGAGTTGACCAGGTCAAGCGTGAGCTTGTTTTGACCGATAAGCGAGGGAGTCTATTGTTGTCCAACGGAAACGTTATGAAACATCGCAGACGGGTCAGCGTCGAAGACCTTCGTGTAGGAATGCGCCTGATGAGCCTTGATAGGCCATGGATGGAGACGCCGTTCCTGTGGCATCGTATGCTGCTGCGGGATGAGGCCCAGATCGCAAAAATTATCGCCTGCGGCGCAAGATACGCGGAAATCGAGACCGAAGAGTCAGCTGAGGAAGGCGAGCACGAAAAGATTGAAGCGTTTGAGCACGTTTCCGAGACGCGGCCGCCGTTGCTTGAGGCGGCTCCGTCGGAGCCGGTGCCCTTTGCGGAGGAATTGGCTCCGGCCAATGAGGTGTACAACGCCGCGAAGACAATTCTGCTCGAAGCCGTACACGACATCCGGATGGGACGAGAAGTTAACGTGGCCGCCGTGGGCGGCGTTGTTCAAAATATCCTGGAAAGCCTCGTTCGCAACCCCGACACCCTGCCGAGTCTGACCAAATTAAAGAGCCACGATGAGTACACTTTTTCCCACTCGGTCAATGTGGGCGTTCTTTCGGTGGCGTTCGGCCGGCATCACGGGCTTTCGCCGGACGCGCTGCTTCGACTCGGTATCGGCGGCTTGCTGCACGACATCGGAAAGGTCCGCGTTCCGTTGGACGTTCTGAATAAGCCGGGCCACTACACCAAAGACGAATACAACATCGTGAAGCAGCATCCATCGGTGGGCGCCGAGATCCTGTCCCGGACACCCGGCATTGCGGAAGAGTCGATTCACCCGGCGCTTGAACATCATGAGCGAGGAGACGGCACGGGATATCCCCATAATAAGACACTCGCCAAAATGAACTTTTTCGGTTTAGTCACGCAGGTTGTGGATGTCTATGACGCGATGACGAGCGAGCGGGTGTATCATCAAGAACGGCCGCCGTATGAGGTGCTGCGCTATCTATACGCGCGCGGCCAGGCCGGCCACTTCGACCTCGCCACGGTCCAGAAATTCATTCAGTGCGTGGGGATCTACCCGGTCGGGAGTCTGGTGGAACTCAGCACCGGCGAGAGCGGGATCGTGATGAGCGTCAATCGCGATTGGCTTTTGGCGCCGCGGATATTGATCACTCAAGGTCGCCATGGGCCTCTGGCCGCCCCTTACCTGGAGGTAGACCTGGCTGAGCCCAACCTCTCCCCCGTACGAAATATTATGTCAGTCCTTGACCATTCGTCTCTCAGTATTAATCTGGCCGATTATTTGTCGAAGCCTCAGCATCGCCTATCCGAATAAGACAGATCGGATCGCCGACGATGGCCGTCGGATAGTCCTCATCCTCCACGTCACATACAATCCCTTGCCGCTCGCACCAGTCCGTAATCCATGGAATTTCCTCTACCGAAGTGGTCACGAGCCCCGGTCGCTCTAGTTTTTCCAGGCACCCTGCAGCCAGCGCCGCCACGGCGACACGCTCGGTAATGAAAATATCTGGATTGAAGGTGACAGGGTTTGCGCGTCCCGATGACAAGGCGCCGAGTTCAGGAAAGCACTCCGGGTCGTTGAGGACACTGACCATGCACAGGTGATCGACCCTGTCCGGCGCCGCTCGAGCGTCTTCTGCCTGAAAAACGAAGGGCAGGCCTTGGCAGGCACGGTTCAGTACAGTCACCTCGGAGGCGCGCAAATTAAAGGCGCGTACTTCTCGGCCCAACTCAAGCGTTTCCATGATCAGGGCCGGAATCTCAGCAACGCCGGCCCCTACGTACAGGCTTCGTCCCTTGGGCGGCAGGCGACCCATCAGAACTTCGGCGAGCTGAATCCCGAGCTCTTGTGCCGGCCACTTGCGTTCCTCCCAAAAGGCCTCGCCGCCTTCGTCACAATATATGGCGCCCAGGGCGGAGTAGTCGAGCCTTTGGAAGAGTTGAGCGATCGCGTCGAGGGTGCTTTGGGAGAGACCGGTCACAAGATTTATTGGAATATTTGACCTACTGTAACGTCTTCGGGGATGGAAATATATGGTCTTCTAGAAGATCAACGATTCTACTACTTTGATGCAAACAGAGATCAGCCTGAACGGTTCGATCTGCCCGAGCTGGTTTTCTACGACAGGCGGCTACGTTGATACCTCTCGTCTACTTCCTCCCCCCAGCACCACAAACATCTGCGAGGTCTTAGCAAAGGGGCAGCGCCTATGTATGACGTGAAGAGCCGTTAAAAGATTTCTACTGCGACAACCAAGAGGGCGCCGTCAAGGTGAGTCAAAATTGCATGAGGGTACCATTGCAACACGTGATTCTCTGAAGACTCCCACAGCTTGGTCGACATCAGCAGGATTGCGGGATGCTCAATCGCAGGTGACGTCTTGCCGTCGAGAATAGTCGGCGGGACCACTTGTATCTGCTGCTGAGGGCTCATGACTATGGAGATCCAATTCTGCCATGCGTATGGCCCAAACCAAAACTGGGACACTCCCTCGTCCATTACGTAATAATGCGTGTTCGGCTGGTGTCGTCGGGCTTGTGCGTAGCGCACGACTGCCCCGATCACTTCCTGCTGGTAGAATCCTTCGGCAACATATCGTCCATAGATCCTGAGGTTCGAGACGAGAACGACAACAACGAGAACTGACAGTAAGGCATAGATGGTCTTTCTTCTTGGCATGCCGAACCATTTTGTGAGGTATTTCGCGGCAAACGCGGCCAGCCACTTTGCCCCTTGCATAGCCAGCAGCACCACAAAAGGTAAAATCACCAGAAGCCGGCTATAATTGGGAGTCTTTGTGGTGAAAAGACTCAAAGTCAGCCAGATCACAAGAAAGCCCGTCAACGCCAGCATATGAAGTTCTCGGGGCCGCGCCCTGCCCCACATAGAAATAACCCCTGCCCAAAGAAGAATTCCGGTCAAGGGATCCACGAAGCCATATCCGGCATTGACGTAGATATTGCCATGATCGGACCGGTTGTTGTTAAAGGTGCCTAAGCCGTTCACAAGGTTCGTTAGGAGTGCCAGTCTGGTGTCGGTAATCCCTTCCCATTGGCGGACAATCTCTTGCCCCGAAGCCGTGAAGATCGTCACAGCGCTAGGATACAGATATTTCGCATCGGGAGCCTGCCAGGTTGCGATCGCCATGGGCCCTGCGCTGATAATAAAACCCAGCATCGCCCAACCTGAAAACTTGCGGAGCATGCGGAGGCGATCCTCGTGATGTTGCCAACTTACCAGAGCTACGTAGCATAACCAGACCACGGCGATGATGCGGGCAGGGAAGTAGGTATATACACCCAGGCCCATGATCGCTCCGCCGGCAAACAACTTCGCCGTGTCACGTTGTCGCACGCCGAGTACGGACAGCGTCAAACCCGCCAATTCCACGACAAGACACGTGTTTTCCCGCATAGCCATCCGGCTGATCGCAATGAGCACGTGGCTGGAACCCAACAGGAGCGTAGAGAGGACCGCGAGTTTCCGAGGATTGAAGAGCCTGAAGAATAAATAACCGGTAAAGATGATGCAGAGGCCGAGGAACCCGTTTACGCGACGGACGTTTTCAAGCGTGATTGCGCCCAGGCGTTCTGCGAGATATTCGTGGACGACAAAACTGCCCGCCGGAAAGTAAAAATAGTTACTGAGAAGCCCAAAAGGGTCAGCGCGCGGCTGGGTGGCAAGGTCTCGCTCGACGCTGAGATGGACCATTTCATCACTATTGACTTGAAAAGGAATCTGATAGGAAGCCAGAAGATAGATCGGCGAAAACAGAGCGGCGAGTAAAACAGCCGTCACGATGTCCCGCTTCCCGTACCTGAAACCCAGGTCGCCGTCATCCTTGCCGCTCAGTTTCAGGGCGAAACTAATCAATAGAATCGATGCCAGCCACGTGACACCGATGAGAACGTGAAAGCCTGAGGTCGCGTAAAGCCCCAAGGCTAG
>DASXSU010000013.1:0-9052 GCA_036505795.1 Nitrospirales bacterium
CCGTGTCGGTCTGAAACCCGAGGTCCGTGGCGCGAAGTAGGCTGTTCACAACGCCTTCAACGGCATTGCGTTGTGCTGGTGTAGGGGTGCCGCTCACAGCATTGAATGCCGCAGCGGTCGGGGGCCCCGCCGGCAGGGTGAACCTGCCGTTATCCGCTTCGCCGTAAATCGTCGTGCGATTTAGCCCGATGGTGTGAGGCAGCCGGTCGAACTCAAAATCGAACTGGAATGTATTATACCGGCCGGCCCTCAGGAAATATGACCCATCCGTCCGCGTCATGTTGGTTCCTCCGAATTCGAGAAACCGCGATGCGAGCTCATCCTCGGTTTTCAGGCGCAGCCGCGGAATAGTCGGTTTGCCGTCGAGGTCCCGGTACTCTTTCAGGGTTGGCGAATTCGTGTTGCCGCTCAAGGTCTGGCCTCCAACTTCTATTTCGCCCTCCACCTTATAAGGGAGACTCGCTGTCCATGACTTGGGATTGAATGTCTCCCGTTGTGCCGTACTTTCTTTCTGTTCCTCGCCCCGCCCCGACGTTCTTGGCGCCTCAGCCCACGCCCACATGGCGGCTCCTAACGGCAGCAGAAGTCCGCATAGAACAGCCGATCTCAGCTCAACCCCATGGTGTCTGGCCAGGTTCTTACCTCGTAAACACAAAGCCGGATGGATGGTTTGACCCATGGATGTTGGCGTGACAACCTACGCAGCCCCTTCCGATGTTGCGTCGGTCGGCGGGGTTCTGGAAGGCGGTAGAAGGATGACCGCTCTGGTCATGGCATTGTTGGCAAAGCCTTGGGGCGCGCATCCGCAGCAATCTGACGTTGTTACTTCCATGCGCCACGTGGCAGTTCCGGCAGTCCTCGCGGACCGGTGGATGCTCGTAAAGGAATGGCCCCCGTTTGTCCATATGGCAGCGGTAGCAGTTCTCGTTGATGCTGTTCTCCGGTATCAGCTTCTCGGTGATCGTGCCATGAACGTTGTGGCAATCCGCACACTGAAGTTTGCCCTCGCGGACCGGCATGTGGGACCAATTCTGGAACATCGCGGCCTTGATGGCGTGGCATTCGCTACAAAGCTGGAGTTGCGAAGGAGCCTTTAATTGTGCGCGTACGGTTTGCGGCGCCTTGATGGAATGACACGAGGTGCAGGCCAGATCGCGCATCTCGTGCGGGCTGCCCTGCCAGAAAATGCGTCGGCCCTGCGCATGACACTGCAGGCAGACCGCGTTTCTTTGTGCGATGGTGTGTGTGGATGTCGTACCGAATCGTATGTGAAAGGCCGGGTTGGTGGGATCCTCAACATGCCTGCTGCTCGGGCCATGGCAGGCTTCGCATCCGTAGCGCTGAAGTTCGGTGCGGGATACTGCGGTGCCGAGGATTTTGCCATGGAGCGTCGGCTCCATCTTCTTATGTTGCTCCGCATGGCACTCCAGGCACTTCTGCCATCCCACATAGCCGGCGTCTTTGATGGTCGGTGGATCGACGACGGCTCTGTCGAATTCCGGCGGCCGGCCGCCGGAACAATTTAGGAGAAGGCCGCTAATGGCAAGACACCCAATGAGCCCCGCCATGAGCCTTACCGCTGGCCGGACGCGGCCGTGTGTCGTCGTAATTGGTTCGTCCCTCATCTCACTTTAAGGTGAGCAGGTACGCTACGAGCGACTCCAATTCCTCATCGGTCCCCTTGAACGGGGACATCTTGCTTTCGGGGTTTATCGCCTTGGGGTTTTTCAGAAACGTCTGTAACCACTGTGCGTCCCGCTTGGACGCAACATCGGACAGAGGCGGGCCTAGTTTTCCTCCCTTGCCTTGGATCATGTGGCACGCAGCGCACCGCTTGGCGCTATAGATCTTTTCTCCTGGGGCTGGATCGGCGGCGGCCTGTGCCGAGGGGAGAAAGCTACAGAAGACGAGCGCGACAGGCAGGACCGCCAGGATCAACGCAGAGACCTTCGAAATCGCTCTCATGGACTACGCCTCCTGTCTGGTCAAGGCAAGCCGTATGGCGATCTAGGTTCGCGGGAATCTTCGCAAAAAATAAAGCGCCGTTCAAGGGTAAATTTTTAAGGCTAATATAGCAAGGATGTTTGGAAGCGCGTGCCGTAAAGCTGGATGCCGCGATTGTAACAACTCAAATTTTTTTACGTGGATCAGAAAGAGTGCAGGGTCACTCCGCGTTATCTGGAGATGACATTTTCCGCAGGAGCCGCTATGGCCATGACAACTCCTGTGCGCGTGCTGGTTCGCGTTTTTTCCATGATATGCTTGATGTGTTCTTTCGTGGTCTGTACCGTCACGTTGATGGCCTTAGCAATTTCCTTATTGGTCAAGCCCTTCAGAAGAAACCCCACGACGGCCACCTCTCTGGGAGTGAGCTGAAATTCTTCCAGTCGGCTGACGGACTTGCGAGCAGAGATCACGTCGAGGGTAAAGAAAACGGTGCTTTCAGTGTCGTGACCCACCCCTGCCGGCAACCCTATGGCCGCCACGAAGATGTGCCCCTCGCGCCCTTTGATCACGCGTTTGACATTAAATTCTTCCCAATCTTTGGGATGATTCCGTAAATCCAATAATTCGGCGATTTCCTTCGCGATCTTTATGACCGCCGGCGGCAATGTTTCGTCTTGCTCTTCGGTCACAACCCGCATTTGCTGGCACAAATAGCGAGCTCGCGCATCGGTCCACAGAATCCGCCCACTCAGCGTGATGACGAGGATGCCGTGTCCAGCTCGCTGGTCTGCGAAAGACTGAGTCTTTTCGCAGTACAGATCTAATCCTTTGTCCACCGGAAGCCCCCTCGTACTAAGTATCCCAAGCCAGACCAGGGCACGACATTGCCGTACCCCTGCAGTCTTATCGGTCGATATCGAGGATTCAGGGATATGAGAGTTCGGTCGATTCCATGAAAAACGCTGACAAAGAAGCGGGGAGGAAGTGCCCTAATGATCCGGCATCTTTAAGCTCTTCCCCCTTTGGAAAATACTCCGTCTTAAGATGAAATTCACCCTTAAATAGGAGACTGTAAATATAAGACTGCTACCGTACCCTGCGTGTGTCCCGCTGAAGGGGTTGATACGCGGAGTAGTAACGCGAAAGTGAATTCTGTTTAAAGGAGGTTCCAATGGGCAGCGTAATCATGGTCCGGTGGATTGCGTTTAGTATCGGAGTGCTTAGCGTGCTTTCTCTAGCGCTGCCTGCGCAGGCAGAATGGTATGTGGGGGCCGGCGTGGGCGCGGTCGTTCCGCAAAATCTCACCAATAACGAAGGCAGTGGCAGTTTCTTTCGTTTTTCCGCTGTGGGGACCCACTTTACGGATATACGCTTGTCACCCGGAGTTGCTCTCGACGGAAAAGTGGGGTATTTCTTTCAACGAGTTCCCTGGCTTGGCCTAGAGGCGGACATTTTACTGAGTAGGCCCAAAGTCAAAGACCAGACCTTCTCCGGCCAGTCGAGTTTCTTCTTTGCCAGAGGGACGATCACCGAGGGGCATGCACGCGTGATCGCGCCGGCGCTGAATGTGATCCTGCGATATCCTGGTGACCGGCTGCAGCCCTATATCGGCGGCGGGCCCGTAGTGGCCTTTATCAAAGTATTTGACGACGGGGGCACCAGTTCCGAGATCGGATACAACGCGTTCGCAGGGATTCGATGGCTGGTGACGCGCAATGTAGGACTCTTCGCGGAAGCCAAATACCTCCGCGCATCCTACATCGCCGAGGACGTGCTCTCGCCCGGATTAGGGATCAAGGGCGACTATTCAGCAAGCCACATCTTCGTCGGGACTTCAGTTCATTTTTAGGATTTAGGAAGCCCACCGGTATCTAGAGTAGGTAGAAACCCAACATCTGCTGCGAGTAAGGTTCAAGGTGTTCAAACTGTACTCCCATCGTCACTCCTTTAGGCTTCGTCGTGACCCAGCGAATCCTGCCTGTGAGCAGAATTCGAGAACGGGAAGCGTCATCCAATGTGACTACGAGGCGCAGTGAAGCGCCCATCTCGACATCAGTCAGGTGATTTGCCTCCACTCGCATACCGGCCGAGGAGATGTCCGAGAGGGTGCACAGCCCTTCGATTTGTCGTCCGTGTTGAAACAATTTGTACTCGCCCGATAGCCGACAGGGCTTTCGGCGCTGTGAGCGCACATTGATGAACACTTTAAAGGAGTGGCCACATGCGCAAACAAAATCGAAGGGATGGGCGAAGTGAGGCGGCAGTTCCCTGATGCAACCGGCTCGTGCCGCATGACACATAGGACAGTCGATTCGGTAACCGCCCCTTGGACCGGCATGAATCGTGAGGTAGTCGTACATTTGATTCCGTAGCTTATTCGTCATCAGAGGCTCAAAGTGTCCAATTGAAGGGTTCTTTCAAGGTTTCTCTCCTGATCATCAGGATAACGGCTTCTGCGTATATCCGGCTATTGCGATCACAATGCCGGTCCTGGTCATAGTCGCTGTCTTCTTCATAATGTTCTTGATGTGTTCTTTGATGGTCTGTTCAGATACCCGGATGGCGTTGGCAATCTCTTTGTTGGTCCACCCTTTGAGGAGATGCTGAACCACGACCACCTCCTTTTCGGTCAAATGAAAAAGTTTCTGGGCCGTTCTGAGGACGTGTTTGGATTGACTGCCGGCTTCCTCAAGAATGAGGAGAATCCGGGATTGGCTCCGATCAAGTGGATCTGGAAGGGCGATGCCCTGGACGAGAACTTGTTGTTGCCGATTGCCTAGGACGAATTTGACATACGGCGGGTCACTGTCTTTGATAGAGAACTCCGATAAGACGTCAGCAATGCTGCGGCATGCCTCAAAGATTTTGGCAGGGATAATGCCCTTCGCTGCTTTGCCTTGCACCAGCTGAGTGATAAGATTACACAGCTTCCAGGCCTGCTGATCACTGTAGACCAATCGCAGCGAACTGCTGAAGATCAGAAGGCCTTGCTCATCAAGCTCTTCTTTGCCATGTTCGCTGAGCGTGTTGTGTAATGCCGGCATTGGTCCACCTAATCTCTGGTCCGCTGCACCTTCTAGTGCACATTCTGGACCACGAGAAAGGGTATGACTCCGACGGACAATGACGGCTAAATTCGGCCAGCCTCGCCGAGACAGTTATGTCTTTGATTCCATAATGTATGTAGATAAAACCATTGCGGGGAATCGCCGGTATTCGTCAACAATGCTCTAAGTACGAATACTTGTACTTAGGGTTAAGCGGGCATAGACTCGCGCAGCGACGAGACCTACATCTCAATGGGGAGGAAGGTATGAACAGAGTGATCGCGGGCCTGGGAGTCCTATTCTACATGTCTCTTGCGTTCGCAGGGGGAGGGGCGACGGCGAGTCAGCTAGGCGATCTACCGCCTGACCTGCAGATTAAAATCGCTCAACTTGGCCAAGTTCTCGGCGAAGCGATTCAGGATGGCCGGCTTACTGACGCACAGGTACAAAGCGCATTGAAAACCGGGGACGCCGCTGAGATGATCCGGGGACTTGGTCCAAAGGCGGCTCAGTTGCTGCAAGATATAGCCAGCGGCTTCAAAATGAGGTATACGGAGGAGGAGTTGAGCGCCATCCTGGGCGGACTGATCATCGCAAAGTAGAAGTACCTAATGGCGAGCAAATATCTCGGGTAGAGGCGAAGTGGAGCCCAAGCCGAAGAACATCGAGCGTTTAGAGCAGTATGCGTCCCGCATCGGGGCCGTGATCAAAATAGAGGAAACTGCGCGCGGCTATCGATTGCTGGTGGGCTCCCGCGTTGATCCAGCGATCAATGAGATGTTGGTCAGCTATCTCGAAGGAGACCTGGAACTGGCCCTCGAGGAAGACGACCTGGTGACCCTTTCCCCGGAATGGCGCCGTTTGGGGATCATTGTCGGTTCCAGAGAGGTTGATGACTAAAGCAGTCTAGAAGAACTGATGCGAAGGAATCGTGGACCATCCTAGACCGGAAGGGAATAAAGCCGAAAGGCGATTTCAAAGATGCGCCAGGCGGCAAGCCGAGTATAGCAATCGATCACGGGCAGCAAGTGACTGATTTTCGTTGCTGTCGATGATGTCCGATCCAAAACATACAATATAAAGATCCCGCCAGCTCCCATCAGCGCCATCGTTATTATTTTGATTCGCTCCGCCATGTTCATCTCCTTCTACGGAGGGCCTTTCTCAGTGGATTTGACAATGGAATTAGCAAGCAACGTGCCAGGGTCGATCAAGGTGGTCTGCAGCGAAAACTACGCAAAATCAGTTGTCTTCAGACAAGTACAACAATTATGAAAAGCGGTGTGTATCTCGTTCGATACGGCCACAATTTTTTTCGATACCTACTGTGTGGGGAAAGGAGCTAGCAGGGCTGGCTTGGGGGACAGAAAGGTGCCGCGCGGCGAGGTCCGCGCATGCATCTATGAATGATCTTGGGTTGGCCTAGCTGATATGGCGGAGGGGGTAGGATTCGAACCCACGGAAGGCACAAGACCTTCAACGGCTTTCAAGGCCGCCGCTTTCGGCCACTCAGCCACCCCTCCGATCGCGGACCAGCCTCGAATATCACATACTTTGTGAAGTCGATTCAACGGCGCTTGTCCAGAGACCAGCCATTTTGCCCGAAGATATTTTGCTGAGACGACCCTCCGGGGTTGACCCCCAGCGCTTAGCGGCAAACAGGTAAGGCGATTTAGATGGAATTGATGAGGCTGAGCTTGCCGTTCTCCTGGCTGAACGTCATTCTGCGTCGGCTATCTTCTCCCCACATCGCCATCGCGTTGCAGGCCACAGGTTCCTCTTGCCCATTCAGACAGGAGTAGACTCTCTCCGGCAACACGCCGGCCGTCAGCAGTTCGGCCTCGGCCTCGTTCTGCGGACCAGATAGGAGATATTGCACGTTTCCGGGGAGTCCTGCGTTGCCCTCGCCAGTCACGACCAATGTTGCTGCGGTGATCACCCCGGTGGTGTCCGTCACAAGGCTCACTGCATAGTTGTTGCCGCTGTTCCCGTCGTTCACCGTGTACGCCGACACACTGAGGGTCTTGCCCACCCCTGCGTTTGCGGTAGCATAGGTCTCCGCCTTGCCCGTCACCGTGTCCGTGCCCACCAACCCGACCACCAATGGCACCGCTGCCGCACTCATCGTGCCGTCATAGGCCTTGCTGTTGGTCTGCGCCGTCACTGTGAGTGATCCGGCCGTGATCGTCCCGATGTTGGCGTTCGCGGTCGTGCTCGCCATCTGATATCCGTAGACAGTTGCAGCGCCGTTCGTCGCGCCGGCTATCGACAAGCCGGAGACTGACACGTTTTTGTTTATCCCTACGTGCTTGGTAAGGTAGCTACCGGACGCCGGATCGTTCAGCGTCACGGCATCCCCGTCGATGGCTGCGCTGGCAGAATAATTTCCCGCGGCGAGGGTTGCGGTTATTGAGCCGTCGTAGACCATGGTCGCAGTGCCGATCAGGCTGGCCGTAATAGTCGGCGCGAGGGTGTACAGGAACCCGTTGCCTGCTCCCAGCACTGCAGTGACGCCGTAGGTCGCGTTGTATTGCTTGAAATTATAGACAAGCCCGCCCCGCGTGTCGGAAGCGGGATTCGTGGAATAGATGAGCCAGCGGCCGCTAGCCGCGCTGATGGCGCCCGCGCCTACCGTATTGATGAAGTTGCGGCCGGCGTCAAGCACAACTGCCGCGGTATCGGGGGTGCCGGCGCCGGTGCTGGAGTCGGTGAGCAGAGCGGCGATCGTGAGATCCGAAGCGCTGCCGGAGATAAATGTCACCGGCTTGGCGAAGCTAAAGCCGGTGTTGACGGTGAGCGCGCCCGCGGTACTGCCGCCGACGGTCAGGTAATTACTGCTGCCCCAGTTCATGTAGCCAAGAATGGTATCGGTGAGGTTGAGTCCGCCGCCGGCAGCGGTACCGACCCCTATGGTGGTGCCGACGGTATAAGGCCTTAAGGTAAGTGAGGTGGCACTGTTTATGGCATTCGCTGCACCGAGGTCTATGCTGTTGGTGATGAGGGTAATGGTGCCGGTGCCCGTAGTTCGCACGGTGTTGGAGGCGGGAGTCACGTAACTGATGCCGGTGCCGCCGGGTCCTGCGATGCCTGTAATGACGATATTGCCGGAACCGGTAGTTTTGATTGTGCCGCCCAAACCTCCGCCGGATCCCATTTGAAGACCATTATTGAGAGCGCCCCCACTGTTACCTCCCGTGGCGGTCAAGGTAATGGCCCCGTCAACAGCCGAAATGGTTCCCGAGCTCACCCCAACTCCATAATTCTTAATGCCTACGCTGCCGGCGTTTCCACCGCCGTAGGCGACGATGGTGATGGCGCCTGAGCCGATATTGCTGACGGTGCCCGACACCCGAATACCCCAATTAAAAATCCCCTTGCTGTTTCCAGCAGTGCCATTGATGAAAACCGGGCTGCCGCCGCCCGTAACCAAGCCTTTGACATCCACGCCGTTATTCTGATTACCCCCAGCCGAATCCAACGTGCCGTTGTTGCCCGAAAAGCCGGTCAACGACAGTATGCCCGAGCCAAGTGCATGGACGGTACTTGAGGGACTGACATAAATTCCGACATTGAAAAGGCCGCTGGTTGTGTCGCCACCGTGGCCCCAAAGGGTGATGTCGCCGGTGCCGGTGGTCTGGATTACGCTGCTTGATTGGAGTATGACGCCGTAATTGTCGGTGCCCGCGCCCAAACTGCCACCCGTGCCGGTCACGGTGATGGCACCACTGCCGGAGGTCTGTACCGTCGTGCCGAAGAGATTCACGCCCCAATTATTATTACCGCCGGTTCCGCCGCCGTTCCCGGTCAGCGTAATGGTGCCCGTGCCGCTGGTCTGCAGATTGGAGCCCGACAGCAAAGTGATGCCCACATCGGCGCCGGCCGCGCCGGCATACCCGGTGCCCATCAACCAGATATTCCCGCCGCCGGCGTTGAGGGTGGCTCCCGAACTGATGCCGGCAATATTGGTAGCATTTCCGGTCGCCCCGGTCGCCGGCAGTAAGCCGTTCACCAAGCCGCCGGGATTGGTGCCGCCGCCCAGTGTGATGTTGCCGCCGTTG
>DASXSU010000014.1:0-17082 GCA_036505795.1 Nitrospirales bacterium
AGCAGCTTAACCACCACTCCTACCAGCACAACCAAGACGCCGAGGATGGCGATTGTGAGAAGCGGATGTTCCCGGACGTTCTTTATCAAGAAACGGATCCTGCCTTTCTAGCGGGCCGCCTGTTCCTTTGAGGTGCCCGTAAGCCGTCGAGAAAGAGCTCCACATAACCGGCCACTGCTTCCTCGGGCGTGCAGTGCAAAGCCACCTTAAAGATCTCATGCAGGATCCGATGGTAGACAATCATGCCGACGAACGCCTGCGCGGCGAGCAATGGATCTAAACAACGAAACGCCCCTTCTTGACAACGGCGGCGAATATAACCGGCCAGGTATTCGTAAAACACCCGGTGGCGCTTGCGGAAGAACATGTCGGAGAGCTCATGGCCTTCCAAGGCGCTAAAGAGCAGGAGTCTCAGGAGGCTCGGATCTGCACCCCGATGAATGCGGAACCGTGCGACTAAGGTAAACACACGGGCATCGTCGCGTTTCTCGGCCGCCGCTTCCACATTGTCCATCAATTGCGAAATCTGGACCTTCTCCGCCAGGATCGCCGCATACAAAGCCCGTTTTGTTGGAAAATACTTGAAGACCAGGGCTTCACTGATACCGGCCGTTTTGGCAATCTCTCGAGTAGTCGTGCCGTTAAAACCCTTGGCCGCGAACAGCTCGGCAGCCGCGAAAATGATGCTGGCCTGCCTCTCGCGCGCAGACGTCCTCGCCCCATTGCCTGTGATCACTTGTTTCATTATGGTACTGGTGAGTAAGTAATCACTCAATTTACCAAATCACTGTGCAGACCGTCCAGTACATTCCCTAGCTGATTTGTGCCGGCGAATTTAAGACATTCAGGTCTGCGCCTGCTTTCGACGAAGCAGGTCTGAGGCACGCTGGCCGGTCTCTTTCACAAGGACGCCCATTTTGGGATGAGACGGCTCGAAGTCTACAGGCAAGCCGCAATCTCGCAGATGCTCGGCGGCGGTGGGGCCCACCGACGCCACTACGGTTGTGTTCAAGGCGCGCCTGAGCTTCGCTGCCACACCCAGGTCCTCCGCAATGCGAAGCATGTGATCTGCTTGCGCAGCATTCGTGATCAACACGACATCAATCTGTCCATCGATAATCGCCCGAATGGCTTGTTTCAGCGGTTCCGTGTTTTCCGGCAATGCCCATCGATAGACCGGCACCGGGACGACCTTACCCCCGCGGTCGCGAAGGCCGCCGAGCAAGGCCTCATTGGAAATCCCATACTCCTGGACCGCGATCGTCATGCCATCTAAGGATGGCTTTAGGCCATCAACGGCATCAAGCACGTCCTTCCAGGTGTTAGGTTCCGGCACTGCCACTGCCGGTTTGAGACCCAACTCCCGGAGCGCAGCGAGCGGTTTCGGCCCGCGTGCCACGAGGATCGTCCTGCCCAAAGCGTTCACGACGTCGTTCCTGGGCCATCGCGATTCCAGAATCTCCATCATGAACCGCGTACCAACGCCAGTGAGAAAGATGACCATGTGGATCTCGCCGGCCATTAATCGGATGCCGAAATCGAGCACTGCCGTGTTGTGCAACAGCGGCACCTCTCGCATCGACGGCGCAACAAGCGGTCGTCCTCCGGCACGTTCGATCAGCTGCGCCATTTCAGCGGCCCGACGGCTCTCAAAAGCCACGACCCGAAGACCTGCAAAGCCTGTCTTCTCTTCACTAGGCGGCATGAACTCTCACTTGCGCTAGATTATCGCGCGCCAATTGACAGCCTTCGGCAGCGAGGATTAGGCTAAGACCCATGCGCCCGTAGCTCAGCTGGATAGAGCGTCGGGCTTCGAACCCGCAGGCCACAGGTTCAAATCCTGTCGGGCGCACCAATCATTTCAGCATCTTATCACAACTTCATTTATACGCAGCGCAATGTCCACGCATAACCGCAAATCTACATTCTTGGCGATTTCCAACTTCGTTCACCATCACCTGCTCTGGTTCCTCATCGGCGTTTACGCCATCGCCGCCGTCTATCCGACGCTCGGCTTATGGATCCGGGATACGTCTGTCGGGACAATCGCTGTCTCTAAAGAAAAGACTCACGTATCGCTGCTGATGATCATGCTGTCCATCCTGATGTTCAATGCTGGGCTGGGCGTACAGCCATCGCATCTCAGAACGGTGATGCAAAAAAAACTTGTGGTCGTCGCCGGACTGACAGCCAACTTGGTGGTCCCGATGGCCTATATCTTTGGAGTCACTCTCGTGATGCGGTTTTGGTACGAGCCGAACGAAGCCCAAAATATCCTGATTGGCTTAGCACTGGTTGCGGCCATGCCGATTGCAGGAGCGTCAACCGCGTGGGCGCAGAATTCCAACGGTAATCTGGCGTTAAGCCTGGGGCTTGTCCTCTTTTCAACCGTTCTTAGTCCGATTGTCACCCCGGTGGCGCTACAGATTTTTGGTGAGATGGCAGCAGAGGACTATGAGGCAGTGCTGCAGGGACTTGCGGCGTATGGTTCAATGAGCTTCCTCGGGCTGTGGGTCGTATTGCCCTCTTTGCTCGGGTTGCTGGTCCGAATGACAGTTCGGACTACTTGGCTGACCCCGGCCATGCCCTACATCAAACTTATCAATGCCGTCGATTTGTTGTTGTTGAATTACTCAAATGCGTCGGTGTCGCTCCCACAAGTCATTATTGATCGTGACATCGACTTCCTGGTTGTCACCGTGGTCATAACAACAGGGTTATGTGTCCTTGCCTTTGCCTCCGGCTATTGGCTCAGTCGTCTGTTCGAGTTAAACCAGGCCGAGACCGTTTCTCTCATGTATGGACTGGGAATGAACAATAACGGGACAGGACTGGTGCTGGCGTCTATCGCTTTGGCTGCGTACCCCCGTGTGATGGTGCCGATCATTTTCTACAACTTCGCTCAGCACCTCATCGCGGGAAGTGTCCATGAGTTTATAGGTAGGTCGCCTACAACTTATGAATCCAAAAACCCACCGGCTAACTGACCCCAAAGACGAGACTTCTGCAGGGGAAAATCGGTGAAACTATGACTGGAATTTGGATCAATGAAGGATACGAGATTTTTGATTGTCGCCGAAATTGTCGTTGAATATGGCAGGACAGATAATCGCGGATTGCGTTACAGGAGACGAAACCGACTATGACACTCCTCGCACGTCCAAGCCGCTCCCCGCACAACTCTTGGATCATAGCCGATCAAACTCGCACCGACCAGGGAAGGCTGATGTCGATTACAGAGAGGGCAAAGGACCTGGACAGAGCCGCGGCCTTGAAGAATACGCCCGACGCGCAACACTCTCTGCGGTCGCCGCCTTAAGAGCAGTCGCCAAAATCTCACATCGCCTCCCGCCAGAACTGCCTTAAATACAGCCTGAGGGAGGCATTGTCTGTCGTTGGAGAATCTAAGGATATTCCCCATATGTACTAACGTAGGTGCAATAGAGGGCTGGCGGCTTTGGGTGCGGGGCAGAAGTCGGCTACTTGCGGCGGGTGACCTCTACATCGGTAACCACGTCGAGAGGCCCGAAGAAGACATTGACCGTGGCCTCATCGCTTGGGCCTTCCGTGGAATAAAAATTGAGAATGGGCACAAGGCTCAGCGGATCTTTCATATGACGCGAATAGCGGTACGCCCAAACGTCGAACGTTCTGCCTTGGATTAAGAGCTTTGAATACATCACCGTAGGTACCCCCAGTAACCGCTTTACGTCCGGTTTATGAGAGACCCCGATCTTTATTTTCTCGATGGCAGCATCATCCTTGGCCGCAGCGGTGCCGGTCGTTTCGCATCCCGCGCACACAAAGAGTAAGAGTACGACGGCTATTCCGAGATTTTTCACGTGTTCGTCCTACCCGATCAAATCCACCCGCCGTCTTGAGTCTTTTCCGCCTCTGCTTGGCCATCGGTACTCAAAACCCTGCTTTCCTATCGCCACATGGTTCGACAAACTTGAGCACCCCCTACCAAAGAGATTGCTGTCGCTCGGACTTTTTTCTTGGGCACACGTCGGTTTTGTCCGTTGTGCAGAATTGAGCCGTTTTGTTATTCGGGTTTTGACACCGATGATCGAGGCGGTACTACCTTGAAGGACTATACATCTCGCGTCGCGGCGAACCGGACCTGCCCCGGCGTCCTCATGCTCAATTCATCAATAAAGATCATCTGGGCCGATCGCCGGGCCTGGGAACTGTTACGCACCCTGAACCAGCATGACAAAGCAAAGAATCCTGGAGGGCGCCTGCCAAAGGCCATCAAAGAGTTCGGCGAAACAGCGCTGGCCCTGCTGGAGCAGGACCCCGTCAAAGAACCGGATTCTCCGCTGAGTCGTAAGATCATCAAAGGCCCCCGAGGTGCCCTCGTTGTGTGCGGATTCGGTCTGCCGGACACCAAAGAGCCTGGACAGGCCCGATTGTTGCTGCTTGTTGAGCAGATCGGCCGACGCGAGGAAGCGGCCGCCCAGTTGGCCAAGGAGATATTCTGCCTCACGGAGCGCGAAGTTCAGGTCGTCCATCATTTGTTGAAGGGATGGTCGAACAAAGCCATCGCTTTTGAATTAACCCTAAAAGAGCAGACCGTGAAGGAGCACCTTCAACGGATTATGGCAAAGACCAAGTCCACGTCGCGAACCGGAATTCTCGCTCGCGTCCTATTCCTCTGACCAGTTCTGAGCGAATTACCAGATGCTAAAGCCACAAACACCGATGCCTTTCGAACTCTGGCTTGTAGAGGATAACCTTGACGAACTCCGGACCGCGGGGATGGCCATCGCGGAAGCGGATTTTCCAATCAACCTTCGCGTCGCGCAGGACGGAGAGACGATGGCGTTGCTACGCCGAGAAGGAGAGTTTCAGGATGTTCCACGGCCCGACCTCATTCTGCTCGATTTACATTTGAGCGCGATCGATTTGTTGAGGGAAATCAAAGAGAATGAGGACTTCAAGGATATTCCTATCGCCGTGCTCGGCCCCTGCTCCGAACAGGCGATTGATGAGAGCTTTGAGCACGCCGCCGATCTTTATATCGCGAAGCCGCTCGATTCGCAGCGCCTCATCATGACAGTAAACTGGGCGCAAGGCCTGTAAGCGACTGCCTACGAAAGTGGGTATTTCCTCCCGCCCCCCCGGTCGATAGCATACCCGCCGCTCCAAACCGAATACACAAGTCGCCGTTGATGTCTTCGGCGCCGGGGACGTATGGATGTGTTAGTTCGTGTCTGTTGCACATGCCTGGTCACGATGAGGCCCGAATGTCCTATTTGCCTGGGCCGAGGTTATTTCGACAAGTGGTTGCCATATGACCTGCTGCCGGACGGCCAGAAGGTGTTGATTCTGAACAAGCGGGACAGCTCGAGCACCTCTACTGGTGAGAAACTTCCTTGAAAAACCGGCTATGGGTCGAGTATTCTGGGTCGACTTTTTGAGAGCATTACTATTGATCGCAGACCGACGAGCCTCGCGTGCTCTGGCACTCATCGCCCTCGCTGCGGCCTGGAGCAGTTGCACAGTCCCGGCAGTTGCGCAGAAGGATTCCCCACCGAAAATCGAGAGCGTGCCGCAGACGACCGCCGGGGCCGCGTCCTTCGGTCGCTATCAACTTTTAGCCGCCGGGAGCACGGGTGGCCCTTTCTTACTCGATACCAGCACCGGTTGCGTGTGGCACATGGTTCAAAACGAAAAGACAAGGCGCCCGACCTTCATTGAGGCCGACGTCGAAAATCTCCACTGGGGGTGGGGCAGCGGCGCTCAACAGATCCTGGCCGCTCAAATCGACTCTCTCAATCATTCCGAAGACCAAAAGAGAATCCTCAAGCAAAATTTGCAGAAGACCGAATGCGGCCAATTTAACGTCACCCTGTCTCCCGAAGGCCCTCGCAAATCTGAGCAAACCCCGGAACCAAAACCCAAGGGTTCAGAGAAATAGCTGAATCGAACGGCAGCGATTCCACCCGCTACTGTGAATAGGCGTTACTTACCACCCGAGGAACCTCCATCGGCCGCACCCGCGCCTGCCGATGACCCGCCTCCCGAGCTTGCCGATCCTCCCCCCGACGAAGGAGCTCTTGTAATTGAGCTTGCGCGCCCGTTATTCAACTGGGCTTCGATGTTATCTCCAACTCTGGGCGTATAATCAATTCGGGCGTCCTTCCCAGGCTGGACTCGGAGATTTCGCCCTTGGGAATCCCGAACAACGTAGGTCTCCCCATCTATGTTAATCACCTCTCCGCCGACCGCGACGCTGCTTGCGGAGCCGGCCGGGGTGCTGAAGCCACTAGAAGAAACAAAAGGGCCGTTGGTTTCGGCGCCTGCCGGCGTGCTAAACCCATTTGACGAACTCTGCGCGCCCGCAGGGGTACTGAAACTGGATTCAGCTGAGGCGAGGGCCTGCGCGAATAATATAAAGACAAAAGCCATTACTGCAGTTCGCTGTGCCATACCTGCTCCTTTCACGGACGATGAATGAGGATAGCCCAGCCTAGATACACCTGTAGAACAAATCTTTACCTCTTTGGTAGGCCATACCAACAAAATGTTGTCAAGATCGACTGAAGAGGATCAAAATACAAAGCCTTTCTATTCGACGTCACAAGCCGGCGCTTCTATAATAGGTATCTCACCCGGGGATCACCAAGATGAAGATATGGACAGTAGTCATGGCCTTGGGGCTCGCCAGCGGCATCCCCTGGTACCCAGCCGAGTCCGCGCCTGGGACGACACGCGCCAAATCCGGCCCGCCCACGCAGACGATGTCGGCTGCCTCCACCGCGCCCTCCCTCCTCGCAAGTCCGAGCGTGACGCCCGAGGCGGCGGCGAATCAGGGCAAGACTGATCTCCGATTCGTCGCCGTCGAGATTGAAGGCGTCAAGTTCTGGTTAGGAGGGGGTGACATCGACGTGAGGGAGTTCCGGGCGTCCAAAGCCATCACATTTCGGTTGCTGAACAAACTTGATGCCGAGCATGGGTTCGCCATCGATGCCTTAAAAATTAGGCAGATCGTCAAACCAGGTGAGGAACTGATTCTGACCGCTTTTTGGGAGGACATGGAGCAGTCACTCTCGGTCTACCGGTATTATTGTCACCTGCATCCCGGCCACTGGGGCGGGACCGGTGTGCTGGCCGGGAAAGAAATGACCAGGGCCGCCGTGGCATCCGCAACCTCAAAGAACGAGCGGAAGGACTACGGCGCGGCGCGGACGGCTGAGGAGTCGCCGAAGGCTGAACTGGTGGTTCTAAAGGGCAAGCTGCTGAAAATTGAAAAAGGCTTCTATGTCATTGAGTCTGCGCCGGGAAAGGAAGTCCGGGTCAGCGCTCCCCTCGATGCTTCAGTCGATGAGAATGGGAAATCGCTGATCGGTGACTGGATTGAAGCACAAATCTCGTCGGACTTGCATGTAACCTCCATCAAGAAGTCGGCAGCGCGGTACATGGTAGAGGGCGACCTGATAAAAACCGATGGCGATATCTACGTCATAGCCGATTCCCTGGGTAACCCTATTCAGCTGAAGGTTACGAAGGACACGAGAGCCGAGAACTACAAGATTGGAGATAAGGTCAAAGCGGAATTCTCGCCGGATGGCCACGCAGTTCTCATTGTGAAAAAGACCCTGCCGGCGTCATCAGCCTTGGAGACGACCACATCGCCGGAGAAAGCCCCGCATCCTGCGCAAGAAGTGCTCAAGCTGGACCGCGATTGGGCCGGCGCTCTCGTACGGCGGGACACGACGACTCTCGAGCGAGCGATGGCGGATGATGGAATCGCCTTCGCCTGGAAGATTGAAATTTTGAACAAATCCCAGTATCTGGCGGATATCGCGTCAGGAGATTTTGCCTTCAAGTCCATCGAGATCGACGGCGCGAAGGCCCGGGTCTATGGTGATGCGGTACTGGTGACCGGACGGTATACGGTGAAGGGTCGGCACAAGGAGCAAGACATCAGCGGTCAACATCGATACATGAACTTGTACATCAAACAACAGGGGGCGTGGCGACTGGTCTCTCAAGACATCCGGCCTGCCGCAATAACAACCCGCGATATAATAGGAAAGGGCTCGCTACCGAATGCGTTGCCGGAGCAATGAGCCCTAGCGAGCCGCAGCAGTTCCGGGCGGAAAGGCCGCGCTCTGCATAATCCCTTTGAGCTGACTTTCCACAGAGGACAATAGACTGTTGGGCACGGCGGCGACCAACAAAATGTGTTGGCCATTCGCAATGGTCCATGCGGTCCAGCCCTTCGCATCCTCTTTTCCCACTTGCCGGGGATGTTCATACACCAGCCAGCGATGACTGCGCCAGGTGGCATAGTAGATCTTCTCGCCCCGTTGCTGTTGCTTCGTTAATTCCGCTTCCCTTTGCCGCAGAGACTTGGTCGAGGGTGTTCTTTTAACATGCAGGCTGATGTAAGGGACATCCTTCTTCAATTTCTGGCTGGGGGACGCGCTGACGCTGATCTTATATTGTTCATCAGCCTGCGAGACAAAAACGCTCCACCCTTTCGGAACCAGCACCGAGAAGTAGGAGTTTTGTATAAGCGTCGTATTGGGAAGATCATTCTTAAAAATAACGGCTTCGGTGTGCTCACCCTCGGGGATAAGGAACGTGTCATAGGCGAGGCCTTGATTGAGGCCGACGCCAATCACCATTAGAACCGCCATGATCCACTTCATCGGCCTCCTCCTCGAGAGGCTTCATCATAGCATTTCGTCCTCCGTCTATGAACCCATGCTGCGCTTGACCTTTCGAGGATGCGCCTCCTTCCGTTTGGCGGCTGCCGCCCCCTTTCCTTTGCTGTGAGCCCGTCGTTCTAGGCTCTTCTTGAGCGCGTCCATGAGATCGATCACCTGTGCTTGCCCCTCACCAACTGGAGGAGGTGCCACCACCTCTTCACCCTTTCGTTTCTTCTTGATGAGGTCCAACACTCGATCCCGGTAGGTATCGCGATATCTCTCCGGTTGCCACTTGTCATTGGACAGACCGTCGATCAGAGCCTGGGCAAGTTTCAGTTCTGCATCCTTGATTTTGGCCTGCGGCACTTCGATCTCTTGGATGTTACGGACTTCATCCGCGTAATACATCACATCGAGCACCAAATGAGCATCATCGGACGGCCGTAGAAGCACCAGATTTTCCTTGCCCCGCATAACAAACTTTGCTACCGCTCCACGACCCCGTTGATTTAAGGCTTCCGCCAACAGTCGATAGGGCTTTTCACCGCCTTTGTCCGGACCCAGGTAGTAGGTCTTCTCAAAATAGACGGGATCAATAGCATCCAGTGGCACAAACTCCTGGATCTCGACATTACGGTTTGCGGCCTCTTCCATGGCCTTCAATTCTTCATTCGTGATCTCAACATATTGGTTTTTGGTGACCTCATAGCCCCTCACGATTTCATCGCGCGAGACTTCTCGCTTATCCACCGGGCAGTACAAATGCTCCTGAATCCGGCTGCCGTCCGGCTGATGTAGTAAATGAAATGACACGGATTTGGACTGCGCGGCCGGATAGAGTTTCACAGGGATGTTTACAAGGCCAAAGGACAGGGAGGCGGATTGCAGAGCGCGTGCCATAGCTCATCTCCTTTGTATGGTTGGATGTCCAAGCCTAGCAAGGTGACCAGCGAAGCTACACACCTACGAAGGTGCTATCTTCTGCCGTTTCTGTTGCCCCGAATATCTACATACGGAAGCGAATAGGAGAGATCGTTCCGTAGACGGGCTTAAGTCGAGATGGTATTCCGCCGATAGGAAGGCGAGGGCGGAGCTCCTTAGAGAGGTTGCCATGAAATTCCTATTCTTCACGACTCTAGGCCTAATTCTGATGTATTCCATTATTTCAATGGCCAAGCCTGGTTTTTACATGTTTTCACTAAACAGCCCGCCGGAGTTCGTGTTGGAACTGGGACCGCCCCTCGTGGAAAGAAGTTCCCCTAACCACACGGAATACCTGTACCGGGCGGGCATGGTGAAACCGTTCTGTATCGACTACGCGATGACCTTCATACATGGCCGGCTGACGACGTGGACCTGGCATTTCTGCACCATGGCCCCGCCAGCCTTGCCTCCGCCGACCTTCGCTGAAAACCCTCTGTAGAACCAAAGTTTCTGCTGAACCGTCGTAGAGCTGGCTCGCTACACAACGAGCCACTTAGCGAATCGCTCTCTGTGTTACTCACATCAGAAAGACCCATATTGTTCAACGGTAGAGCAACGTAGCGGCAAGTTTGCCTGCAGACTAAGCAGAGTTGTACAGAAAGGTAGGCGGCAGGAACTAATTCGACAGACTGGAGCGGGAAAAGGGATTTGAACCCTCGACCCTCGCCTTGGCAAGGCGATGCTCTACCACTGAGCTATTCCCGCCCGTCTGTGGGCCGATAATTCTACGGTGGGACCGGTTGTATATTAATCAGCCGTATGCGACCCTGTCAAGGCATCAGGGCACAAGGCCGCGTCTGGGCGGCAGCTTTTCACCGATCCCGCTTCGCTTCCGCCATGACGCCTATCCTATTATGTTGTTGATCGCCCTACCCGGCATCGGAGAAATGCGCATGCTGAATATCAGATTTTCGCTCTCGATGTTGCTGATGCTCATGGCATCAGCTGCCTCTTCGCTCGCCAGTGACGCTGTCTCATCAGATTTGTGCGCGCGTGTCCCGTCAGTGCATGGAACCAGCCTGGACCTGGAACTTGTGGCCGAGGGCTTGAAACAGCCGGTGCATCTGACCGCGCCGCCCCTGGAACTTGACCGGATGTTTGTCGTCGAACAGGCCGGCACCATTCGAGTAATTCATAATGGCAAGATTCTTTCAAAGCCGTTTCTGGATATTCGCGACCGGGTCCGTTCCGGAGGCGAACGAGGCTTGCTCAGCCTTGCGTTTCATCCGGGATATGCCGTGAACCGCCGGTTCTTCGTGTATTACACAGACCGTACCGGCGATCTGATTATTTCAGAATTTTCCAGGAGCGATGATCCCGACAAGGCGGATCTTTCAACAGAACGCCCGCTCTTGGTGATCGATCATCGCAAGTACGTAAACCACAACGGCGGTCAGCTGGCGTTCGGTCCAGACCATTTTTTGTATATCGGGCCAGGTGACGGAGGATCGGGCGGAGATCCGGACGATCATGGCCAAGACCTTGGAACTCTATTGGGAAAATTGCTGCGTATCGATGTGGACAAGCGCGAAGGAGGAAAACCCTACGGAATCCCTCGATCCAATCCCTTTATCAATAAAAAGAACGCCGCTCCGGAAATTTGGGCCTACGGCCTGCGCAATCCCTGGCGATTTTCATTCGATCGCGGCGCCGGCGACCTCTATATCGCCGATGTCGGCCAATCCACGTCGGAAGAAGTGGATGTCCAACCGGCATCGAGCCATGGCGGTGAAAATTATGGATGGCGGTATATGGAAGGTCTCCATTGCTTCAATCCTCCGGTTAAATGCCCGACCGAAGGGCTGACGACGCCCGTCCTTGAATACCCCACTTCCCCGCCCGGCGCCATTACCGGCGGCTTCGTTTATCGCGGCTGTCGGATGCCGGATCTGCACGGCACCTATTTTTATAGCGATTACATGAAAGGATTCATCCGAACCTTCATTCTGGAGGGGGGGCGCGCGACCAAGCTGCAGGATGTCACACGTGAGATGACATCCAGTTCGACCGGCGGAAAGCACCAAATCAGCTCTTTTGGCGAAGATGGCCGGGGCGAACTCTATTTCGTCGAGCACGGGCGCGGAGAGATCTATCGCATCGTGCCCGGAAAGTAGAGAAATTACTTCTTCGGATTGGCGGTAACGATCGGAATCCCAGGAGTAGACTGGTTAGCCGGCGGACAGCCAATACCATCCAGCGACACCGAAAACCCAGCGGCATGCGGGTGACCTCCGCCGCCGTATTTCACGGCAATTCGTGCGACATCCGCGCCATCCGCACGTGAACGCAGGCTGAAGTACCGCCGGCCGTGGCGGTCATGCCATATCAAACAAAAGGCGTAGGTTGCAGCCAGGTGCTCGCCGATTTGGCTGGTGAGGATGGCGCTCTGCACACAGGGCACGGTTTCGCCTTCGAACTCGACCATGACCATTTCCTGGAGAATCTGCTCCACCAGCTTGTGCTCATACCGTAGGATTGCGCGTCCCTCCTGCTCTAGAATGTCGCGTTTCATGCCGTCCCAGAGAGCAAAATCGTAGGGATATGAACTTAGGGCAGCATTGATTTCACGGCTAGCCGGCAGCTTCCAGATAAACAAATCTTTGTCCTGCACATATTCCAACAACCAGGGCGCCGGCGTGCGGTGCGCCCACTCCCAGGCGAGCACGGCACCGCTTTTATTCAAATCGAACGCGGCATAGGACAAGCCCGCCAAGGCTTGCTGTGCAGTAATATGATGGTCCAGCACTTGAATCGCGGCGGCAGACTTCGCGATTCCTTCCAACATCGGTCTAGGGTAACTAAAATCGACGATGAGGAGATTTTTGCCGGTCGGGTCCACCGGCAACGGCTGGCCATGATCGACTGGAACAAAGACCGCCGAGGGATATTTCTTCCATATCGCCCAGGCGGCACCGAAGCCATCGGAACAATTGGCATGGTAAAGGACAAGATCTGGCGTCATGGCGGGGCAGTATGCCACAACGTCAGGGGGAACACACCATAACGCTTTCGATGCATTAAAGAACCGCTGTACCTGTGGAAAAGATGTACAATTTACACAGACTCACCAATATGTTACATAGTGAATGGGTCTCACCGGCTTCACATCGGCTCCCGTTAGGCAGGCGCGTGGAGGTCGTAATGATGCAAATGCTAGTGCGATGCTTGGTCCTCTCGGCAACGCTCGCATCATCAGACATGGTACAGGCGGCGCGGCATACACCACCTCCGCCGGAACCGCCACAGGATCAAGTGATCGAAGAGATTTACGACAACGAAGCGGGCCTGGTCATTTTCACCTATTCACTCAACAGAGACGGAGTCGTGGATTACGTCACCGGACGCAAGGTGCTCACTTGGAAGGTCAATGACTATGGGCACGGGGTCTACGATATCGAGCGCTTCCCGGTCTTTTATTGGTACGATCAGGCTCTCTGGCGGGATATGGAATCCGACGGCATCAATGGAAACGAAACCCTCTACATGGAAGATGTCACTTTCGACCGTCGTCGATATAGGTGATAATCGGCGTTAATCTGATGGAACCGATGAAAATTCATACCGCGTTATCGCGCTCGGACATCACGGCGGACGCCGTGGACAGCGTATGCCGTGAGGTCGCGAAGGAACTCGCCGATCGACCAGTAGATCTCGCGTTTGTCTTTTTTTCGCCGCATCATACCGGCTCAGCCGATTTTCTCGCCTCGATCATTCAGGAACGCCTCCACCCCAAGGTGCTCCTCGGCTGCTCTGCCGAAAGCATCATCGAGGGCAAGCAGGAGATCGAAGGACAGCCGGCCTTATGCTTGTGGGCCGCGCATCTTCCGGGTGCCAACCTCGTGCCGTTTCACCTCCGATTCGAACAACAAGAAAATGGCTTCAGCGCCACAGGATGGCCGGCCCAAATGCCCGGGGCCGAGGACCAACCGTCGTTCCTCGTCATCGGGGAGCCTTTCACGACGCCCGTCGAAGCTCTCTTGGCTCAACTTTATGAACGCTATCCGCACGCGCCCGCCATCGGCGGAATGGCAAGCGGCGCCCATCAACCGGGCGGCAACCGTCTCATATTCAATGGCGAGGCGGTCGAAGAGGGCGCGGTCGGACTGGTGCTCACAGGCGCAGTTCGCATCCGCACGGTCGTCTCTCAAGGATGCCGCCCGATCGGCGAGCGGTTCATGATCACACAGGCCGAGCAAAACGTTGTCCAGGAACTGAGCGGCAAGCCGGCGCTTGAACGGCTGCGTGAAGTATTCAGCCTCCTTTCCCCGACAGAGCAGCAGCAAGCTGAACGGGCGCTGCACCTAGGCATCGTTATTGATGAGCACAAGGACCACTTCGAGCGCGGGGACTTTCTGATCCGGAATCTTATCGGCGCCGACCAGCAGACGGGCAGTTTTGCCGTCGGTGACGTTGTGAAGGAAGGTCAAACGGTGCAATTTCAGCTTCGGGACGCCGCCGCCGCCAGCGAAGATCTCCACGCGCTGCTGACCGGACAGCGCACGGCCCAGCGCGAAACCCCTCCGGCGGGCGCCCTGGTTTTTAGTTGCAACGGGCGCGGCCATCGTTTCTTCCAGACTCCACACCATGACGCCGGCGCAATTCGGGATGAAATGGGTTCCCTGCCGGTCGGCGGCTTCTTCGCGATGGGGGAGATCGGCCCCGTCGGCGGCAGTAACTTTCTACATAGCTACACGGCCAGCATTGCGCTTTTCGTCCCTGCAGATTCCTCCCCTTCCACTTGACCGGCGGAAACTGCCGCCGTAGCATATCTTGAGTGATCAGCCGTCGTTTTGAAAGGAGGTACACCATGCTGCTTCGCTGGCTCTCAGTGCTTATTCTTCCTGCCGTACTGCTAGTCTTCGTGCTGACAGGCACGGGATCGACTTCCCAGGTTCGGCAGCTTACGGTGCAGGAAGTCAAAACAGCTATGGACAAGGCGCCGAGCCTGCGTGAAAAGGGATTCGTGTTAGTGGACGTCCGCACCGTGGAGGAACACGACCGAGGCGCAATTCCGGGGACCGATCTCAACATCGACTACCGACAAATCGGCCAGCGTCATCGTGAACTCGGCGTGGCGCCCGAAGACCACATCGTGGTCTATTGCCAATCCGGCAAGCGCAGCAACATCGCGGCAGATACACTCAGCGAGCTCGGCTACAAGAACGTTTATAATATTCGCGGGAGCATGAACGCCTGGCTCCAAGCCGGATACCCGGTTGCCGGCGGCAAACGTTGATTCTACCGCTGTTGCTCCTGATGTTCGTCTGGGCCTCCGGCTGCGCGGAGGCCCAAACGCTGTTCACACCGGCTTCCGAATCCGCGCGTGTCCGGGCTCGGAGCTTGGGCCTTTCTTTGGGGGATCTCTCCCCCGGACCTTTCAACGCGATTACTGATGTTCCGGGCGTACGCGTCGGGCACGCAACGTTGATCCATGGCAGTGGTCCCCTCGTTCCCGGTCAAGGGCCGGTGCGCACCGGCGTCACTGTCATCATTCCCCGCGAGGACGTCTGGCATAAGAAAGTGCCGGCGGGGGGCTTCGTGCTCAACGGCACCGGCGAAATGACCGGCCTCGCCTGGGTGGAGGAAGCCGGCTTCCTTGAATATCCTGTCGCCTTGACGAACACCTTAAACCTGCCGCGGGTCGCGAACGGCGTGATGAGTTGGATGATCGGCCGCTACCCCGGCATCGGGATCACGGATGATACTCTCACGCCGGTGATCGCTGAGTGTGATGACAGCCGGCTCAATGATATCCAGGGGCGGCACGTTTCCGAGGCTGACGTGATCAAGGCCCTCAATCAAGCCTCCGGCGGCGCCGTGCCGGAAGGAACTGTCGGGGCCGGGACAGGAATGATCGCCTACGGCTTTAAGGGGGGAATCGGGACCTCGTCTAGAGTTATTTCTGCCGGCGCGCCATTTACGGTCGGGGTTCTCGTCAACGCCAACTCTGGCCGCCGGGACGAACTCGTGATTGGCGGCGTCCCGGTAGGCAAACTGTACGGCCCGGTGGACAATATAGGCTCCGAAGGGTCGGTCATCATTGTGATCGCCACCGACGCCCCTCTCGATGCCCGCCAACTGAAGCGACTAGCAAAGCGAGCCGCATTGGGACTGGCAAGGACCGGCTCGACGGTTCGGCACGGGAGTGGGGACTTCATCCTGGCGTTTTCGACCGCGACGATCATTCCTCATTATCCGGTCCAAGCCACTTATCCGGTCACCGCATTCGCCGATACTCATCTGAATCCGTTGTTTACGGCAACGGTTGAAGCCACGAATGAAGCGATCCTCAACGCCTTGACGATGGCCACCACGGTGGTGGGACGCGACGATCGTAAAGCGGAGGCCATCGACCTCACCCGGCTCCGCGAGATTCTCAAGAATTACCGTTTGCCCTGAGCGCGTCGGCGGCGACCACAGTGGAGTCCCTGCACCGGGCGGGGTACGAAGGACGGCCGATCGGTGACAGGTCCTGCCTGATTTACAGGGTAATGACGGGTATGAGGTCCTGAAGGGTAGCACGGCCAACGTCCACGATCTTTCCGGCAGAAACTATCGGGTCGTCGAACGGCACGAACCGTGCGAGTTTCAAAAATGATCGGTTGGAGAGCAACGCCACAAGATCGACCTTGCGCGCCCAGGTGAGCTCCATCGTGTAGCCTTCGCCGTGCTTCCATTCCCAGGGGCTCCCTCCCAAGCACAGCAAAAGGCCTTTGTCGGCAATTTGGTCGTAGCGATTGACGAGATTCTTCTTGTACTCACTCAGCCCTTCGCCTTCGAGAATCAAGGCGAACGCATAGTGGTGGCCCCACCAGAACAGCGAGCGGAAGGTGAATTTGTTGTCTCCGTCAAAGTGTTTGAAATAATCAAGATACTGGTACGGAAACTCCTCCAGATGCTCGCCCTTCACGAACTGATGCGCCTTCGGGTTGAAACTTCGAGGGGCGAGCAGCTCGACGCCATTTAATTCGCTCCTGAGCTCGGCATACAAGGCGTCCAGCGTGGCTCGGACTTTTTTCATGATCCGCGCTTTGACGCGAAAAAAGTTGTCGTCGGCCATGAGATTCAGTTCGTCGGCGCTGAAAAGGATCGGCTCCATTCTATTCGAACCCTAGCACTCCCCCAGAAGCGATTCAATCCTATCACTCAGACTCTTGACGCGTTCGAAAGAGGCCCCTATGATGCGCACCATGCCCGCGTCCAGCCGCCGCGTACTCGCGCTCGCCCCTATGCCGCCTGAAAAATCGGCGTACGCGTTGGCCCGCTATAGCCGCTCCGCTGATTCCATCGAGGACAGCCTTCGGTGGGTCTATGGCCACTCCTCGGAAAAATTCTGGGAGCAATTTTATTTTGACTATGGCCACGCCTCCATCGCCGATTTGGGCCACGTCATGATTTGCTTCGAGGGCATCTCGGAGCTGGCTGCAATCCACGT
>DASXSU010000015.1:0-5288 GCA_036505795.1 Nitrospirales bacterium
CACCCCAACCTCACGATTTGGGGAAACAAGATCGAGGCCTGCATCTTTGTGGGCGTGCACTGTCACTATGCGAACCTCACGCTCAAAATGATTCGGGCAGGAACGAACTGTTGCACGGCGGCCCTCTGTGCCGAGCAGGGTCACGAAGACGCGATGCTGAGCGTCCATGACATGGACGTGGCCAAGCTGCGCAAGGTGGCGAAGATCACCAAGCGCATCCGTGAAGAGATGGGGATTAAGCTGCCGAAGGACGGGCGAACCGTTCGGTATACCGGTTTGCAGAGCCGGGTCAATGGCAACGAGACCCATGCCAATCCGCTTGAATTTAAGCCAGGGGCTCCCCCCGCCGGTGCGCAGATGCCGCCGGAAGGCCAGATGCCCCACTGATCGACGATTCTGATTACATGCCGAGGAGGTCCCGATGAGCAATCCTCTAGAACCCGACGTCAAAACCAACCCGCAGGGCGATCCGATTTCGGTTCTCGAACCGGAACAGAAGACGAATCCGCAGGGTGATCCTATTACCTCAGCCGCGCCGATCAAAGTCGGGGGCGGCTCGAAAGATCCCCAGGAGGCGGCGAAAAAGCAGCGGGAGGTCACTCCGGACTACATGTTTTTTGAAGCCCCGCGCAAGCGGGAGTTCATCACCGGAAGCGAGGCGGCCAAGGAGGCGGTGCGTCGATCGAATGTCGACCTCTCGGTGGCGTATCCAATCACCCCTCAGAGCGAGACCATGCAGTTGATCGGCGTCCTCTATGGAGAGGGCTATGTCAAGGAATACTATCGCGGCGAGGAAGAATACGGCGTCATGTCGGCGATCGCCGGCGGATCCAGAGCAGGCGTCCGTTGCTTTACGGCGACGGCGGGCCCAGGAACGCTTCGCGGATTGGAGCCGATTGCCTCGTGGCCGGGCCACCGGTTGCCCGCGGTCGCCATGTTTACCTGTCGGGTCGTGAACGCCCCGCTTGCCATTCAGCCGGATAACATCGAGATCTCCTATCTATTGAATTGCGGTATGATTGTCTTCCATGCCGAGAATCAGCAGGATCTGTTCGACTTCGTCATGAAGGGGTTCATCATCAGCGAGCAAAACGACGTGACCCTTCCGGTCGGCGTGGCGTGCGACGGCTTCTTCGTGACGCACGCGCGTAACTATGTCGACATGCAGGAGAAGGGCATCAAGTTACCGGCTCGCCAGGCCTGGAAGGGCGCGGTCCCGGTGCTCGACGCCGAGAACCCGCCGGCCCGGCTTTCGCGCGACGCGCCTGTCCAAAAAAGCAATTTCATGGCCTATAACATCCACGCCGTGTGGCAGCAGGAGGTCTGGGCGGCGGTGGAGCGGTCACGGCGCTATATCGACCATTATATGGGTGGCCTGCTTACAGCCGAGAATGTGGAAGGTGCGGAGGCCGTGATCATCGCGTCCGGGAGCGCGGCGGCGCAATCCCGCGAGGCGGTGAGACTGTGTAAGGAACAAGGCATCAACGTAGGGCTCATCAAGATCCGTTCCCTGCGCCCGTTCCCGATACCAGAATTGCGCCAGCTCTTGACAAAGACAAAGCTGATCGTGATCCCGGAGTTCAACTATGTCGGCTGGTTGGCCAAGGATGTGGCGGCGGCGATCTATGGGTACTCCGATGCGAAGATCGTGGCGGGCCCGCACGTCTATGGCGGGATGTCGATGCCGGTTGAGATGATCACGGACGAAGTTGTCGGTGGCCTCACCGGAAAGAAGTCAATTACCGTACCAGATTCGGCGGTCATGGGCCGTGAAGTTAATCAAGCCGAGGTGGCGCACTTTATGCAGAATATTTAATAGCCCCAAGCTCTGCGCAAGATTCAAAAAAAAAGGCCGTCCGGAAAATCCGGGCGGCCTTTTTACTTTGCCTATTTACTTTTGACGGTGTTCGGTGGGAACTACTCTTCTTCGATCATCTCCTCGCTGTCCGGCATTCCATAGGCGACGAACTTGGCATAACTCAGAAAAATCGCGCTACTGTCGCGCATCGCCTTTGCGCCTTGAGTGAGGCGGCTGAGCTTGACGGGGTCGGAGCCCTCTGACTCTCGCATCGACTGAACTTGCTGCTCCAGGAGCGTGTTGAATTCATACATCGCGCGTTCAATATTGATGTAAGCTTCCTTGATAACAGGGGTCATTGGCGGCCTCTAGATAGGATAGACGCCAGAACCTTACACCACGTTTATGCGGTGGGTCAACCGAGTGGGAATGCCGTCATGAAACCGGTCGCAGTTCACGAGGCGGTGCTCCAGGCGCTGCTGGCGTGTGGAGGACGACCCGACCCTGCCGTGGTGGACGGCGTGCGACAACTTTCAGAGTTGTTCACGGTCGCCCGTGCCCGGCTCGGGTTCGATTATCTGTCGGTCGCGGCGTTGCGCCGAGCCTATCTTCTCTACTTCGCGCCGGTGAACATCGCGAAGGTGCTGAGCATCCTTGCTGAAGTCCCGGTGTTGCCTGCGCGGCCGCTGCAGATCCTGGACCTTGGTTCGGGACCCGGAGTGGGGGCGCTTGCGCTTCTTCAATATCTTTCTTCCCAGGACACGATAGACCGGGCGGGAACCGAGGTCGTCCTAGTCGACCGGAGCGGCGCGACGCTGGATGATGCACGATCACTGTGGACGAGTGTCGCCTCGACTGCCCGATCACTCGAAGCGCTCCGGCTGCGGACGGTGCTTCTCGATCTTGAGCGGCCAGGCTCACACGCGCCTTGGAAGCGGGGTACCTTTGATCTCGTGCTCCTCGTCAACAGTCTGAATGAGCTGTTTCGGTCGGCGCGCGACCCTATTGCGCGGCGCACCAAGCTGGTGGAGCAATTAGTGGAATCACTTGCGCCGGACGGCACGCTGGTGGTGATCGAACCGGCTCTTCGGAAGACGACTCGAGAGTTACACGAAATTCGCGACCGAATCCTGAGCCGGGGACAAGCCACTGTGTATAGTCCCTGTCTGCACGACCGGCCGTGTCCTGCGCTTGTCCATCCGGACGATTGGTGCCACGAAGAGCGCCCCTGGGACCCCCCAGGAATCGTCAAAGAGATTGACCGGTCGGTGGGCTTCATTAAAGACGCGTTGAAGTTTTCCTATCTGGTTCTGCGCCGAGACGGCCGGACCATTGTTGACCGAGCGCCGGATGTCTATCGCGTGGTGAGTGAGCGGATGGCGATGAAGGGCGAGCAGCGGGTGTGGCTTTGCAACGAGACGGGGCGGCAGCTCGTCGGGCGTCTGGATAAGGAGCGATCCAAGACCAACGCCGGATTTGACCTGTGGGAGCGGGGTACGATCGTGCGCGTGACCGAGATCGATCGGCCCGGCAGCGTCGGCCGGATACGGGAAACTGCGAAGGCCGAAGTGGTCCGCGGCATCTTGGGGGAAGGGAGTTATTCGAACGCCTCCAAGGAGGACTTTTCGGAGAAGGGTTGCCGGCAAGATTGACACGTTACGAAGTAGACGGCGTTCCGCACCGAAGGCTGGACCCAGAAATCGAGGGTGCCGCCCGTTTTCAGGCACTTCGGGCAGCGCATCCCTTTGAGCCAGTAAGGGACGTCCGGCTGGCTTCGAAGATAGCTCTCCATATCCATATGGATCGGCATGCTGTAGCGACAGGCTTTACAAAAGGCCTTGTACTCACCGTCGGTGATACGCGAATCGTGGGGGATCATGAAGTCATGAGAGCTTTTGCAGACCGGGCAGGCCATTTCCTTTAAACGCTGTTCGACCAGGTCGAAATCCATAACGAAAACTCTCCAGATGGACGGCCGGTCTGCGTAGTGTAAAGGGAATCGAACGTTGACGCAACCGCTCTTGTTGAGCGACCGTGCTCCCGCTATACTAGCAGCCGCTTCTCATCGATCTGCCGGCCGCGTATGCATCTGATTACAGAATATCTTGCCGTGGGAGATGCGGAAGACGCCGCACGTCCCCACTGGCTCATGTCCGCGATCTTGAATGTCGCCTCAGAAAATCGGGTGCCGCCGTCCGGGGGACAGAGCTATAACTGGATTCCCTTCACTGAGTTTGTCGCTGCCGATCCATTTCAGCTTGATGAGGCCATCTCCTGGTTGGAGGCGCGTGAGAAGGGAAGCCGTCTCCTCGTGTGCTGTCGAGTGGGCATGGGACGTTCCGTCTCAGTCGCGATCGCCTACCTCTGCCTCGTAGAGCACATGCCCTATCAGAACGCCGTGAGCCTCGTTGCGGCAAGACGCCCCGGGGCCATGCCCCTTCCGGAGCTTGAAGCCACGATTCGGTTTGTGCGAGACCTTCGCGAAAAGAGGCGGTAGAGACCCATGCCCGAATTACCCGAGGCCGAGACCGTCGCCCGCCAATTGCGCAAACGGCTTGCGGGAGCGGTGATCAAGGACTGCTGGCTCGGACGCCAGGATATTGTGCGGGAAGGCTTACCGTCCCTGGACTGGTATTACGGTGCGCGGTTGGTGACGATTTCCCGCCTGGGAAAGAGCGTGGTTGTGCATGCGCGCAAGCTCTCCGAAACCCGCTTTCTGATCTTCGAACTGGGAATGACCGGCCTCTTGTTCTTTACATTCCTTCATCCATCCTACCGCAAGCACACTCATTTGACGCTGTCTCTCACCGGCTCGGTACCGGCTCTGCACTATTGGAATCCCCGTCGCTTCGGGCGAGTCTTCCTCCTGGACCAGAGCGGGCTTGAGCGCTTCGCAGCCCGTAGATTTGGACTCGATCCATTGAAGATCACCTATGCGGAATTCAAGGAAATGCTTGCAGCGCGACGAGGCCGGCTCAAGGCCCTGTTGATGCATCAGCAAGTCATTGCCGGCATCGGCAATATCTATGCGAACGAAATCCTGTATCGCGCCCGGCTTCATCCTGATCGCATCGCGAACAGATTGCGGACGCAGGCAGTCCAACGACTCTACGACACGATGCGGGCGGTTCTGAGTGAGGCGATTGCCGACGGCGGCTCCAGTGTACGGGATTTCATCGCGCCGGACGGGACCAAAGGCGAGTTTCGAAAGCGCCATTTGATCTACAATAAGGCGGGGCAGCCCTGTCCTGCGTGCGGCCGATCAATCCGTAGATTGAAGAGCGAGCGAAGCTCTTTTGTGTGTCCTACTTGCCAGCGAGAGTAAAAAAATCAATGACTTAAGCCGTGCAAGCCTTCGTATCTGAAGAAAAAGAGGCGCGTCTCCAGATACTCCGAGCCGACGCCTCAACAACCGCCTTATGGCCATCGGGCGGGGGGTCTAGTAGCTAGGCCATTTTCGCTTCGGATTAGGTCGTTTGCTCAGTTGCAG
>DASXSU010000016.1:0-19741 GCA_036505795.1 Nitrospirales bacterium
CTTCATCATGTACATCAGCCGGTTTGCAACGCTCCGGACTGCGCTAAGGCCGCCGGTCTTAGCCACTGCCGAAAGCGGATCAATCACCATGCAGCGAGGCCGATGCTCATTGATCGCCTCTCTGAGGCGTATCATGTGCGCTTCGGTGCTGCCTGATTCCGTGCGTTCTGAATATACTTTCAGCAGGCCGGACTTGACGTATTTCCCCAAATTAATTCCGACCGACAACAGATTACGCATGATCGTCGATTGTCCTTCGTCGAAGCTCACATACAATGTTCGTTCGCCGCGCTTACAGGCAGCCTCGGCAAACTTCGCCGCCAACGTCGTCTTGGCCGTGCCGGGCGCGCCCGTGATGAGGGTGCTACTCGAGCGGAAAAGGCCACCGCCCAGCATCACGTCCAGGCGATGAAAGCCGATAGAAACACGTTCCGTCGTTGCCTGCTCATTTAGTTCCCGTGTCTCCGGGATGGCCACCTCCATCCCATCCGGCCCCATACTCAGCGGATATTCACCGGTCGCGAAATCCGAGCCGCGATATTTCAATATTTGGAGCCGGCGCACGGAGACCCCTTCCTCCACGCGTTGTTCAAGCTTGATCACGCAATCAGCCATGAACTGCATGAAGCCGTACTGTGCCTGGCTTACATTATCAGGACCAGTCTTGGCCGTCAGGATGCCCGTCAGCTTATTGTCCGCTAACCAGTCCCGGATCCGGTAAATCTCATGAAGTTCCGCAACCGGATCCGCAAGAAGTGTCAGCAGCACATCGAGCCCGTCGAATACGATCCACGTGGCGCGCATTTCCCGCTGCTTTGCCTTGAGAATGGCCAACATGCCGGTCAAGTCGAACGCCCCGGTCTGGATCACCGCCGGGGACAGATGCGCGTTCAGGAAAAACAGCTTCCTCTTCTCCAGGCCAGGCAGGTCCCACCCGAAGGAAGCGGCATTCGTTACGATCTCTCTGTCGTTTTCCTCAAAGGCGACGAAAATGCCGGGCTCTTCCCGCTGCCGCGCCCCGCTCACGAGGGTCTGAAGAGCGAAGACCGTTTTGCCGGAGCCGGCGCCACCGATGACCAGAGTCGTCCGGCCCCGGGGCAATCCCCCGCGAGTCAGCGTATCCAATCCGGGCATATCTGTGGGTAGCTTGGCCGGACCGGATCGATGAGTTATTTTCATCTTCCTGGTCTTGACTCTGTTCATGAAGGCTCCCTTCCTGCGGGTTACATCTACAGTATTAAGTATATACCTCAGAAAGGTACCGCCGGTCAAAGTTTTTGGAGCCGCGCGTAGGTAGCAGGGGTTAAAATATTGACTTAGGTATTTACACAATGCGAAACAAATTATGGGAGCCGGCGAGGGAAGATGATCGCCTGGAGCTGGCTTCGCTTTTCGTTGGTTACGAATTCGCTGTCGAATCTAAGGCGTCAGTTGGAGCGAGCGGAGGGCCTGCAACGAGGATGCCTGGACCGTGACTGTCGCGGTGCGTTTTATTTCTACGAATAGAAGGGCCATGCACGAGGGGAGAAGGAATCTGTCCTGGCAGATTCCAGGGCTGGGCGGGTGTAATGGGAGAAGAAATCTGTCCGGGGCACCCCTTGCTTGCTTTGCAAGGCTAGGGGCAAAGAAGTCTGTCTTGGCAGACTTCAGGGCTGGGTGGGTGCAGTGAGACTTCAGGGCTGGGTGGGTGCAGTGAGAGAAAAGATGTCGGCCTTAGCCTATGACATAATCCACCACTCTCGCCCCGTTGTTCGGTCGGAGCGTCGTCACGTCGCGATAAGTCTGCACACATTTGAGGAGGAGTTCGGAATATTCCGGCTGACCCGTCCCTCCACCATCCGTTCCCCGTTCATTGCCCTGCTCGTCCTGCATATAATCTCCTTCAATAGCTAGTTTCTCTGTACATCATTTATAGCGAAGTCAGGATAGCGAATCTGTTCAGTTTTGCTCACAAAATGCGGGATCGACCGGAACCTCTGTAGTTGTCATCATCCGTCAAGATTTAACACAGAAAAAAGATGTCGTGCGTCGCCGGATAACAGAAACAATTAATCGAGTACAAGTGCGTCAGGTCCTGGATATATGAGGTATGGTCAATATTGCTCACAAAAGAGTGGTTAGCGATGATTTCGTCTGACGCCCATGGGCTAGATGAAAAGTTTGACTCTGATGTTTTTTGTGATAGATATAGCACTCCAGAAAAATAGTAGGGCCTATATCCTAGGTTAATTGGTTGCACGGCTGACCTTCCTAGCATCTCTGCCCTCAAAGGTGTTCCTCTTATAAAGGTTTGTTTCCGCAGCCTCAAAAAGAGACGAGGACATTACCGGGCCCTGAGGACAGTAGCCTGAGCCAGCGTCATAAGGAGGGACAGTGTAAAAACAACATTCAGTCTAAGTGAAGAAATAGTGACAACTAAAGACCAACACAGATCGAGGAGGAGATATGTTAGGAGCCTGGGAATTCGTGGTAGTCGGCAATATACTTATGGGCATCATGGCGATCGGCGGAGTTTGTTGCATGGTATATGCCGTCGGAACCTCTCTGACCAACTCCAGTCCGGCCGACCCAGGCCAATTGGAAGACAATGCATGGGATAACCGCAAGAACGCTGCATAGTAAGCCGGGCGGCGCTGCCTTCAAGAAGGCGGCGCCGCTGCCTCAGCGACGAAGGACTGTTAATGCCGGTACACTTGGAAAACGTGAGATCTTGCCTTGGCGAGAAACGCGTTGGGACAAACGGAAGTTTTGTCGGCTTGATTCTCGGTCTCAGGGCGGGCACACCATCTTTAATTCTTAAATAGTTGCTTCTATTTGAATGTCCTGCTGCTCGTGGGAAGTTATTACTCTCTGGTAAGCCTGAAGACATTTTTGCAGAATTTCAGACTGACCCTGTGCAGTTTTTGCACTGTTCTGACTCTCGACGTCCCCTACTTCATCCATCACAGCTCTCCCTCTAGATAGAAACCGTACGTAGCTATACCATCATTTATAGCAAAATCACAAAGCCGAGTATGTTCAATATTGAACATAAAACGAAATTTTGCCTTCTGAGCCTTCCAGGCGGGAATGGGCGGCAGTCCCGCGGTGATATCATCGTAACTCTTAAGGATCAAGGGCGGGTATATTTAATGTTATTTTACAATAGTTTGGGAATGATCCACGGTCGTCCACAGCCCTAGCCGATCTGCCTTTTTTTGCCTTGCCAGCATCCATTGACAAAGTTCGCACTTAGGCAGCTACTATTACCCTAGATAACGCAAGGACTGACGACAGCTGGCAACTGCAAGGAATGGTTGCTATGGAAGTTCGGGTGCGCTGGCCATGCCGTGCCTGTAGTCAACCTCAAGAACCTCTCTGCCAGAACTGTAATGGGGCGGGCTACATAGAAAGATGGGTACCTTACTCGCTTCTGAATGATGTTCGGGCACTCTTCAACGTTGTCATTAGCGGGTGCCGGAAGATACCCGACTATCCTAATGCTTTTTCTTAATTAAGCGCCTTGCTGGCCCGGCTCGGATGACGGGCTACGCATGACTATGATGCCCCTGCAGGATCTTGAATAGATCAAACTCAACCCGGAACGCTTCTAAGTCATCCTGCGTTCTCCGTTGACGGTCCCTCAGTCGAGTCAATAGAAGTTCAGAGAGAAGTTCTGAGTCGATCGTGACATCTATCTTATCCATGGTTATAGCCCTCCCAGAATCTTCAATATCTTTCCTTGAGGCCCAACCATCTTGTAGACGGTCGAGTCCATGGTAGGGTCGTTGGCCTGGATTGCCTTCAGCAGGTGCCATAAGTCCACGTTCTCGGCCCGCTCCCGTTTCAAGGCTGATACAAGGCTTGTGACGGTGGTTTGCATAGACTATCCCCTCCTTAGTTCTAAGTATACACCCTTAACTATAGCCGTCAAGTCTCCGGCCGCGTGGCGGGTCTCACGCGGTAGATACCTGCGTGATCCAACATTTGATATTTACCCCTAATTGTTCTAGTTTATGAAACGTGATGCCTAGCGATAGACAAACCGGTTACGTGACGCACCGGCAATGGCGGATGCGGTGAGGGTGTTGATGCGGGATCTCTACTGACACCAGGAGAACTCGTTATGAATAACAGATGCAACGATTGTGAACGCACCAAGAAGGAGAACCGGCGTTTAGAGTCAATTATTTCGAGCTTGATGGCGGCGATTGCGGGTGTGGATGTGCAAGACGTAGGAAAGAAGGTTTATGACAGACTCCTCGAATCCCCCTTTCAAACTTCGCTCGCAAGCAAAGCGGTTGCAGATGTGCTGAAACTCACGCCACGTCCATGAGTCTGAGGAACCTCCATAGGAATTATTGTCACTACGGAGAAGTTGGCTTCATTCTCACCCAAGGAGAGATCGATGCCGTACAATCATATTGAAGAATTGCCGGCTGCGATGAAGAAGAATCTGCCTAAAGACGCGATGGAGGTGTACTTAGCGGCATATAACCAAGCCTGGAGCCGGTCAACTCCGGCCCGTGCTCAGCGGATTGGGACAACCGTCGAAGACATCGCTCACCGGGAGGCATGGGGCGCTGTGCGCGATAAGTATCGTAAGCGAGGGCAGGAATGGATACGGGTCTATGCGTAACCAAGAGTCGCAATGCTAGGAATTGAGGTGAGTCCTTCAGGCCGGTTGGAAGATATTTTATTTCGACGCTTTTCTTCTGGGTGTCTTTTCCCGACCGCTTCGGGGGTTCTCGACGTTGAAGTTCTTAAAGTAAGAGCCCTTTTGCAGCACTCCGATCTTTCCCCGGCTCCTGTCACCAGGCCCCTTCCGTCGCTGGCGGCCGTAACATCTCGGACCTTTCTTCCGCCAACACGGCGATGATGGAGGTGACGCACCTAAAGCGTTAGTGCGGATTAGTGCGAATTATGAACTCAGCTGCTCTCAAGAGCGTGTTCTTCGGCGCCACCCGTCGAACAATGTTTGTGTGGTTTCAAGAGTCGTATGAATGCTTTGTTCTTGAAGACGTGTGAGGGCCCCATTCTCATGGAGATATGTTTCTAAGGCGGTACTGGCTTTCATATAGTTGGCGATAATCTTGTGGGCTTTTTCCATCTAGTCCTTTGTTAATGCTGTGACATATCCCCTCAATGAAGGGGCTTTATCTCAGCGGCGAGATGCATCGGGCAGAGCGTATGCGTAAACTCAATGGCGAAGCGCGAAAATAGATAGGCTTCGAGTTGTTCCCATTCCGCGCGGTCGTTGCGGATCTGCTTGCAGCACGCACAGATGGCAACCGGCCGGTTCCGAATAGCCTCAGCCGTGATCGGTTTCATTTTTTAACCTTTTCCTTTTTGGTATATCGACAGTGTAACCAATTTTAGTCCTGAGCGCCGGCTGGCGCATGACAAACTTGTGCACGGTGTCGCACCCGTCCTGCTATGGGTGATCGAGGACCTCGCGACACGTCTCAAGCGGCGCTATGAGGATGCCAAACTACCGCAACTGAGGATGAGGGTGACCACGGTGCACCTCTCGCCGACCGGCGGATGCCGGTCACGCGGAGTCTTTCGTCAGGACATGTCGCCCGTCCGGGAATCTTGCATGGCAGGCCGCCTATGCCGCGCGACGGGGTTGCGGTAAGAACCCTTGCTCAAAGCACTGTTTCAACAATTGGGCCGTGTTCGTCACCCGCAACTTTTTCATCATGTTGGCGCGGTGCGCCTCGACCGTTTTGTGGCTGATCTTCAGCTGTGCACCGATCTCCCGGTTCTTAAGTCCGTCCCAGACCTGCTTGAGCACCTGCTGCTCCCGCTTCGTCAACGACACCACGCCTCTGATTTTGGGTTTCCTGAGCATTGTTCCCCCTCCATATAACAACTATAGTAGATATAGCACAGAGCGCGTCCGGCCAATATACCCACTTAGGTGGGGCCATGTAGTGTTTGAAGCCCGGTGATAAGCGCAGAGAAGCAGAGGCTGTTACGGATGAGGACCTCTCGTGGGTGCGGCTTTGCGCCACTCCCACGGCGGCACAGGGTCCGGATCCGCCCAGAGTCCACGCTTCGCTCCCCGCGCTTCCGCTTCCATGAGCGCGAGGCGTGGATCGTCGGAGTATTTCCGGTGTTGCCAGGCAAGTCCCTGTATGACCAGTTCCTCATTGAGGGTTCGGCCGTCCGGAAGCACCACTTCCGCCATGGTCCGCCCGTATTTGTCACGGCCACGAACATTCACGGTCACGACCTTCCCCATGGCCATGGCTGTCGCCGCCTGCTTCGCCGCCTTACCGAAAGGTTGACCCCGCTCAGGGCAATCAATGCCGCGGAGCCTGACCTTGATCGGGCTGTGATCGTGCAACACCGTGATGGTATCGCCTTCCGTAATGCCGACGACGCGGCCTGAGAAGTCTTGAGCCAGCGCTGAAAGCGGCAGGAACAACAGGGAGGTAAAGAGAATGGCCAGCCAAAGCATGGATACGGGTCTATGGGAACCACCAGCAGGGCAGACTGTACGGCTTGGAGGTGAGTTGTCGAGCCCAATTGGAAGATATTTTATTTCGAAGCTTTTCTTCTGGGTGTCTTTTTTTTCGATCGCTTCGGGGGTTCTCGACGTTGAAGTTCGTTAAGTAAAAGCCCTTCTGCAGCACCCCGATCTTCCACCGGCCCATGTTTAACTTCAGCAGTCAGCCACATTTCATAAGCAAGCTTATCCTTCCTTGGTTTGACTGCAGAACGAGAGGCTGTTGGTTTCGTCTTAGCCTGCTTCCGCATTCCATACCTTCTTTCTTGCTGAGAGTCGCCTATTTTGCTTTCCCTTCTCGTCTGCCACCCGTTGTGGCCCTTACCGAGGCCATCCGGCCTTCTATGGCAAGTGGTTCTTGAGAGGCACGCTTGCTCATAGTAACCTTTCCGTTTCGTCGAAACAATCCAACCCGGGCAGAGTTTAAATCTGACCAGTCAGCAACAAAACGACCAGGATCACAAGCACCAGACCCATTCCACCGCTGGGACCGTAACCCCAGTTCGTGCTGTGCCGCCATCGAGGCAAAGCGCCGACAATGAACAAGACGAGAATAACGAGGAGTATGGTGCTCATATGTTGGGCCTCCGTTTTAGGATGACGATTGAGCCTCGATCGCTTCCTGTCAGCGCTTCTTTAGCCCCAATGTTTCCTGGCGCTGATGCCATTGATCGGTCCACTTCATGATGTTCTCCTTTTGGTCTCCATACCGTTCCTGGACTATGCCGGAAAACTTGTCGTAGTTCCCATTGATCTGCTTCAAATCATCATCAGTAAACTTGCCCCATTGCTTTTTGAGTTCACCTTGGAACTGCATCCATTTCCCTTTGAGTTGGTCAGCATTCATTAGTTGTTTGCCCTTCGTTTGTGAGATCCGTCAGCCCAAACATGTTTGGCGTTACACGCTCATTCTGCGGATCCGATTAGTTTCACACGATCCGTTATTTCTTGATGGGCTCGGGTCGATCACTTTTCGACGCGTGACCCGGTCCGGCTTGAGTCGAATCACTGGCCAGGTTGATAGAGTAGGCATAGCCCTGAGGCATCAGTTTAGCCCTGATTTTATCGCCAACTTTGGGGTTGGCATTCATCATAGTCCGCTCATCGATCTGAAAGTGGACTTCCTTGCCCGATTGATCCTTCACGACGTAATCCTTTCCGTCGATCTTGAGCAGCTCGCCTGTTAAGACACTACGGGGAATTCCGCCCTCAGGGGCAACATTTCCTCCTTCTTTGACATTCTTGGGATCGGAAGCCTTCATCGGTTTGGCCGCCTCAGCTGCGCCGGGATCGGAGCCCTTGGCCGGTCCCCTTGCGTCAGCCGCGTAGGATGACCCAGCCGTTCCCACCGCGAACAGAATCGAGATGACAATCGCACCAGCTTGCTTATTCATAGTTCCTCCTTACTACTTTGGTTTCTGCAGTTACTTAGGTGCACGTATGCATATGTTACTTTGTATACCAGAGTCGAGCTGTCACGACCTGTTCAATATTGCACAGACTCTTATTATTGAGGGGCTAACCGTTGCGGCTGGAGTGGGTGGCGCGGAGCGGGGCACACCGATGAGCTAGGGGGCTACAGGCGAGTCTGCGGGGCTGCAACGCCGAAAGACGCCGCTCAGCGGGGCTGCTTCGCGACAGGACCCACTCCAAGAGCAACGGGCTCCTGGCTAGCGCATGTTAGTCGTTCAGACGATACTCAGAAGCGCGCGCTATGCATTTCAAATCCACCGTTGTAGTGCAGGAAGCCAGTTTACGGAATGGGTAAAAAGCTGACTGCTGAACCCGGCGCCGATGATCCGGCGTTTCCTGGCTGAGCTTCGAATAACCGAAGACGGCACTGAAAAGGGTAAGTTATTGAAAAGAATGGTGCGCCCGGCAGGGATCGAACCTGCGACAACCAGCTTAGAAGGCTGGTGCTCTATCCAACTGAGCTACGGGCGCGTCGGATTGATCTCTTTGCTACCTTCCTGGGCGCCTTTTTAACACACTCACGAGCAACTCCTCCAGACATAACGACGCGCACACTAATCTACGATTCGGCCCATTTGTCCACTCTGATAGTCTGCAAACGCCTGCTGGATTTCCGCCTGTGTGTTCATGACAAAGGGTCCCCGGCCGACAATAGGTTCATTCAGGGGCTTGCCGCTAAGGACCAGCAAGGTTGTGTTCTCAAGCGCATCGATGGCGACCTGGTCCCCGTCGCGCTCCAAGACCCCGAGTTCCGCCTCGGCCACAAGTTCCCCTCCAGGCAATTGGATTTGGCCTTTCAGCACGAACAAGGCGGTGGTATGTCCGCTTGGCAGGTGAAATTCCGCGCGGCGCTGAGCGTTTAGCCTCACGTCCCAGACGTTCATCGCGCTGAACGTATGCGCAGGCCCCGAAGCCGCTTCATACTGACCGGCGATCACCCGCACACTACCAGCCTCCTGTGGAAGCTCAACTCGAGGAATCTGCGCGTTCGTGATGCTTTGATATCCTGGGCGTGCCCGCTTGTCTTTTTGAGGCAAATTGACCCATAGCTGAATCATCTCAAAGGGACCGCCACGCTTTGCAAACTCGGAGCCGTGAAATTCCTCATGCACGATTCCAGAAGCCGCCGTCATCCACTGCACATCGCCTGGACCGATTTTGCCGCCTCCGCCCGAAGAATCACGATGCTCGACTTCACCTTGGTAAACAATTGTGACGGTCTCAAATCCGCGGTGGGGGTGCTCCCCTACTCCAAGTCGGCGCGTCGTGGGCGGGAAGTTCGCCGGCCCGGCATAGTCGAGGAGCAGAAATGGACTTAATTTCTCGCCAAGGTTGTCGTACGAGAAGATGCTGCGCACAGGAAATCCGTCGCCTACCCAGTGGCTTTCGTGGCTGCGTTGCAGGAAGGATAATTTCTTCATCATTTGCGTCTTCATGGTGGTCCTCCGTCTCCCGCGATGCAATCTGCCGGATTGCATCTCTGGCTAAATATAGTCCTAACTAGGACTAAATGTCAACTGGGGAAAAGGAATCTGTCCGGGGCACCCCTTGCCTTCCTTTGCAAGGGGTCGATGATTCCAGGGTGGGCGGGTGCAAAAGGGAAAAGGACTTGTTTAGGCAAAACTCCAAACCGGAATTTCACTGCGCTGTCACTCGTAACAGCGATTGATAGATTCACTCTGGGGCGGGTGAAAGGCTATCCCGCACAACGCGGTCCCCGTTCGACTCGTTCCGGTGCTGCTTCGGAACTCTAGGGAACCTGTGAACAGCCTTTCATTATCCTGAAAACCCGCCGGCGGCTTAAATTCAATCGTAATCTCGGCCGTCTCACCTTTGGGAATTATGAAAGATCGCACCGGGCCCTGCTGAATTTGCAAGGCGGATAACTTGACGGTTTTGACCTCGAAGTCGGATGAAACGATCACATCGGAGACCTCGACAGCATTCACGGTATCAAGATTCTTCACTTGGAACTTGCGTTGCCCCGATGCCCCGGCCGGTATTCTACCGAAATCCAAGCCTTTTTTGAGTGACTCCGGAATATCAAAGCTCACCAACTTTCCTTGATTGAGAACGGCCACGCCCATTCCACGAAGCTTGATACCCTGCGCGCGCACGTCATCAATGAGGCTTGGTACAGCGAGGGCTTCAAAGGGCCCGGCTTTGGAGGGCGAGAAGACAAAGAATACATGAGAGTATGCCTTTTTTTTATTAGGGCTGCGAATGAGCTGTGCCGCGAACGCCTGTCCCTTCTCGCCGGTGACCTTAATTGCTTTGATCGTCTCCGGTTTATTCCGGATCTCCCACGTGACCGGAACGGAAATAACCTTCTCTCCCAGATAAACCTCTTTAAAGTCGATGGCCCTGACCTCTTCTGCTAGCTGATAGGTCGCGGGCGAACTGAATTCTACTCTCCGGGCTTGCAGAGCGCTGGGACGGGCCGAGTGGTCCACCTTAGGACCTGCCTGGTCCTCCCGAGGGGGCGCTCGGTCCACGGCAGGGCGCGCGTGGTCCACCGTAGGACTTGTTCCTTGACATGCCGTTACCAAGAGAGACAGGATAAGGGTGGATACATAGTAATATTTAGGTACACGCCTTGCTGAAACGTAATTTTCCACCGCCGCCCCCCTCTAGCACCATGCATAGGATAACACACCTACAAGCTTTTTCCGACAAGGCCGTGGCGGGACGACAAAAGCGTCCTTATGCCTATCTGCGCGGTCTCACCGTTGTGATGATGAGCGTGGGACTGCTTCTGGGGGCCATGGCTTTGTATTATCTGGAAGTACGGCTCGTCGCGACCACCGGCGAGAGCCTGGCTTTTGCCGCCGCCAACATCGCCGACAAACTTGATCTCATTTTGTACGAGCGATCCAGGGACATGCAGAAGGCAGCGAAAGCGCTGCGTCAACATAATATAACTTCTCTTAACGAGTATCTTGTTTGGATGAAAAGAACCGACCCTGGCTACCGTTGGCTGGCAGTGACTGATCCGAACGGACGGATTGTGGCAGCCACCGACCCTATCAGCATCGGCAAGGACATGAGCCGGAAACCATGGTTTCAAGCGGTTCGTCAAGGAAATGAAGTCGACGCGCGGGATGTGCAAATTTATCAAGAGACCGGGGGCATTCCTGCCGTTGCATTCACGGCTCCAATCAAGGGGGATCGGAATGAATTTCTCGGCGCGCTCACCAGCCGGATTGGACTAAGCTCTCTTGAGGCGATATTCACCTCAACAAAATCGGTCTTAGTCAGCTTGGGAGCTTCGCCGCGGCTGGAATACCAGTTCCTCTTACGCAATGGGGAGATCATCGTCGATTCAGCGTTAAGGCAAGAGGGCAAGCTCAACCTCAAAGAAACAGGACTGCCCTCCGCCCTTTTGGCGGATACGGGACAATCAGGCTACGTGGAGGAGACTCATTCCCGCCGTCACGTACCGGTGGTCACCGGCTACGCCCAAACGAAAGGGTATGGAGATTTCAACGGTTTTCATTGGGACGTACTGGTTCGAATGGATCGCAGCGCCATCTTAACGCCGGTACGATCCGTTCTTTGGAAGCTCGCAGTAATAGGCCTCATCATTTGTCTGCCGCTCTTTTCAATCAGTCTCTGGACTACGGGCCGCGTTCGCAGAGAATGGACACGTACACAAGAAAGTGAAGAGTGGTTGTCCACAACGCTCATGAGTATTAGTGATGCCGTCATTGCGACGGACAAACACGGCCGCATCGTGTCCATGAATAAAGTCGCGGAGGCTCTGGTAAGGCCACAGATAGAAGCCATCGGCCGGCCGTTACCCCAGATTATTAGAATTGTGGGCAAAGAAAAGAACACACCCCTGTTCGGTTTGGTCGATAAGATCATCCGCGAGGGCGTGATCGTGGGCGCGTCAGATCATATGTTCCTGGTGCCCAAGGACGGAACTGAAATCCCTATTGAGTACAGTGGCGCCCCGATAAGAAATCCTCAAGGAAAGATTCTCGGTATAATCCTCATCTTTCGAGACATTACCCCTCGTAAGGCGGCGGAGGCCGCACTACATCAGAGTCAGGAAGAATTACGTCAAGCGCAGAAAATGGAAGCCATTGGGAAGTTGGCGGGCGGAGTGGCTCACGATTTCAATAACTACTTGACCGTCATCATGGGGTATAGCGCGCTTCTCCTTCAAAGCCATTCCAATGGGACGAACAGGGAATATGCAGAAGCGATCGTCAAAGCCGGGGAAGGTGCGACGCTCGTAACGCGACAACTCCTCGCCTTTAGCCGGAAGCAGATCCGATTACCACAAGTGATAGACCTCAATGCGGTGGTCACAAATATCGCGCCGTTACTTCGAAGGATTATCAGAGAAGACATCGAACTTATTGTTGTTCCACTTTTGGTTTCAGGATTCGTTAAAGCGGACGCCGGTCAAATTGAACAAATTATTATGAATCTGGTAATCAATGCGCGCGATGCCATGCTCCAAGGCGGCAAACTTACTATTACGATCACGAATGAAGTGCACAGCTCTAAGCACGAGTCGCGGAGCACGCCGTGTGTCTTATTGACGGTGTCGGATACGGGCTGTGGCATGACTCCGGAGACGCAAGCTCACATCTTCGAGCCGTTCTTCACAACCAAGGAAGAAGGCAAAGGCACAGGGCTGGGCTTGTCTACAGTGTACGGGATTGTGAATCAGACCGGAGGAAACATAGTCGTGTCGAGCGAGATTGGAAAAGGGACGACGTTCAAAGTCTATCTTCCGCGAGTTGAAAAAGGCGTCGTGTCGATCCTCGAACCGGAACTAAACATGACCTCGCTCCCCCGGCGATCGGAAACAGTGCTCGTCGTGGAAGACGAAGATGCAGTCAGGGCAATAACGACGAAGCTTCTCGAAGGTGATGGCTACAAGGTTCTGCAGGCCTGCCATGGCAAGGAGGCGCTGAACGTTTGCGAAAAGTACAACGGTCCTATCCATCTTATGGTCACCGATGTGGTCATGCCTCACATGAATGGCCGAGAACTGGCGGATGGTCTTGCCGGGTCACGCCCGGAAATGAAGGTCCTGTATGTATCGGGGTACACGGACGATGCCATTTTTCGCGAGGGCGCACTCCGGCCGGGCATGCCCTTCCTGTCTAAACCATTTAAACTGGAAACTCTGCTGACCAGCGTCCGAGGAGTATTAGAGAACTAAACAAGCCTTGGTGCTGCCGCATGGGTCGTGAGCAGGCCGTGCCCTGAAGCTCCGGCAGCCAGATCCCTTCACTTCTCGAACAAACTCCCGTAACATCCGCGCCAGCCCTTATCGGCCCTACCCAACATAGAGGCGAAAAGGATGCTCGCGGGAGGGAAAATCACGGAGGTGCCATTATGAAAAACAAAGCGGTTTTCGCTTCCATAGGTCTCGTTCTCCTTCTGTTCGCGTGGACAGGCCGTTCTCTTGCGGATGATAAGCCCGGCGAGGAGCCGAAGGAATTCCGTCTCGCCATTCTTTATGTGGATGACGTGAGTTTCGTTCTTCCTTCGGTCATTCTGTTGGATGCAACAGCGAGGCAAAACCCGCTCAACCTTGTCGTCACGAACCATACAAAGAAAGAGCATGGATTTGCGATTGACAGCATGAAGGTGAGCATAGTTCTCAGGCCTGGCGAGACGAAGACAATTAAAGTTGCCGTCGCGGACATGGTTCCCCTCGCCCGAACCCAGGCGGAAGGCTATCGAACGTATGATCCTCTTTATCCAAAAGACATAGGAAGTCTGATTTACTTTCGGTATTAAAGGGGACAGAAAATATTTCATGGTACAGGCACCCTTCAGGAAAGAATCCCACAGCCCGCTCGACGGCTGCCCGGCAATGCATCTTTTCAATGAGAGGCTCCCATGATTTTTCCTGACGAATGGCGACGATCACGAACGCTGCGAATCCTGCCATTGTCTTCGCTGCTGGGGTTGAGTGTCATGGTGAGCGTCTTTCTCACACCCAACGCCCACGCGGAGTGGTATGTCGGTGCGTATGGAGGCCTTACCAATCCAGGCGCATTTTCCAACACCACCTTATCCAGTCCGACAGTGGGAGGCGGAGTCACTGATGCCCGCATCAATGACCTCGAGCTCAAGAGTAATCTCGTGGGAGGCCTAAAGGCCGGCTATTTCTTCAACGCGCGCCCGTGGCTGGGCATTGAAACAGATCTGTACACGCGGAAACCAGATGTGAAGCAGCAGACGATTTTCGGAGGGACGACGGGAGGGAGAGTGTTTGCCGACAACCTGCCGACCACCAGTCTTCGGCTGACGACCTGGGCCTTCAATATCATCATCCGGTCGCCGTCCATGGGTGACATCTTTCAACCTTACGGCGGAATGGGGTATGGATTATTTCTTGCCAAGGGTTCCCTGGGTGGGCATTCTGACACTCATGTGACTCCCGGATTCCAGCTCGTCGCAGGCGCCCGGATACTGTTGACACCCAAATGGGCGCTCTTTGGCGAATTTAAGTTCGACCGCGCAACGATCCGTTTTAGCGACCTCCGTGGAAACTATAGCTCACAAATCTTTGCCTTAGGGGTGATGTTGCAATTTAAATAGGTCTGAGCTCGAACAAGGGGCCCCCCGGGCACCGTGCTCGGGGAAGCGTTTCGGAGAGGTGAAGGAATCGGGTCCAGAGAATGAGGGTGTAACCCGCATCATGTTTGGCCTGAAAACTTCTATTGGCTCTCGTGCAGCCTGCACATTGATGGCGGAGATCCTCGTGTTGATAGTAGCCCTCTCTGACTCACCTGCAAATGCCGCTCCTGTCCCGGTACAGTTTCCGGAGGGCGGTGTCCATGGCTATTTCCTCGTGCGATCGCTTGTCGGGAAGACAATGGGCCAGGGCGAACTGATCCAAGTCGTCAAAAAAGATGGTCTTGTCGAAAGCCACGGGGTCATCCATTTCAAGGACGGCTCCCTGCACGATGAGAAAGTGGTCTTCTCGCAACAGCGGTTTTTTACGATGGTCCGCTATCATCTGATCCAGCGAGGCCCTTCGTTTCCGGATCAGATTGACGTCTCGATAGATCGAGGCACAGCTGAGTACAAGGTTCGCTCTCAAGCGGGGCAGAAGGGAAGAGAGGAAGTCCTGACCGGACACTTTGATCTACCCAATGACGTGTACAACGGCATGTTTGTTATGGTGTTGAAGAACCTGCTCAAAGAGGCCAACGAAACAGTGAGCTTTCTCGCGTTCACGCCGATCCCAGAGGTTATCAAACTAGAGCTGCTGTTAATGGGGGAACAAACCGTCCGGATCGGCGACCTGTCGACGAAGGCGAGGTACTATGTCTTGAAGCCAAAGATCGGAAAGATTCGACAGTTTTTCGGCAAGTTTTTTGGCAAGTTGCCTGCCGATTTTCACTATGACTGCTGGATCATGGCCGCTGAGGTGCCGAGTTTCGTACAATTCGAAGGGCCTCTGCAACTCATGGGGCCGATCATGCGAGTGGAACTTGTGAGCCCTCGGTTATCTCCACAGCCAGAAGACACGCGGATTCCTGCTAACTAGGGCTCACTCAATTCCGGCTGCTTCGTTCACATTCACACGACCTAGTGCTCTTCAACTGAGTTAACAGCCTTTTTTCTTTCTGCAAACCGGCCCGGATTATCTATGAATGCCGTAGCGAGGCGACTGGAGACCGAAGGCGGGGTACCCATTGCTCCATTTTGCAATGGGTCGGAGCGGTTCTCGCAAGGAAGGGCGACGCAGGCGTACCCACAGCGGTACGTTGAGGGAGACCGACCGAGAAAACCCCCGCCGGTCGAGAGGATCGGTCGACGCAGTAGGTATTCATAGATGAACCGGGCCGGAAGTGGTCGGGGCGAGAGGATTTGGTCGCCGGGTCCAGCTGTGCTGCCCCTCTGACCGGCCGGCTCGCTGCCGGGTCGGCATCGCCTCATCCTCCCTATTCGGTCGGCGCTCGCCGGCTTCAAACCTCTCCTGATATTGGAGCGCCTGCGGCCTCCTCAGCGACGAGGTCTTGGCCGAGGCGCGTTCGGTTGGTCGGGGCGAGAGGATTTGGTCGCCGGGTCCAGCTGCGCTGCCCCTCTGACCGGCCGGCTCGCTGCCGGGTCGGCATCGCCTCTTCCTCCCTGTTCGGTCGGCGCTCGCCGGCTTCAAACCTCTCCTGATTATTATATTTTGGTCGGGGCGAGAGGATTTGAACCTCCGACAGCCAGCTCCCAAAGCTGGTGCGCTACCAGGCTGCGCTACGCCCCGATCGTTTCCCGTTTGAAGAGGTCGCGCGCCAGATCGAGCGCACGACGCCTATGGCTGATGCGGTTCTTTTCGTCCGCGGTCAATTCCGCCAATGTTTTTTTCGCTTGCAGAGAGAAGAACACCGGGTCATATCCGAACCCTCCCGCGCCGGCCGGTTCCTCCGTGATGCGACCCTCCAACTCTCCGCGGACTAATTCCTCGCGGCCGTCCGGCATCACGAGAGCCATCACGCAGACAAAACGGGCCGCTCTCCGCTCTTTTGGAACGCCCTTCAGGGCCGCCAACAGCTTCCTGATGTTGTCCTCAAAATTGCAGTGTTCGCCGGCATACCGTGCCGCGTGTACACCGGGTTGGCCATCCAGCGCGTCAACTTCGAGACCGGTGTCATCGGCTAGCGACGGCTTGCCGGTAAACGCAGCGGCCGATCGGGCCTTCTTCAGCGCGTTTTCCTCGTAGGTCGTGCCATCTTCGATGACCTCGGGCGCACACGGGAACTCTGCAAGGGAGCGGACTTGAATGCCAAAGTCCGCCAGCATGCCGGTGATTTCGGTAACCTTGTGTTGGTTTCGGGTCGCCAGCACCAATTCCATGATCAGCGCAACTCTCCCAGCAGTTCCTGTTGCAGTTTCACCAGGTCTTTAATGCCGTTCCATCCTAACCCTAAAAACTTCTGTAGTTCCTCATGGGTAAACGGGGATCGCTCCGCAGTGCCTTGAACCTCCACGAATTCCCCTTTCCCCGTCATGATCAAGTTCAAATCCACGTCCGCTACACAATCTTCGGCGTAACAAAGGTCCGCCAACATCTCACCTGCCACCTTGCCCACGCTTACTGCTGCGAGATAGTCCTTGAGCGGATTCTTTTTGATAAGGCCCTTTTGCCGTACAACGGCAATGGCGTCCGCAAGAGCGATAAACGCTCCGGTCACCGAAGCGGTGCGGGTTCCTCCGTCCGCCTGGATGACATCGCAGTCCATCCAGAATGTCCGTTCCCCGAGTAGGTCCATGTCGGTCACCGCCCGCAGCGAGCGACCGATGAGCCGTTGGATCTCCAACGTCCTGCCGCCCTGTTTGCCTTTGCTGGCCTCGCGCGGCACCCGCTCAGGCGTCGCGCGCGGGATCATCGCGTATTCGGCGGTTACCCACCCGCGATTCTGCCCGCGCATAAACGGCGGGACTTTTTCCTCAACGGTGGCGGTACAAATCACCTTCGTGGCGCCCATTTCGATGAGAACAGAGCCCTCGGCATACTTGATAAAGGGCCGATGGATCTTCACAGGGCGCAGCTCATCGCAACGACGCCCGTCAAGTCGAATGAAGTTTGAGTTTGTCATAACCGATCATTATACGCGTCAGTTCACGAATGACGCAATGAATTGCGGTGGTTTATTGCGGATTCTGAAAACCGGTGCTAGAGTGCGCCGCTATGCTGGATCCACGACTACTTAAGGAGCGCTCAGGAGAGCTGCGGGAGACCCTCGGGCCGCGCGGAAGGCACATCGACTGGGATCACGTGCTCAAACTGGACCAAGAACGGCGCGCGTTGCAGACTAAAGTCGAGACACTCCGCTCCCAGCGGCGCAAGGGCTCCGAGGAGATCGCAAAACTGAAACGCGAGAAGCAACCGGCCGATTCGCTGGTGGATGAGATGAAGGGGATCGGCGACTCTATAACAGCGCTTGAAGACACCCTTCGTGAATCCGAGGAACAGTTCAACGCAATTGCTCTCGCTATTCCCAATGTGCCTCATGCTTCCGTTCCACTCGGCAAGGATTCTTCCGAAAACCTTGAGATCCGCCGATGGGGCACGCCACCGATGATGGCCTTTGCGCCACAACCGCACTGGGATGTCGGCGAGCGCCTGGGCATCCTGGATTTCGAGCGCGCAGCCCGCATGACCGGCGCCCGCTTCGCGGTGTACACCGGAGCCGGCGCGCACCTGGAGCGGGCCTTGATCAATTTCATGCTCGACCTTCATACCAAGGAGCACGGCTATCGCGAGGTGCTCCCGCCTTTTCTCGTAAATCGCGCGAGCATGACCGCCACGGGACAACTACCGAAATTCGAGGAGGATCTGTTTCGGCTCAAAGACGAGGACTATTTTCTAATCCCTACGGCTGAAGTGCCCTTGACGAACCTTCATCGGCAAGAAACGCTGAGCCGGCAGTCCTTGCCATTGAAATATACGGCTTATACGCCGTGCTTCCGGCGGGAAGCGGGGTCTTACGGAAAGGATACCCGCGGTCTCATCCGGCAACATCAGTTCAATAAGGTCGAGTTGGTGACCTTCAGCATTCCGGAAAGCTCTTACGACGAACTGGAGCGCCTCACTTCTCACGCCGAGGAAGTGTTGAAACGACTGAATCTGCATTACCGGGTCGTCTCGCTGTGTACGTCAGACCTCGGCTTCTCCGCGGCGAAGACCTATGACATTGAAGTTTGGCTCCCCTCTCAGGACCAGTTCCGTGAGATTTCTTCGTGCAGCAACTTTGAGGCGTTTCAAGCCCGGCGAGCGGAGATCCGCTACAAAGGCCAGGACGGCAAGTCGGAGTTCGTCCACACATTGAACGGCTCTGGTCTTGCGGTAGGGCGCACATTCGTCGCAATTCTGGAAAATTATCAACAGGCAGATGGGTCGGTGGTCATTCCGGAGGCGCTTCGGCCCTATCTGGGAGGAATGGAGAGAATTAAAAACTAGCTTGGAATGTGGCTATATGTCCGTTGGTGGCAGAGCCTGTCAGGATTTGGCAGGTTGGAATTCCGCAGCCTCTGAGTAGATCCCACCTCCGCGTTTGATAACAAGATTCCCCATCAAGAGCCCTTTGGATTAGGCCGATAAGTTGTAAGGCATAACCTTGCACTTAGAGGCGTAATTCCATGAGCGGTCGTCGAGCGAAAGAACAGCGTCGTCATACCGAACATAGTTCTCAGGGCACTTTCTCGCACCCCGCTCGCGTCGCCTGGAAGGACCGGCTGACGGCTGCCGGCGTGCTGACCGGCGCGCTGATTCCCTTCATCCCAACCTCCGCGCTGGCGCTGCCCCAAGGCGGGACCGTGGCGGCCGGTGCCGCGACGATCACCACACCGACCGCGACGTCGATGCGGATCGATCAGGCCACGGACCGCGCGATTGTGGACTGGACGCGGTTCAACATCGCGGCCAATGAGTCGGTCCGCTTTCAACAGCCCAGCGCATCGGCGATTGCCCTCAACCGGGTCAGTGGCCAGGAACCCAGCGCGATCTTTGGCTCGCTCTCCGCCAATGGCCAGATCTTTCTCCTCAATCCCAGCGGCATTCTCTTTGGCTCGAGCTCACGCGTGGATGTCGGCGCGCTGACCGCGAGCACGCTGACCATGACCAATCAGGATTTTCTCAATCGCCAGTATCGCTTCACACAAGATCCCTCTGCCGCCAATGCCGCGGTCGTGAACCAAGGCGTGATCACGGCAGGCCCGGGCGGGTACGTGGCGCTCTTGGGTGCGGCAGCCCACAACGAGGGGGTGATTCAGGCGCAGCTGGGCTCCATTGTGTTGGCC
>DASXSU010000017.1:0-17859 GCA_036505795.1 Nitrospirales bacterium
GTGGGCAGGTTGCCGCTGATCTCGTGCCATTTCTCGCCGGCATCGTCGCTGCGCATGACATCCCAGTGCTTTTGCATGAACAGCACGTTCGGACGCGACGGGTGCATTGCGATGCGGTGAACGCAATGGCCGACATCGGCATCCGGATCAGGGAGTTCATATTGGGACTTGAGGCCACGGTTCACCGGTCGCCATGTATTACCTGCGTCGTTGCTCCGGAACACGCCGGCGGCCGAGATGGCAACGAAGATCCGATCCGGATTGCCCGGGTCCAGCACGATCGTATGCAAGCACATCCCACCAGCGCCTGGCTGCCACAGATCCCCTTTCGCGCTACGCAGCGCGGGAAGCTCCTGCCAGGTCTGCCCGCCGTCGGTCGATCTGAATAAGGCGGCGTCTTCCACCCCGGCATAGACCGTGTCCGGATCGGTCAGCGACGGTTCGAGATGCCACACGCGCTTGAACTCCCAGGGGCGTTGCGTGCCGTCATACCATTGGTGAGTCGTGAGTGGTTTTCCGGTTTCAGGGGAAGCGTCGTAAGCAAACTTATTGCTCTCGCCTTTCGGCATGCCGTCCGGAGTAGTGGTCGGCTCGCCGGGCGGTGTCCCGGGTTGGTGCCAGGTTTTGCCGCCGTCATCAGATCGCTGGATAATCTGTCCGAACCAGCTGCTGGTCTGGGACGCGTAAATTCGATTCGAATCGACTGGAGATCCCTTGAGATGATACATCTCCCAGCCCGTAAAGAGTGGACCACTTATGTCCCACTGTTTCCGTTTTCCATCGGACATGAGAACGAACGCGCCCTTCCGTGTTCCAACCAATAGCCGTACCCTACTCATGCCATGCTCCTTTTTGCCGTTCTTCACGTTTCGAGCGGCCGTCTGCAATTCTCTTTCCACCTACGCCTTTCGGGTGTACGTGATCTCCATCATCTTCATCTCTTTGCCGTCCTTGCCCTTGTGGTACATCTCAAAGGTCTGGGTATTCGCATCCACAATCTTCCAGACCGCGCGATGCTTCATGACGCCTCCCATCGGATCCGGGTGACTGCCGTGAAGGGTGATGGTTTTTCCATCGGCGCTGGCCGTCCCCTCCATGACAAAGATCCCGGTTCCCATCGAATCCATCCATGTCGTCACATACTTCTTGGTGAGGTTATCGTACCCATGCACGCCGATGCCCGTATAGGGTTGCCCCATCATCTCACCGGTACACTCCTGTTGAAGAAACCGCCCATCGAGGAGCGCTTTGTCTTCGCAGGTCCCCGTGGTTTCCATCGGAGGCTTGTCCGGTTCCATCCAAGATTTGGTTTTCGTGGTCCAGCTTCCCGCCAGGCTCGCGAGTTGCTTGTGAGGCTCGCCTGGAGTGGCCAGTTTCTTGTACTTGTCCATCATGGCCTGCATATCCATCTGATCCGGCTGCTTTTCCTTCGCCATCGCGACCGAGACGCTCAGAACAAGACAGAGCCCAATCAATGTGACGTGTGTAATACGCATGGTTTCCTCCTTATATATGGATAGTGGTGAATGGTCGTGCTCGTTATTGTTGCTCGTACGCTTGCTTTAGAGTTTTTATGTCGAGCTTATTCATTTGAAGCATTGCCTTCATGACTCGTTCAGATCTCTTGGCATCTTTATCTTGCAACATCTCGGCTAAAACTGGAGGCACAACTTGCCACGACAGACCATACTTGTCTTTAAGCCAGCCACACCTCCCTTTTTCTCCGCCTGCGGATAGCTTCTCCCACATCTTGTCTATTTCTTCCTGGGTCTCGCAATTCACGATGAACGATATAGCCTCAGTAAAATTGAAGACCGGGCCGCCGTTTAGCGCCAAGAACTCCTGGCCCTCCAGCTGGAATGCAACAGTCATAACCGTTCCCTTTGGTCTTCCCGAGACCTCTGCCCCTGCTTCTCCATACCGGGCTATATTTCCGATCTTGGAATTCTTAAAAATCGACACATAAAAATTAACCGCTTCTTCGGCTTTATCGTCGAACCACAAACACGGAGTGATCTTTTGCATGCCGTCTCCTTTTGGTCCACAACTCGGCTAATGTTATTTATCTGGCAAGCCCGGGATCTCAATGACCGGCCTGACCTCGACCGTGCCCTTGCGCGCCATGGGAATCCGTGCGGCGATGGCGATCGCCTCGTCGAGATTCTTGGCGTCGATGAGGAAGTAACCGCCCAGTTGTTCGCGCGTTTCCGCGAACGGACCGTCGGTCACGAGCCGTTTGCCCTCCCGCACCCGGACGCTGGTCGCCATTGATGTCGGGTGCAAGGGGTTAGTGGCCAGATACTGTCCGGTCGATTTAATGTCGTGCGCGAGTTGCGTGGACTCCACGTAACAGTCCTGCCGCTCGGTTTCGCTCAGCGCTTGCTCGTCACCGTAAATCAACAACATGTATTTCATATGCATACCTCCATCAATAACTCTAAAGGCTGTTTACATAAGATAGTCGTCTGGGAAGGCTAAAATCGACAGCGGTCGTCCATCACTTGACAAGTTTTCGTAAACGACTGATATTCCACGCACAACAGGGTCCTTTGGATGCTTTTTGTGGGAAGGACGTTATGGACACCGACCTTGACCAGATGACACGTGGAGAACTAATTACCGAAGTAAAGAAGCTGCGCCAAGGCATCCGTCAGCATCGCGACAGCAGCCGCCATGAGCTTTGTTGGCACCATCCTTCACTTTGGGGTCTCCTGCCGGAAAGGACAGATCCGTTGCCCGTGGTACCTGAATGGCCAGAGTTCATACGAGGCTGCGTGAAGTACCGGCAGTCACTCGATGAGCAAGCGCACAACCCTCCGCGCACCAACGAGCCGTACGAAAAGTGACCTTGCCGCTCAGTTGATCTTGCCAACCATAGCGGTATCGAGTGATTGCGTTTCTATTCGCCATGAAACGGTGAGGACTTTCTCGCTCAGCCTTGACAAATTTTGCGTAATCGAGTGAGATCTCTGCTTCGCCTAACGCTTATATTCACGTAACCTGGTGGTCACGTGTCGGCGTCCCCGGTTTCCTGTTCTTTCTGTTGAAAGGGCTCGTATGGCTGATCGGACCAGCCTGCTCGTTCATATCCGCTAACGGAGCAGGAAAATGAATGTAATACATTAATTAGTTTGGCATAACTCATTTGTTTAGCGGCATTAGGATGGGAAAGAATGAATACTGCTTTGGACAGCATTATGTTCAGGCGTCTCTGCCGGGCAGTTCGCTTAGCCGTCGCTCAAGAAACCGCCGTTCCGGTTCCTGCTGAGTGAGGCTGAGGGCCCGTTCGTATGAAGCCCGGGCTTCCGCTGTTCGTCCCAGCCGCCGGCAGAGATCCGCCCGCGCCGAGTGCGCCAGGTGATACTTCGCCAGATCGCCCCGCGCGAGAATGGCGTCAATCAGCGTGAGTCCCGCCATGGGGCCGTCGCGCATCGCTACCGCTACGGCGCGATTCAGCTCGACCACGGGCGACGGATTTGCCCGCATCAGTACGTCGTAGAGCCCGACGATCTGAGCCCAGTCCGTGGCGGCTGGGTTACCCGCCGCGGCATGCACGGACGCGATTGCCGCTTGGAGTGTGTACGGTCCAATACGACGCGACGACAGCGCCCGCTCCACTAGCGACGTCCCCTCCGCGATCTGATCCCGGTTCCACAGCGAGCGATCCTGGTCGTCCAGGAGGATCAGATCACCCGTCGACGAGGTGCGCGCGGCGCGCCGTGAGTCTTGTAGTAACATCAGTGCCAGCAGCCCCACCGCTTCGGGCTCTGGAAGCAACTCGATCAGCAAACGTCCTAAGCGGATCGCCTCAGCAGAGAGATCGTGCCGCGTGAGCGACCCTCCGGATGACGCGGAGTATCCCTCATTGAATACGAGGTAGACCACCCGGAGCACGGCGTCCAGCCGGTCGGGCAAGTCGGTCTCCGACGGTACGACATAGGGAATACCCGCGTCGCGGATCTTTGCTTTGGCGCGCACGATCCGCTGCGCGACCGTGGGCGGTTTCGTCAGGAAAGCGCGCGCGATCTCATCGGTTGTCAGGCCGCACACTTCGCGCAGGGTCATGGCCACTTGAGCATCCGGGGCCAAGGCGGGATGGCAGCAGGTGAAGATCAGCCTCAGCCGGTCGTCCTCGACGCTCTCGTCTAACGCCTCCTCGGCCTCGCTGGTACTGGATTCCCGTTGCCTGGCGAGTTCCGGAAGCGACGCGTCGAACCGGGCGCGCCGGCGCATACTGTCGATGGCTTTGAAGCGGCCGGTGGACACGAGCCACGCCCGCGGATTGGCCGGCACGCCGTCCCGCGCCCATTGCTCGACCGCCACGGCGAAGGCATCGTGCAGCGCCTCCTCGGCGGCGTCAAAGTCCCCAAGCAGACGGATCAGAGTGGCGAGGACCTGGCGCGATTCGGAGCGGTACACGTCGTCTACCACCCCGTGCATTCGTTGGGTCGCGTCCGTGCTCACTATCGACAAACCCTCATGATGAAATGGCCCAGAGTGACCATGCGATAGGCGCCGCACCCTGGACGACTCGCACTGTTCAGCTTTCCCTTTGACCTCGTCACTCTATACAATCACCACTCATGCGTCCACTTGTCCGCTTCATCGATGAATGCGATTGCCGCGCGATTGCTCACCATTTTAGGCAAGTATGGCTGATCCGGTAACAGAGAGACCCGGCTATCAGGGCCCGGCATTCTTTTCCTACGGGTTCCGGCCATTTTTTCTGGGGGCGGCGCTGGTTGCTGGGGTGGCGATCCCCGCCTGGATCCTGATACTGGTCGGAGTCGGAGGCTCGGCTTCTCTCTCTGCGCCCCGGGATTGGCATGTGCATGAAATGGTCTTCGGTTTTCTACCTGCTGTGATCACCGGTTTCATGCTCACGGCCATCCCCAATTGGACCGACCGACCGCCAATCAGAGGGAGGGAGCTGATGGTCCTATTTGCCTTATGGCTGTCAGGACGGGTCTTCATGGCAATCCCGTGGTTCACACCCTTCATGTCCACCATCGTTGACGGAGCCTTTCTTGTCACGGTGGCAGGGTTCGTCTGGCGAGAGATTGCAGCCGCAAGTAGCTGGAGCCATGCGCCAATGGGAGGGCTGATCATTCTGTACGCCGCCGCCAACCTCTCATTCCATGTGCTGGCTCTGAGCAGCGCGCCGACCGATTTTCCCGTACGAATGGCCCTGGCTCTGGTGATGGTTCTGCTGGCGTTGATTGGTGGGCGCGTCACCCCAAACTTCACCCGCGAATTCCTTGCCGGGCAGGAAAAGGCCGAGCAGCCTGCGCCATTTTCGCGCTTCGATGGCATTTCGATCGTTCTCGTGGCAATCGCTGCTGTTGCCTGGACTGTGCAGCCACAGGCGACGGCGACGGGTTTGATGTTAGTGACGGCCGGCTCCGTCAATCTGGGCCGCATGTTACGCTGGCGCGGCTGGGCGACGTGGCGTGAGCCATTGGTGCTCACCCTGCATTTAGGTTATGGGTGGCTGGCAGTGTCGCTGCTCATCCTTGGCGGCGCGATTCTCGGGATGGGCCTGCCAAAAGAGGATGCGGTGCATGGCCTCACAACCGGCGCAGTAGGCGTGATGACTCTGGCGGTGATGACCCGTGCGAGTCTCGGCCATACAGGACGCCCCCGGCAAGCGGGTCCGATGACGATCCTCATCTACGTCCTGGTCAGCCTGGGTGCAATCTTACGGACTTTCGGGCCGATCACCGGCCTCCCAACAACGTTCGTGCTTGGGTTGGCTGCAGTCGGTTGGAGCGGTGCATATATGTTGTTCGCCCTGGTCTATGGTCCGTTCCTTCTTCGGCCCGGCCTCGAAAAGTAACGGAACAGCTCGTAGAATGAAAACGCCGGTGCGCGAGTGTCATGTCCACGTATTTCCTAAATAGCTTCGCCGCCTGCTCGCTTCATCTTTCGACCGTAGCGCAATTCAGGCGCCCTGCTTTTTCATGAACGCCTCGGCACGTTTCGCCATCTCGTCAGGTGGTACGTCTTCGACGTGCGTCGCGAAGTGCCATTGGTGCCCAAAGGGGTCTTCCAACGTGCCCGACCGGTCGCCGTAGAACTTATTCTCGACGGGATGAAGCACCTTGGCACCGGCGTTGACGGCTCTCTTGACGAACGAGTCAACGTCCTCCACATAGATCATGATGCTCACCGGCGATCCTCCGAGCGTCTGAGGACTCTTCGCTCCCATCTCAGGGAACTCATCGGCCAGCATTATCCGCGCGCGGCCTATCTTGATCTCCGCATGGCCCACTGTGCCGGCCGGACCTGGCATACGCATCTCCTCTATGGCTCCAAACCCCTTCTGGTAAAAATCGAGAGCCTTGGCTGCACCTTTAATGATGAGATAGGGCGTGGCACCCTCGTATCCCTTTGGGGTCGGTTGCACCTTCGTTGACATACATGACCTCCTTCGCGAAAGACGGCCGTGGCCGCTTCGAATATAGTTCTTAGCCGGCAGCAGAGGCGCGCGTCAGCAACTCGAGAAGGTGTCCGTTCGGGTCACGGAAGTAGACTCCCCTGCCGCCATTCCAGGAATTGAGCTCTTTATTCTCAGGATTCCCCGGGCCACTGCCGAATGGGATGCCTGCCTCTTGCACCCGCTTGAAAATCGCATCGAACTCCGGATCACTGACATGAAACGCGTAGTGGTGCGTATCGAAATCTTCGTCAGTATCGAAGTCGAGGGTCAGAGTCTCATTGACGCGTACCGGCGCAAAGTGTCCACTGGACCCCTCGTACTTCAATCCAAAGATATCGGCAAAAAAGCGAGCCGAGACTTCTTTGTCATGAGCAGGCACGATTGTGTGATTCAGGATGATCGCCATGAGTAGCCTCTCTCTATCCACCCAGCCAATCTCCAATTTGGCACGAACATGCGTGCGTTGTTAACCAGGTATCGCTCCGTAGTTGAAACCACTACCACCAGTCATTGATCGTGCTTGGCAAAAACAATCTACAAGAGAAGGAGAAGGAAACGGGATGGGTCGAATACGACTCCTACTGTGACAGGCCTGCGTGTCTGTGTACAATGGTGCCGATCGAGAGCCCGCGAAGATGACCGCACCTGCATATTCGTTTAGACCCGCTGGCTTTGATCGATGACCAGTGAGCCTCCGCGGTTCATTACAAAAACAGTGTTGGCCGGTGCCATCGGCAATATGCTCGAATGGTACGACTTCGCGCTGTACGGATACTTCGCTCCCGTGTTCGGTGCCTTGTTCTTTCCCTCTGAATCTCCGTCGGTCTCCTTGATCTCCGCCTTTGGAGTCTTCGCAGTTGGGTTTATTGCCCGGCCCGTCGGCGCACTTCTTTTTGGCTATTGGGGAGACACTTTGGGACGGCGCGAGGCATTAGCACGGTCCGTTCTCCTCATGGCAATCCCAACCTGTCTCGTTGGGCTTCTCCCGACGTTTGACACAATCGGGATCGTGGCGCCGATCTTGCTAATTTGCTTCCGGTTCCTGCAGGGATTATCGGTCGGTGGTGAATTCACTGGTTCGGTGACTTTTCTCGTTGAGCATGCGCCGCCGTCACAGCGCGGATATATCGGTAGCTGGGCAGGCTTTAGCGCCCAAACGGGAGCCCTTTTGGGTTCTGGAGTGAGCGCTGTCGTCGCCCTCAACGTCACCGAGGCTGCGCTCTATCAATGGGCATGGCGTCTTCCGTTCCTCTTTGGCAGCCTCATTGCCGTGATGGGATGGTACTTGCGCACACGAATTCCAGAGTCGCCGGCCTTCGAACAAGCACGCCTAGCGCAAGCGTTGTCGACTTCCCCTATCCGCGACGTATTCACGCATCAGCGGCGCGCCATCGTCCAGGTCATTGGCCTCGTGTGGGTCCATGGAGTCGCCTTCTATCTACTCTATGTGTTTTTCACAACCTACATCGTGATGGTAACGACGGTGTCGCGAGGCAGTGTTCTCACAGTCAATACGATCAGCATGGCCTTGCTCGCCTTACTGATTCCGCTCATGGGGCGCTTGTCGGACAGATTCGGGCAGAAACCTTTGCTGGTCACCGGCGCGGCTGGACTGGCCCTTGCAAGCTATCCGCTCTTCCACTGGCTCGCATCAGGCGACCTATCCTTGACGTTGGCCGCACACATGTTATTGACAGTCCTCGTGGCCTGTTACATGGGGCCCTTCTTTGCCACTGTCGTGGAACTATTCCCCACGGCACAGCGCTATACGGGGCTCTCACTCGGCTACAACCTGTCATCAGCGCTGTTTGGCGGCACAGCACCCTTAATAGCGACGCTTTTACTCGAATGGAGCGGCAACACCCTTGCCCCCAGTCTGTACTTGAGCCTCTGCGCCATGATTTCACTCGGCGTCGTGCTGACGCTTCCCAAAGATCTCCCACCCTAAGCTACTCGCGTTGTTTCTGAAACAGCGCCATGACGGTCTGAATGGTGTCGGCTTCGCTGGCAGGCTTGTCCGGCCGGTAGCGCTTCACACGTGCAAAGCGCAAAGCTAATTCTGCCGGATAGCGCGGTGACTGTTGGATATCGCCGAAAGCGATCTCCACCACTAACTCCGGTCGGACATAGACGGTCCACGCATCACGGCTCACCTCCAGTGACAAGAATTTTTCGGTTTGCCACTTTAGTACCTCGTCGGTCAGGCCCTTGAATGTCTTGCCCAGCATCACGAACTCCCCGCTCTGCTGGTCGCGCGCCCCGAGATGCAGGTTTGAGAGCCAGCCGGTACGACGGCCGTGTCCCCATTCGGCGGCCAGCACCACGAGATCCAGTGTTGTCGCCGGCTTTAGCTTGAGCCAGTGAGACCCTCGCTGCCCGGCGACATACGGAGCGGCGAGAGACTTGACCATGAGGCCTTCATGGCCGCCTTCTAGCGCGCGTTGGAGAAAATGTTCGGCCTCTGCCCGATTGTTCGTCACAATGCGGGGCAGCAGCGAGCTCGATGGAAGGACCTTAGCCAATATCTCCATCCGGTGCTGATAGGGCTGGGTAATTAGCGAACCATCACCCTCCAGGTATAGGCAATCAAAAAAGAACGAGGACAATGGAATCTCTCGCCGCATGGCTTCGACATTCTTAATGCGGCCGAGCCGCCGCATTGTCATCTGAAACGGCACCGGCCGCCCGTCCGCACGCAGGGCAATGGCTTCACCTTCCAGGATGGCATCTCGCACAGGCAACGCGCGGGCCCATTCGACCACTTCCGGCACGCGCTCGGTTATGTCTTGAAGTTGTCGCGTAAAGACCCGGACCTCCTCGCCGGCCTTATGCAGCTGGATCCGCGCGCCGTCAATTTTGTATTCAAAGGCGGCCTCACCGAGTCGTTCCAAGGCCTCCCCCGCATCCTCTGTGCTGTTGGCTAGCATTGGCGCAACGGGCGTGAGCAGCCGGAGTGAGAAACGAAGCAGCCCCGCACTCCCTTCCCGCAATGCGACATGAGCTACCTGCCCGAGATCCCCGGAGAACATCATGGCCTGACGCACTTCAGTTGCAGACAAGTTCGCGGCCTTGGCAATGGCATCGCCGACAAGGCCTTCCAGCGCGCCCTGTCGGATTTCGCCGACAAGTAGTTCGGAAAGAAAGCGCCGTTCTGATGCGCCGGTGCGCTCAAAGAGCTGGCGAAGCTCCTGAATCTTACGCTCAGCCGACCCGCTCCCCTGATCGGCAGCGATCACGCCCAGTACCTGATCGAGCGCCAATAGCGTCAATGGCTCGCCGGACGCCGGGTCTTCAACTAACGCGGCTTCGATGATCCGCCAACCAATGCCAATTTTCCCTTGGGGAAGAGAACCGGAGAGATAGCTGGCGGCGAGTTCAGTCTCCTTGCCTTCTGTCTGCCGGAGAAATTCAGCCAGCAAAGCGATCTTTTCCGTCTTCTTCGTCGTGGCGCGAAGTTTGCCGACGACCTCCACCAAGCGTGCAAGCTGCATGGTACGTATTATACGCTCCACGCTACCTGGCCTTTGGACCGCCTGCTCCAATTGCGTACACCCCGTCAGCCGGGAAATTAAGCACTAAACCGTGACTCAGAAGAATCGCTCCGCCGGCCAGGAAACGCTAATCTTGACCTCTTGCCCACAGAATCGGATACTTCATATAGGGAGGACTGACTATGTACACATTGCTCGTGGGAATACTGTTAGTGGCACTCAGTGGCTGCGCGACGGAGACGTGGGTACCGCCTGCCGACAAGTCCGAGCTACAAGCCAAGCGTGATACAGCCGAGTGTGAAAAGTATGTTGCGCGAACCTCAGAGACCGATGTGAGCAAATGCATGGAGAAATTGGGGTATAAAAAGCAACCGCACTAGCCTATGACGCCAACTCTCGTCGAGGGTTCGGCCGGGCGAGCGCCGAAAAACAACGCGCCAGGATCGCTCAGGAGCGATGATCTCGAAGTTCGGCAACTGGAAGGTGGGCGCGAAACGACCCGCAACCATTTGAATCAACTATCTTTTTGGCAGTCTTCCAAAAACAGACAGACAAACCACAGGCACAAGCCATTGATCTAAAATCGAAAAAATATTCATTCGAGACGAATTCCATTGCATAGTAGGGTTCCATCCCTAAGGAATAATGTCAGATAATTTACCAGTGTCTTCTACTGAGATTAGTGGTCATTAGGCGAAAACTTAGGACAAGACCGGCCAGAAATGGAAAATTTTGATAGCAATTGTATTTAAGCACTGTCGGATTCGGTGTCTTTTCCCCTGCCATGTTCTTACTAATTCTTAATGAATCCGCAGAGTAATGGAGATGGCTCTTATTTTGCATTCTATTGAGTGAGATTTAACTAGGTAATACATTGAGGGCCATATATGCGAATGGTACAGCAGTTGTTGTGGAGTTGCTTCCTTGTGTGTGCAAGCGTGCAGGCTGCTTATGCTCTGCCTGTCACCTTTACCGACCCCTACGGAGGACAAAATAATTCCGGAAACACCAATGCGGACGTCATGGGCGCTTTAGGTCGCTTTGACATCGAGTCTGTGACCTTCACGCAGTTAAATGCCGGTGGCGGAACAGCAGGAATCAGATTTAATTATAACTTCGGGGACGCCACTCTCGCGCCCTACAGTTTTCTTACTACTACCCTGGAAGTCGGGGATCTCCTATTCTCAGTGGGTGGTACGTATCGTTATGGTGTTGCTCTTATCTCACACAATGGACTTGTTGCAGGCAAATTATACTCAATACTTGGAACACAAAGCTCAGATGACTACCTGGGCGCCAGCGGCCTGAACTACGCACACAATATTGCGGTGAGGATGAATCCAACAGGTGCGGTCGTCATAGGCGACGGCACCGTCGCCACCCAAAACATCGGAGGGTACGAGCTGCTCTCGACCCTTAATTTTACGCCGAGTGTGAGCTTTCTCGCAGATCTGAATTCCTCTGGACTAGGGGTTGAGTTTGCATCCGCTGTGTGCGCAAATGACATTGTGCATGGATATCTCCCGCCTACGTCGGTGCCGGAGCCCTCCACGTGGCTCTTGTTCGCAAGCGGTTTGGCGGGCCTTCTGTGGTGGCGTCAACAGCGCGGCATGCGTACTTAAGCGGCGCCTCCGACCACTAAACTAGGCGTGACTTTCAGACGTTTGTGAACCGTACGTCTTCTGCTTGATTGTTTTCACCCGTTTGCCTATCACACTTCGCCATTTTGTCCACGGGCTTGCTTGCCTGTGCAGTCAAAATTACTAGACAGAGGTCCATTCCCAACCACCGACCTGCCCAAACAAACTGCGCCATCACGGTTTTTCTGTCTTGCTTAGGGAGGATTTTGGCTGATACCCGGGGCATCGGATCACCGGGAGCGAAGGATATTTGCGGAATGTGGGGTCGGTTTCGGACAGTCTGCACCGGTAGAAGATGCTCCCGGATGCGTTGGTGATTGCGTCTGCATGGCAGCAGTTTTGGCAGAGACCGACCGAGTCCACCATTTTCTAAGTTTCTCCGTGTCCCAGGTGCACTCCCGGCGGTGTTATACTGTCTCTATGAGCTTCAAGCCGTATATGACCATGGCCGACGCCATGCGCGATCTGGAACGCCGCGGGTTCACCGCAAGCTTTGAGCCGATCGGTAAAGCGCTGCACGTATTGGGAATCGCAAAGACTTACCAGCCGGCTGAACTGACTATCGTAGAGCACCACCGGTTCGAAGGGGCAAGCGATCCCGACGAGATGTCGGTAGTGTACGCAATCGAAGCCAGGGATGGTACACGCGGGGTTTTGGTGGATGCCTATGGGGTCTATTCGAATCCTGACCTTTCCGTATTTCTAAAGGATGTCCGTATGGACGAGGACGTGTAAACCCGACGCTTGCTATCTGAGGTCATCGGGCAATCCTCTTGCAGCGTCGCGCGCGTTCGATTCAGCCCCAGCTCGAACCAGGTTAGAACCCCGCCCCTGTCGCGGTACAACCTGATGCGGCGCAAACACCTTTCCCTATCCCCATTGTTTTTACGCCTTTTAGCCTTTTTTAGGCGTAACAACGAGTTCAAAAAAGTCGCGGTCTGCAAGAAGCCTTTCTGTGGCATTTGCAAATGCAGCAATTACACACGTGCGAAAGTTCCCACGTCCACTATATTTTCCATCAGTGGCCGTTTCATAAATAACCTTACCCTCAACGCGGCTAAATACTTGCCAATTTACCTTCAAGGACAGGTCAGTTTGAGCGACCAGTTGTGTGGGTACCAAAAATCCCGAAGTCTCTTCATTGCAAATATCAGCTTTGATCTCTTTTACCAACCCGGCGAGAATCAACTCGGCGCCTGAAAGATCTTCAAAGGGGCTTTCGACTTTACCAACGACCGGATAATTGCCTCTCTGCAACACATCATTGAATGCAGTTCTAACATCGTCTTCCTTGTAGACCTGGGAGCCTGTTCCCCATTTTCGTTCGGGCTGCGGTGTGCAAAACGAACTAGTTTTCGGACGCCCGACTATTGTTCCTTTAGGAGGATTGAGAACCAGCTTCGAAAACCAGCTGCGTTTTGCTTCCTGGCCTTCGAGAATGGGTATGATTTTAACCAGCGCAGCTTCAGGGAAGGGTGTTTCATGTGTAGGTGGTTGATGGTACACGCACGCGGCCAAGACCAGGGGTATCAACAAAAGGGTAACGATGCGTAAAGATGGAGTCGACACTGTATCTTAACCTATCCAGATGATGGCACCTTATTGTGGGGAATCATGCCTTTCTTCTGTACCACAAGGTCATAAAAACGACGATCAGCCAGAAGCTTTTCTGTGGCGTTGGCAAATGCGCCGATCACGCCCTCACGCAGGTTTCCCGGGCCACTGTATTTACCGTTCGTGGCGACCTCATACACTACTTTGTCATCAACGCGGCTAAACACCTGCCAGTTGACCTTCAAGGAGAGGTCGGCTACGGGGAGAGCTTCCCTAGGACCAACGAACCCGAGGGTGAGTTTATTGCAGATATCAGCATGAAGTTCTTTCACCAAACCAGCCAGGATCAACTCCGCCCCCGACACGTCTTCGAATAGATTATCGACATTACCCGCCACGGGATAATTTGCCTTCTGGAACACCTGATTAAACGCAGTTCTAATATCCTCTTGGTCCAAAACTTGAGGGCCTTGTTCCCATGTGAGGTCACGCTGATGAATGCACAATGCCCCAAACTTCAAAACGCCAAATGTCGACCCTTTAGGAGGATTGAGAACCAATTTCGAAAACAGGCTAAGTTTTGGGACCTGGTCTTTAGGAATTGGGATGATTTGAAGTTGCGGGACCTCTGTCTGAGCAGGAGATTGCGGCTGGGTCATGCATGATAGAAGCACGACAGCCGCCAGCGGAAGACCAATGGTCTGTAGCACTCGTATTGCCATGGTCTTCCTCAAGGTGTTCGGCAGGCTATTATGGAGGTAAAGTCACCGTTGTCTCAAGTGGTCGTAAGCGTTGCCTAATGCGCTGCAGCTCTGAGGAGCATCGCGCGCGGCCGATTCAGCCGCGGCCCAGCCCGCCTCGCAAACCCGCCCTGCATCTCGCTTTTTTTAGATAACCCGATTCTGGCTCGGATTGTCAGATTTCCCACCGCCGCCCCCGAATGATGGATGTAGTTATGGGCTGGGCGATTGTGTCGTGCGCAAAGCATCTTCGGCCGTGTTAGCTTGAACCTCATTGCTAATCCGATAGCCTCGACGTGTGAGGTTCGTGGCGCGCCACGCGTTGCCCTTGATGCCTGGAACCAGCCACAGCGCTGTATAGAGACCAACCATCATCACCGAGAACATGATCCCTTCAGTACGGTTTGAAACGGCGACGGTAGATGCCTCGATGACCGACAAGATGACATAGATAAGGAACCAGAGCACTGCTAAACCCCAAAGCCGCTTTCTCAACATCCATACGGGGCCTAAGAAGAACGCCGGCCAAGAGAAGCCCACTTTGATGGCCTCATCGCCCAGGGTAGGATGGTGATAGATCTGGAATGTGTTCATGTGCAACAGCTCGACATGCTCTTCCATGAGACGCCGGCTTGAGCCGCTGATACGACGGCGCAGTAGGGTGGCAAACTTTCAGAGGCAAGCCTCACACGCCCACTCCCCCGCTCATCTGCCACGCTGAACATCGGTTTCCATCTGGTCCTTAATAAATTGACATAGAGCTACCTATGTCGTCTCTAGTTAAGAGCCGACTCACGGAGGATATGTGCGGATCAGCAATGACCTCAGCCACATATTTCGGGAAGGAACCTCCATAAGTTACGACAAACTCGCGCTGTTCAGTTGGGTTCAGATTGCGAAGACAGTTTGTTTGATGCGCAGCAATTAGTTTCTTCTCGGCATCATGAAATCGTACATGGACGCAAATCTCCACCGCGGTCCGGTTTGGATTGCTGTTGTATATCTGCATGTGTGCTTCCTATCGCTCGCCTTGGTTGGCATCATCGATATGAGTCAATCTCACATGTTGGATGTGGATGGCGTCTATAGAGGGATGCTTCTCCGCCTGCGGGATGGTTGAGGATTCCGCCGCCGCATATCCCGCTAAATAGAGCATTACTAAGAGGCCACAAGAGGATATTAAGCGAAGATTTACCTTTTGCACTCAGGCAAGAATACTTCTGACCGCAGATGGTGTCAATCAAACAGCGCGCGCCCGATTACCCTCTCCAGCCCGAATCCGCTTCGCAAAGCCCGCTTCCAACGCCAAGCCTTGTTTGTCCGACCAGAGCAATCGGCAGGAAACGTTGTCGCAAGCCTTTCTGTTCTTCCGGCTGGGGGTTGTGCGTTCGTAAGACAAACTCTCAATCTTGACACTGCAATCACTGGAAGCATAGGCTCGCGCGCGATACTCTTAAACCTTTTTTATATACGGGAGACCTCTCGTGACAGATCAACCGAATCCTGATCGAATCACGCAACTTGGCATGGCTTTTTGGGGCTCGAAGGCGCTATTGACTGCCGTAGAGCTTGGCGTCTTCACCGAGTTAGCCAAACAGCCCCTGGATGCGGAGGGACTGCGCCAGCGTTTGGGGCTTCACCCTCGCAGTGCGCGCGATTTCTTCGATGCGCTCGTCGCGCTTGGCATGCTTCAGCGAGAGAACGGCCGCTATGCCAATACTTCAGAGACAAATCTTTTCTTGGATCACGCCAAATCGACGTACATTGGCGGATTTCTGGAGATGGCGAACGCCCGACTGTACCGGTTCTGGGGCTCATTGACGGAGGGTCTTCGGACCGGGGTTCCGCAGAATGAGATCAAAGAAGGGGGTAGCTTTTTCGACAACTTGTATAAAGATCCCGAGCGCCTGAAGCAATTTCTGCAATCCATGACAGGCTTGAGCATGGGCGCAAGCAAGGCGATCGCGCAGAAGTTTCCCTGGCGCCAATACCGCACATTTATTGACATCGGAGCTGCACAAGGTGGCCTCGTCGTACAGGTGGCGTTGGCGCATGAGCACATTACCGGTGGGGGCTTCGATCTGCCGGTGACTGGGCAGATTTTTGAAGAATACGTTAATTCGTTTGGCCTTAGTCACCGGCTGCGGTTCATGGCGGGAGATTTCTTTGCCGATCCATTACCCAAGGCCGATGTGTTGGCCATGGGCCATATTCTCCACGACTGGAACCTCGAGGAGAAAAAACAGCTTATTGCGAAGGCTTACCGGGCGCTTCCACCCGGAGGCGCGCTGATTATTTTCGAAGCCTTGATCGACGATGAGCGCAGGCGGAACGCCTTTGGATTGTTGATGAGCCTCAATATGCTGATCGAGTTGCCCGGCGGCTTTGATTACACAGGCGCCGACTGTTCGGCCTGGCTAAAAGATGCAGGCTTCCGCGAGACACGGGTGGAACATCTCGCCGGACCAGACTCAATGGTGATCGGGATCAAATAGAGTTTCAGTGTCTCGGGTCAAAATCCTCTTGCAGCGTCCGCCCCGCATACCCCATCAGGGTCGTCTGCGCGCCTCATATTTAGTGCCGTCCAGGTCGGTAATGTGCAAGACATTTCGATCGACGAACTCATAGTACATCGTGCCGATCTGTCCGGTCTCATCGAGCATCATCATCTGGCCACCCTTCATGTCCATCTTGCCACGCGAGGTGGAGTTATTGTTTTTAGAGACCAGCATGTAATCGGCATTCGCTTGAATCGTAAGTGTTTTGTTCCAGGGGAGAAATTTATTGTCGGGCGTCAGCTCCCAGACACCAACCAATTCAGGCAAAACTTTTGCTGTTCTCCCCAGGCGCTCAGCCGCCATCTTGTTCCGCTGGAGGTCACGCTGGTGTTGAAGCTCGGCATAGGAACGCCGCTCATCGTTCATACCGGCGTAGACATCGCGGGGCTGGACAGAGTGCATCCTGGCCATGGCCATATTCAGTTCATTGAGGTCACCCCGAAGGTTATCGGGAAGGTTTCGCCCCGCCTCATACAGCATTCGACTGGCGGTTTCCACATCGCCTTTGGCCACCAACTCCTTTGCTACGTAGAGTTGCGCTTCCGACGCCGGAGCGCCGGCCAGCCCGCCGAAGTTGGTATCTCCGCGCGCATTGCCGATCTGCGGGATACCGGCCATCCGAAGAGGGCCGAGGTTAGCCGCCGCAGTGAACTGCTGGATCGCCTCATCACGCTTGCCTGTCGCGGAGAGAATTTTACCAAGCCTAAGATGGGCATCGGCTACCAACGTCGCCGCATTCACCGGAGCCGGAACGACGGCTCCTCCTTCGGGCTGTTGATCCGGCAACATTGCCGAGAACATCTGACGTGATTCCCAGCCTCGTGCCATCCGTGGTTCATAGCCCACGGCGCCCTGATACAAGGCTAAGGCGTCATCGGCCTTGCCCGCCTGTTCCAACGGCTTGGCAAGACGAAATCGGGCTTGGATCGGCAGACCAAAGTCCAGCGCATCGCGCCTCAACGGTTGGCCGGATCGTGGCTCATCCAGCCGAAGCCTCGCCTCTTCCAAGGCAAGAGCCGTCCGAAACGCGACTGCGGCGTCGGTCGTCTTCCCATCGCCTTCCAGAACGACTCCAAGATAGGCCGGCGTTCTCGCATCCGTCGGGTCCAACTGTCGGGCGGAAGCCAACGCAGCTTTAGCGGCTTGCCACGCCGTTTTGTTGGCCCGACCCCAGGCCAGCCTCAACATCGGTGCAGCGGTCGTGTGAATCAATTGTCGAGCGATCGCCTGCTGTTCCTCCGCTTTGTCCTGTTGCCCGGTCTTTGCATAGAACTGGACAAGCTGATCTTGCGCCTCGAGTGACTTGGGATCGAGCCTGACGGCCTGTTGAAGGGCAGCCTGCGCCGCATCTAGCTTGTTATCCCAGAGATCGAGATCGGCTTGAATGAGATAGCCTTCGACCGTGCCTTTGGTCACCTTGATCGCTGCTTCCATCGC
>DASXSU010000018.1:0-5288 GCA_036505795.1 Nitrospirales bacterium
GAGCAGGCAGTGCAGGAATACACCCAAGGCGTCGAGCGAGTAAAAATGTTAAATTCACCGGCGCTAAAAATTTCCAAGCCGGAATTGCCGCAACCGATCCAAACGATCGTGATGCCGTGGGGACAAAGATGAACGTGTCAGAACTCGTGGTTCGGTCACCCTTCAGAACGAATTACTCAGAGTGAAATGGGGGTTTTTGCAAACCGCAAGAGAAGAATTAAATAATTAATGTCTGACACCGTTTCGCGTTCAAATGAGTTGAAACAGAAAGGAATAAAGAAATTTATTTCACGGGAAAGGTCTTGCCTCTTGCAACCTGCCTTCTAATAGGTGACTCCATTTACTCCTGCTCTGCCTTTTCATAGGTGACCCCGTTGCTGACCCCTGACCCCGTTGCCACCCCACTCCCCTAAACGGGGGGGCGTCGGTTGATTGAGAATCCTCACTCCTGGCCCGGGACTTTGTGTGACGTCACTACGGTAGAGACCGGGATTTTCATCGGCGGTGCCAGCTGAAATCGACCACACCTGCCCAGGGAGTAACGGATCTGTCCCGATGCTGTCCTCGCTGTATAGCTCAGGCGTCGCGACGAACCTTTCTACATCATCGTCGCCGATTTGATAACTGAAATGCGTGTTCCGGAACTCAACCGTACCGATGCGTTTCTGTTGTTCTTTAACTTTACGCCGCCTCTCAAGGCCCAAGCGAACAGCCGATTCCCGTGAAGCCTTCAAATAAGCCGCTTAAGAGATTCGGCGTTCTTCGAAAAACACACCCGTTTGACATTTTAGTTTGTACCAGTCTCTTCGCCTTCATCCACCCCTATGATAAATAGCATCCTCGATCCCGTGTAGAGAAGACCCTCAATTGTGAGAACCTTACCCACGATCTTTGGGCTCTTCAAACGACGAATAAGGTCATCTGGACCAACAAAATGTACTAAAGGAGGAAAGAGGCGTTGAAGGGTAGCTCTATTGAGGCCAACGCTTCCGACAATCTCCATTTTGTCAAGCAGGAAGGTCAACCTTTCTTTTCCAATAATGACGTTAAGATTTTCCAGCATGCCCTTTCGACTTTGGTCTTTCATCGGGAGAAGCACTCCAGTGAAACGAACTCGTGGGGGAATTGTCAGAAAGGCGTAGAGCTGAGGGGATATAGCGCAAAGGCAAAAAACTATCACTAGGATTGAGGTCACTTTCAGTCCCGAAACTCTGCGTGACCGCGTAATGAGACTGGACCAAAAAAAGGGGAGAAGTCCAATTATCGAGTACCGGGTGGGGTTTCCGAAATGCATACGATGACTCGGGTGAAAGCTTACGTTGCTTAATTTATTCGTGCATTGGAACAGCCCGAATTACAACCAAAACATACATTGGAGCCGGCTTGGAATATTCTGAATCCAAAAGATTTGACTGCAACATTGGCAGCACTACCTGAGTTCGAAGGCTCTCTTCGGGCTGTCCGAAAAGCTTGCGTCAGGCCGACATCAGTGCAAGCTAAGTCTCTAATTTTTTATTGTGGGTTCGGGAAAGAGGCGGTTAGAGCTTCATTCTGCTCAACCGAGCTTACACCAAGTACGGCCCGCGCACGGTTGGTTTTCTCCTTAAGTTCCTGCTCACGCGATTGCCCGGACGCTGGAAGCCCCTACCATATTTACACAGACTAAGCCGGCGAACATCAAACCCATTCCCGCCCATATCCACCAACTGTAGCTGTCGCCGAAAACAACATCACTAATGCAACACCCAGGACAGTGGCGATGTAATTCGACGGTTCTCGACGTGGGCATCGGAATCGGAAGCCATTTTCGCGCTTCCTCAATCATATGAGTTTGTCTTCACGCTCGTGCCTCATACATGTCAAACTCGACATCCCGTGAGAGGACAAGCTGGCGCAGCAACTCAACCAGACAGGCGCTGTAGTGCATGTCAGTGCCGTGCCCATCGGTGGCGGTAGGCCCTACTGTGAAACTATCGACGGCGCCAGCCTGGCATGCGGCCCGAATCATCTGTTGGTCCATATCACCGTCATGCATGACTGACGGATTGCCAAGGATTGTCGCCATGGCTGCTTCGAGACCGTACCCGCCCCGGTTCGAAGAAGACGCGACGATGAGGTGGTCGGTTTTGACGTCCGATGCGATGCCGCCGCCGCAACCGCAGCCGCAGTCAGCGCCAAATGGGATATGTTGTTCAACCGCCTCACGAATGTTTCCAAAGCCGACTTCGTTACCCAAGTCCCCGATCCCGATAGTCAGTATCCCGCGGCGGCGCGCTTCTTCTATCAGGATTCCCACTTTGGCAGTCGTCCCGGACATGTCCGTTCCCCGGCCCGTATGATAGACGCCCTTCGTGTTGGGTGAGCACTTCTCAATCGTAATGATAGCCGATGGCCTGAGGACCTCGAGCAGCTCGACTGTCGCGGCGCGAGCGGCTTCTGCATCAACCGGGAAGCTCTGGGCTGCGACGACCTGAGACAACTTCTGAAGCGCGTCAGGAGGGTAGACGCGCATTCCAGCCGCACCGCAAATCGCGTCGAACACCGGCAGCACAGCATCCTCACAGAGAAAGCAGACTTTCGTCCTCAAACCCCGGCTGATCGCCCGGGCCAGCGCGCCCGCGCCGATCATTCCGCAGATCTCGCCACGGGGGTACCAGAAGTCGATCACCCAACCGCTCGACACCAACACTGGCCCGCTCCCGCGGGCCGCTGCAATAAGCGCTTCGGCCGCAGCCTGGACTAGCGGCTTTGGAGATTGTTTCCTTGCCGCATCATATAGCAAAATCATCTTGCCACGTGATCCTTCGGGGCGGGCATCGAATTCAGTTGAAATTAATCGGTCGATGCTCTCACAGATCTGATCAATACGAGCCGCTAGGCTAATCATTATCTTTGTCCTCCTTTCTATTGGATGGGCAGAACAGCTAGTGGATTCCCGTGGAAAGCGCGCCGCCGCCCGAACGTGGAATAAAAATGCCGTGGCCCTCTTTCCCGACGTACTGCCCGTTTTCTGACACGACCTTACCACGTGAGATTGTCACGACCGGAAACCCCTGGAGGTCCCACCCTTCATATACGGTATAGTCCTGCCACCCATGGAGGTTCTCAAGGCGGATCGTTCGCTTTAAATTCGGGTCGATGACGACGATGTCGGCGTCGCTGCCGACAGCCACTACTCCTTTGCGCGGGTAAAGGCCGAAGATTTTGGCGGCATTGGTGCTCGTAATCTCCACCAGCCGGTTCATGCTGAACTTTCCCTTCGCTACCCCCTCCGAGTACAGGAGCGGTATACGCACCTCGACGCCCGAAAATCCGGCCTGGAGGCTGTCCAGCGTTCGGCCAATCTTTTCCCGTCCCTCTGACGGGTAAGTCGCATCGTCGGTTCCGACCGTCGACATGGTGCCTTTGACAAGCCCTTTCCAAAGACCTTCGCGGTCCTCCTTGCCTTTGAGTGGAGGGAAATTCACATACCGCAGCCCGTCATCGCGCCCAGTGACATCTTCGTTGGTGAAAAACAGATATTGCGGGCAGGTCTCGCCGAATACCGGCAGATACCGGTTGCGGGCTTCGTAGACCGCCTGAACACCTCGCTGCGAGCTCATATGCACGATATACAGCGGGCAGCCGGTGCGCTCGGAGAGAAATGTGGCGCGGTGAATGGCCTCTTCTTCGACCCACGCAGGCCGTGTCTCGGCTACCAGGCGGCCATCCTTCTGCCCACGCCGGATGTATTCGTTTTTCATCCACTCACAGACATAGTGGTTCTCAGCATGGACCTCAACAACACCTCCGGACTGCTCGGCGGCCTGCATCGTCGCGTAAAGGCCGCCGTCGTCCACTGCCCAGTCGTAAGTCATGTAGATCTTGATCGAAGAAATGCCGTCCCGCATAAACTGGTTGATTTCACCAATGGTCCCGGGTGCGATCGGTCCCATAAGACAGGCATGAAGCGCGTAATCGATGGCTGCCTTTCCTTGAGGCTCAGTCAGGCGATTTTCAATCGTAGCCAGCGCGGAGGTGCCGCTTTGCACCCAGGCGAAGTCGATGATGGTGGTAGTTCCACCGCAGGCAGCCGAAGTGGTCCCCCGGTCCCATCCCTGCATCATCGCCGGCCCCCATGGCATGTTGAAGTGTACATGCGGATCGATGCCGCCGGGTATAACGTATTTGCCCCTCGCGTCGATCACCCGCTGTGCCTCCGAAAATAAGCCTGGCGCCGTCATGGCGGCGATGCGCTCGCCTTCAACCGCCACATCCGCCACGATACTCGTCTCCGGCGATACAACGGTCCCACCCTTGATCAGTAAGTCCAACATAACGATTCCCTCCCTAACACAGTTGGTACTCCCGATAACTGCGCTTAGGACTTTTCCTGCTTTTCCGACGACGCGGTCGAATTGACGCAAAACAAGCCGAGAAACATCAGCACGAGAGCTGCCCAAATCCATAGACTTGGGCGATCCCCAAAGAGCAAGATACCGAGGCCGACGCCGGCAAGAGTCGCGATGTAGTTTGAGGTCGAAAAAAAAACCGGCCCCGCGCGCTTAATGATCTCGAACATCAAAACAAAGATCACCGCTTGGTTCGCCATCGCACCGATAACTGCCTTCTGCCCGGTGGCAAACCGCCCTTCGAAGAACCACCAGCTTCCGGTGACAACCATAACACTGGCCATCGTTACTGCAGAAGCCATGAGTAATCCGCACGCAAGCGGCAGCGATTTCGCGGCTGGCGGTTGTAGCCAGGCCATAAGAATCGCTCCTATTGCATAGCAAAGCGGCGCCAGTAGGCCGAGCAGGACCCAACCAACCATGTCAGACGACGGTAGGCTTGCCTGAGGGAGGAGGACAAACAGAACCCCGATCAGTCCAAGCAGAATCCCGACAAGACGCACTAACCGAAACTGATCCATCCCAAGCACAAGGGCAAGAACGTAAATCATCAAAGGAATCAACATCAGGCCAAGGCTCAGGATCCCTGACGGCACCTTGGGCGCAACAAAGCTTAAGACCACTACGGGCAGACAGACATTGAAAAGGCCGGTGAGGAAGTAGACGCGAAGATATTTAGCCGACAGAGCTGGCAACTGATTGATTGCACTGCAAGCAATGAGGAGGATTAAGGCGCCACCGAGAGCCTGCCAGAAGACATAAGGAATGAGTGGAACGCCGTTGGTAATAGCCAAGCGATTGAAAACAAACGTTAGGGCGAAAGCCAGACCGATCAGAAACAGCATTCCGACTGCTGTTGTGTCCGATCTTTTTATTTCAATAGACACGGGACCGGGC
>DASXSU010000019.1:0-6518 GCA_036505795.1 Nitrospirales bacterium
CCCTTTCACCAGGGAAGGCAGCGGTCGGCCACAGACTGACTATTACAGCTGCGAGGACAAGCTTCACAAGTCAGTCACCCGCATGGATAGCGGCCAGCTTCCCGGGATAGTTCTCCCGCATAATTGAACCCTGTAAGTAATAGTGCAGGAGACCCAATCCACGGTAAAAACCCAAAGGTCATGATCTATACCCCCTCTGTTAGTCGTCTACTTCTTTACCCAATGTGCAGCTTCAAAGGAGACCGGAAAAATAGCGCATTACGACCCCTTGCGTTAATCCCCATGAGTCGACTGGTTCATTGCGGTCACGTAATCCGAGATTTGTCAGTACAATGACCGTCAATTTGTCATCCGGTAAACGAGTATATTCCGTCCCCGTTATGCCTGTATGGGTAATTACCCGATGGCCAAGTATCTGATATATCCCCCAACCGAATCCATACGGATAAGAACGTCCGCTCTTGACTATTACTGGAGTCCACATGGCGGCAAGGCTAGATTCTTTCACCACCTTTCCCACGGCAAGGGCCGCGTCCCACTTCGCCAAATCTCTTACTGTCGAAAATACGCCATAATGAGAGGGAAGCTCAATTTGCCAAACGCGCCTGATGTTGGCGAGTTGGCCATTCCGGATGGTATACCCGGCGGCGCGATTCTTCACAATCGCCCATTGATCGAGTACGGAAGTGGATGTCATTCCAAGTGGCTTGAAGAACCGCCCGGCCAAAAAATCCCGGTAACGTTGACCGCTGGCTTTCTCAATGATCATGCCAAGCAAAAAATAACCGACATCACTGTACTGCCATCTCTCTCCTGGCGCGAAACTCATTGGGTCTCTAGTTGCAGACTCAAACATCTCCGCAGTTGTATCATCTATCTGGTCGGGCAAAGAGGCAAAGCCATCGTCCATACTGGCCAGACCAGCGGTGTGAGTTAAGAGATGACGAACCGTTATCCCGATCCATTTCCGGGGGGAGCGGGGGAGATACTTAATAATTGGATCGTCCAGCTTGAGCTTGCCCTCTTCCACTAGCAACATGATGGCAGTCGCGGTGAATTGCTTGGTCAGGGAAGCCAGCTCAAACACCGTATCAGGGGTGACCGGCACATCATGTTCGAGGTTGGCCAAGCCATAGCCATTCATCTTGACGATCTCGCCATTTTTGATGACCACCAAAGCCAGGCCGGGAATGCGGCGTTTCTTCATCTCGACCTGAATGTATTCGTCTACCTTATTGACTTGCGTCGAAACAGACATTGGAGCGAATATGCGCAGCAGTGGTAAAACAAGTAGAATCAGCGAAGAGCAGTACTTCATAGATTTTCCTTTACGAAGTCAGAGATCCATTTCGGGTTAACATTGTCTAGCGCAGGGCCTCACTTCCCTCTATCTCGTCGCTCGCCACTCTCGTTTCTACTTCAGTTGGTGCGCCGAACGCCAGCGATACGGCGCGGCACGAAGCATTGGCAAAGGTTAAGAAACTCGCTTGCCGCGCTCGTGTCCATTCCTTGTTGAACGCGATGTCAATCAGAAGGCGACCGATGCGCTGGCTTGCTCCTTCCATCGTTGCTCCTCCACGCCCTTCACCATGAGCCACAGGCAAAGTGATAATTCTCCGATTAAGGCAAGCACCAGAATGACGGAGATCGTTCCTGCGTATGTGGGGGCGAGGATGAGCGTGAAGCTATTGGTCAGATAACTCAAACCGGCAATCGCCATCAAAACGCCAAGAGTCTTGGGGAAATAACCCGACCTGAAAAGCAGATATCCATAAACCAGACATGCAAAGCCAAAAAATACGAGGTCAATGCCAAAGCCGTAGTCATGCAACTTGAGAGAAATTTGCACGAGAGCGTGTAGCTGATGTGGCTCAAATGCTCTCAGGTAATCTGCATTACCCGAAAGGAACAATGCCGCAAAAAGACATAGCTTGCTGGCGGCCTCAATAGGGAACTCCACTATGTTGAAAAACACCGCAAGCAAAGCAAGAGTTTTGTTCACCGGCCTGAGCAATACATATAAGATCAGCGTTAGCGCGATAGAACACACGAGCAATATCAGCTCACCGGCAATAGTGATGCGCCACAGCGACTCAGAGGCCATAATATTATTGGCTGTGGCTGTAACATCTCCTGACACCGCGAGTTTGTCTCTGACGAAAAACCCACTGCAGGAACCGATGATTATGATAATCAGATACAACACCCCGCCGATTCGTGCGTAAACTTGCGGCGAGGTTTGAAGTTCGTGATCTTTCATGTCGATCCTCCTCTCAGATGGAATTGGTCGGCCATCGTCACTTCGGGCGCTGCCGTGACGCCAGCTCTCTGGTTTGCTTCACGGGACTCGGCCGACTGGAAGAACTGGCGCGCCCTTGCCGCGTCCTCGCATTCAGCAAGGACGATGAGATCGTTGGGTTTGTCGGAGCTTCCGAAGACCCTAAAGCGGGGCTCCGTGGCGAGTTCAGTCCTCAGCTCACCGCTTTCTTCACGAGCGCGCCGATCTTTGCCTCTTCGGCGGCGGTCAACTCCTTCAGCGCGAAGGCGACCGGCCACAGGGCGCCTTCGTCGAGGTTCGCCGCGTCGCTGAAGCCTAACGTCGAATACCTCGTTTTGAACTTCTGCGCGTTTTGGAAAAAGCAGACGACCTTGCCGTCCTTGGCATACGCGGGCATCCCGTACCAGAGTCTCGGCGAGAGGGCCGGCGCGCTGGCCTTAATGACCGCATGGAGCCGCTTCCCCATGGCGCGATCCGGTTCCGGCATCGCGGCGATCTTGGCGAGCACGACGCTTTCCCCGTCCGCCTTGTCCGCGCTCGGGCCGCGGCGCGCCGCCGCCTTCAGCTCTTGGGCGCGCTCCCTCATCGCCGCTCGCTCGTCGTCCGTGAATCCCTTGAATGTCTTGCCGGTCGCGGTGGTGCTCTTGCCGGACCTCTGCATGCCCTTCTTGGTGGTGCTCTTGGCGGACTTCTGCGTGCCCTTCTTTGCAGGCTGGCTCATAGAAACCTCCTCATACTGGCTTGGGTTGGAAATCTCGCCTCAGTCCGAATGCGGACCCGCGGCATTCTAACATGTGCCGCCTAACGCTAGGCATCACCCGCGCCCCTGCGCAACGTACATGAGAGACTTCGTGTGGGGACGTTGTTCGGCGGACTCTCATCGCTAACGATCGCGTCAGAAGTCATTGCGCCGCAGCCGCGGCGGTAGTTCAACGCCGAAGCGTTCCTGGAGCAATTCCATATCTCGGAAGTCTTTCTCTGTCGGCGCATACCCGTGAGCGTGGCAGAGCACTTGGACTTCCGGTGAAAGGCAACGGACACTGACACCTTGAACGACGCCCCGCCCACTAAATCCTGAAGCCGGAAAGATCCAGTCTGATCCGTTTGCCATACGGTACACGCCGTTACCCTCTCGGTCAAAGACGATGGCATGAACATCGACCTCGAGTCCAGAGCGATCTGCTAGAACGAAGTTGGATTCCGTGCCGCCAGTCCGAATCTCAAAGCCCCTGTCAGCCAGAGTCTCGCGCAATTTGGGAAGGTCTGCCACACGCACTATGATATCGACGTCGTTGTGTGGTCGTGTCTGAGCGCCAAGAAGAGCATCTACAGCCCAACCGCCATCGAGCCACACCTCAATTTCAGCACGCTGGAATAGGCGAAGAAGATCCACCAAGGCTTCAGAAGTCATTTTCAGTCTTGCCTGTTTCTTTTCCGGTCGGGTAACCGGGCGGGATCACTCCGATCCGGGCCCCTAAGAACCGGACGTGAGAGTTTCCCCTCATCCGGCTCAAGCCTCATTTAACGCCTCAGTGACGAGACGCGGTTTCACCACCTCTAACTCGAGCGAAGAGAACGCACTAATCGTGACGTAGTATCCGTCCAGATCCCGGAGCGAGAACTCCTGTGTTCGAGTATTCGGGTTCGCGTGCGGCTCCTCTTCGAGCCGGGCGACGAGGGCGCGTGCCCTTTTCAGGGCCATATCGAAATCGTCGACGCGAAAGAGCAAGAGGAGCCCGTTGCCAGGTGTCGCCTCGTCCCGGCTCATCAACGACGGATGCTCGTGCGCGCCCCACTGGTGGAGGCAGAGCAGGACAGTTCCATCCGAATCGAGGATCTGACCAAAGTCCGCATGGGCCGGTTGTGTCTCGGGTTGGCCGAACAGAGACTGGTACCATTTGAAGCTAGCCGGCACATCGCTTACGCCGATGATCGTCCACGTGCGTTTCATGACATTTCTCCCGTCGGCCTAACGTTCCGTATCAGCCGCGAGCGTCAGCGAGTCGGCTGCATGCGGTTGGTTAGACGACCAGCCTCCTTCAGTTCGTCGCACCGACACTATCGCTTCCACCCCAAGCAACCTTAACAAATGAGGAAACTCCGATGTCGCTGCCACTAGCAACATCCGGGTTCGGCCACACCCGTGGGGCGGCCTTTGGCCTTTTGAAGCAAATCATCCGCCCACCTTCTCCAGCTCTCGGACATCCGGGGAACCGCAAGCAACCGCTCGGCCTCATCGCGATCACGGGTGTAGACGCGAAATACATCTCGGATGGTGAGATCATGATCGGGTCTCTCGACTACCCGGATCTCATCTCCGGCGCCCACATCGCCCTCGACGACTATTCGCAAGTAAGCCCCAGGTCGCAACGCCCCGGTGAAGCGGCGCGGAAACATCTTATCGTTCATCCGAACTCCCAGCCGCCAGCAAGGTATCCGCGGCTCGGAAACCTCAAGAACGGTGGTCCCGATCTCCCAACGCTCTCCGATGAGCGCATTGTTCACCTCGATCCCTTCGGTAGTGAGGTTTTCGCCAAACTCACCGTATGCAAGCGATCGACCGATCTCCTGTTCCCACCACCGTACGTCTTCGACGGCGTAGGCGTAGACCGCTTTATCGGGTCCCCCGTGTGCCTTGCGATCCGCCTGGTCGTCTCCGGCAAGGTTTACACCTCGGGCTGCGATCCGACCGACGGCAGGCGATTTCCAGATAGCACTCTTGGCAGGGTGGCCGCTGTATTCGAACTCGCGCACGGTACCGACGTTGACTGAGAGAACTTTTGCTGCGGCAGTCGCCATTAGCTTCCCTCCTTCCAGGTGCGTCTTACGCCCGGCGCAACCGGGCGCGGGACGTAACACTGATGGAATGTTCAGAAACTGGCTTGCCGCGCTCCGGTTGACGCCATTGCTAGGCGCGGCATCTGGTCACGGCTTACTCTTTTTCTTTTGTTCTTGCTCTATCCCGCTGTGGCGCTCATCTCGCCTTATGAAGTCCACAAGAATCTTACAGTAGTCCTTTCCCTCATAACGCAGACCCTGACAAACTTGTCGGTCCTTTGCTGTTGCATAGTAGGTTATATCATTTACCTTCCCGTCCTGTGTACAAATGGCAATACCATCATCGTCATCTACATACGCCTTAAAGCCAATATTAGGCGGCTCCGATGGGTCAAATGTTATGAACCTTGTTTCGTCAATATGTAGCTCACTCAACGATGGCTTTACTTTATATGTAACCTGGATGAAGGCAACGGCATGAGTTGGTACCAGGCCGAGGCAGCGAACTCGCTCCAAGAATTCATCTGTTGCATAGGAAATGAAGACCCTGCCTTCATCAGTGAAGTAAATAGATCGAGCATCGCCTAGTGTGTAGATCATAGTGCCGTCATTAGGAGGAGGTGGAGGCGGGCCAAGCAGTTTTTCAACATCTTTCCTTGTTGAGTGCAACGGCGTAAGACCACGCCACTCTTTGGCCTGAGAGGTTGAAGATGGTAACAGGAGAGTAAATACTGAGAGGAGGATTCCTATCATTGCTTTCATAAGCTCTCTCCGTTTTCCAACCATTTTACCGACAACGTGGCGTTAGGCGTCGCCTTCCGCGCTCGGGCCGAAGCCAAAGCCCTCCACAAACCGTAGGGTGTTGCCATCTGGGTCGTCGACGTACAGCTCGCGTGTCCCCCAGCTCTGATTGATGGGTCCCTCGTGGACCTCTGTGGGAGCGTCTGGGTTCCCGGGTGTCTTCAACCCTCGCGTGCGGAACCTGTGAAACAGAGCGTCAACATTATCCGTCAGCACGACGATTGCCTGTCCGAACGTGCCGTCCCCGGCATGGCTAGAGAGACACAGCAAAGACCCTCCCCTCATGAGAACACTGAAGGTGGGATCGCGGTCGCCACCATCCTCGACACACTCGAAGTCGAGCACCTTTGTATAGAAGGCAACCGATGTCGCCATGCGTTTGCAGCGGACACTAGTGATGATTGCCATTACTCCTCCCGAGCCGTTCGTTTCTATTGCTAATGCCCGCCGCCTTGTGCGTGGCTGCGTGGCACCGTCCCGTGCTCGCTAGAACTCCTCTTCGCTCGATTCGGCGACGCCTAACGACCCAGCTCAGCAGCCGGGGCCGCCAGAGCGACAATGTACCCCGAAAAGCCTACATGCGGCCCCGGTCTGCTGCAGCGACTGGTTCGGCGAATCGATGGGTCAGAGCCTGGCGTTCGCGTCCATCTCGGAGGCTCGC
>DASXSU010000020.1:0-4076 GCA_036505795.1 Nitrospirales bacterium
TCAGCCTCCATTCGTTTCCGGAGAAAGAACCGGTTCGTCGCCATCAGAATCGCTGGGTCCCTCCGGCGTCGTTTCGGCGAGTTTCGCCACACCGACTACCCGGTCGCTCTCACCCATATCAATCAACCGCACGCCCTGGGCGTTCCGGCTGATCTCGCGCACGTCGTCGACTTTGGTCCGGAGAATCTTCCCTTCGGCCGTGATGACCATAATCTCATCGTCGCCGCGGACCTGATGGAAGGAAACTGCCGGGCCGTTCTTGTCGGTCACCTTCACGCTGATAATGCCCCGGCCCCCCCGGCCCTGAAGCCGATACTCGCTGACAGCCGTGCGTTTCCCATAGCCATGCTCGGTGACGGTCAGAATTGCCGCCGTTGAGTCCGGCGTGATGGTTTCCATCCCGATGACTTCATTGCCTTCATCCAGGCTGATCCCGCGGACACCGCGCGCCGTCCGTCCCATGGGCCGGACATCTTCCTCTTTGAACCGGATCACGATTCCTTGGCGGGTGCCAAGGAGTATCTCCCGCTGGCCATCGGTCATCTCCACCCCGATCAGTTTGTCACCCTCATCCAGCGTCAAGGCGATTATTCCGCCGAGTCTCGGATTTCCGTAGGCTGACAGCTCCGTCTTCTTAATGGTCCCCATACGGGTGGCCATGATGATAAAGCGATCGTCACGAAACTCTTTTACCGGCAACGTGGCCGTCACCTCTTCCTCGCCGGCCAGGGCGAGCAGATTGACCATTGCCTTGCCTTTCGCAGCGCGGCCGGCCTCCGGTATCTCATGGACCTTGAGCCAGTACACTTTGCCCGCGCTCGTAAAGAACAGCAGGTAGTCATGCGTCGAAGCGGTAAATAGGGTGGCAACAAAATCCTCTTCCTTGGTGCCCATCCCAATCTTACCCTTGCCGCCGCGCCGCTGCGCGCGGTAGAGCGAGACGGGGTTACGCTTGATATAGCCCGCATGGGAGATCGTGACTACGACCTCTTCCTGCGCGATCAGATCCTCGATGTTGATGTCCGCCGCTTCCGGCACAATTTGTGTCCGCCGCTCGTCCTTGTATTCCTCCCTGAGGGTCTTGAGCTCATCTTTGATGATCTGCCGGACCAGCGGTTCGGAGTCGAGCACGGACTTTAGATATGCGATCCGTTTGATAATCTCCTCGTATTCCTGCGTCAGCTTATCCCGTTCCAGCTGGGTGAGCCGTTGTAACTTCATGTCGAGGATGGCGTTGGCCTGAACCTCGGAGAGGGTGAATTCCCGTATGAGTCCGGCGCGGGCCTCTTCAGGGGAACGCGATCGCTTAATCAGCGCGATCACCGCATCCAGGTGGGTAAGCGCGATCTTCAGGCCTTCGAGTATGTGCGCCCGCTCTTCCGCCTTGCGCAGATCATAGGCGGTGCGCCGAACTACGACTTCGCGGCGATGCTCGACAAAGTGCTCGAGGATCTGCTTCAAGGTCAAGAGCTCGGGCCGATTGTTGACCAGCGCCAGCATGATGACGCCGAATGTGCTCTGCATCGGCGTGTGCTTATAGAGCTGGTTGATCAGGACCAGGGCGATCTCGCCTTTCTTTAGCTCCATAACAATGCGCATGCCGTCCCGGTCCGATTCGTCTCGGAGGTCGGAAATCCCTTCAATGCGCTTGTCCTGAATCAGTTCGGCGATCTTCTCGATGAGCCGCGCCTTGTTCACCTGATACGGAATTTCGGTGACCACGATCCGGTCTCGATCAGTCCGCTCATCGGTCTCGACAACCACTTTGGCCCGCATTTGCAGTAACCCGCGGCCGGTGCGATAGGCGTCCTTGATCCCCTGAGTGCCATAAATATAGCCGGCGGTCGGGAAATCCGGGCCCGGAATCAACTCCATCAGCTCGTCCACCGTCACGGCGGGGTTCTCAAGGAGCAGCAGGAGACCGTCAATCACTTCGGCAAGATTGTGGGTCGGGATATTGGTCGCATACCCCACCGCGATGCCGCCGGCCCCGTTGATGAGCAAATTGGGGACATTGGCCGGCAACACGATCGGCTCGGTCCGGGAGTCATCATAGTTGGGGCGAAAATCGACGGTGTCTTTATCGATGTCCGCCAACAGCGCTTCGGCAAGCTTCGTGAGGCGTGCCTCGGTGTATCGCATGGCGGCGGGGGGATCGCCATCCACCGACCCGTAGTTCCCCTGGCCGTCGACCAGGAGGTAGCGCATGTTGAAGTCCTGGGCCATGCGGACCAGAGTGTCGTAGATCGCCGAGTCCCCATGGGGGTGATAGTTCCCCATGATCTCACCGACGATCTTGGCCGACTTTCGATAGGTCCGGTTGTGCGCCAGACCCATCTCGTTCATCCCATAGAGGATCCGGCGGTGAACCGGCTTCAGGCCGTCACGAACATCCGGCAGCGCGCGCCCCACGATTACACTCATCGCGTAATCCAGATAGGACGAGCGCATCTCGTCTTCGATGGCGATGTTTGTCAGGCGTTCGTCAACCGGCATCTAGTTTCCCTTTTCTGTCATGCTGAGCGAAGCGAAGCATCTCGATTGCCCATAGAATTGAGCCGCTTCCGGGAGCTTATATTGCGCCCCGACTTGAGATCCTTCACTTCGTTCAGGATGACCCGTGAGCAGTTTTGGCAACCCCATCTGTCCCTTTTTGGCTACCCACACGCCGAAGATGTGTGGACGAAGCGGGTGGCGTCGAACAGGCCTTCATCTCACCCTCCCGCCCTGGAATCTGCCAAGACAGATTCCCCTTCCCCCGCCGCGCGGAGCGGGGCTGCCTCTAACGCGGCCGTGGAGGAGCGCCCTTTCCGCCATCGTCCATTCATTGCACCCACCCCACCCCAGGCGCGCCAAGACGCGCCCCTTCCGGAGGGCGCGCCGATCGGGAGCCCACACGCCGAAGATGTGTGGACGAAGCGGGTGGCGTCGAACGGGCGCCCGAACGGTGCGCAGCGCGACTTGCTTGCTTCTGAGCGGAGCGCGAGCACGTTCGGGCTGTTCGATGACAGGACCCGCGCAGAGTTACACATCGAGATTTCTCACTTCCAGCGCGTGTTGCTGAATGAAGTTACGGCGCGGCTCTACCTCGTCGCCCATCAGGGTGGAGAAGATGTCTTCCACACCGGCGATGTCCTCAAGCTTCACCTTCAACAAGAGGCGCGTCTCCGGATTCATCGTCGTTTCCCAGAGCTGCGTTGGATTCATTTCTCCCAAACCTTTGTACCGCTGAATCGTGAGCCCATGTTTGCCGATCTCAAAGATGGCCTTCAACAACTGGGCCGTGCCGGAGTACGACGTCTCGTCCTCGCCGGCCTTGACCTTATAGGGCGCCCGGCCCAGCCCGATCGCCGACGGCGACCATTTTTGCAGTTCACGAAAATCGGCTGAGCCGACCAGATCGTGGGTGACATCAAGGGTGTGACCGACCCCGTTGGTCTGGATCCGGCAGACGATCTTATTAGACTCGTGCTCTTCGTCTCTGGCAATCTCCAGTGCGATCATCGCACCCGGATAGAAAACCTCCAGGCTCTTCTTGGCGTTCGCCACCACCTTTTTGAGCGCGGCGAGATTCTTGAGGAGGTCTCGATCCAGAGTCGGTTCATCCACAAACGCCCGCAAAATACCGGCCTCATGCTGTTTCTTCGCAAAGCGCGGCAACAGGTTTTCGAAGGCGATGATCTTTTTCAGGATCGGCAGAAGGCGGCGGCCGGTTACATAGGCCTGCCCGCTCTCGACATAGACTTCGACCGCCTCCACGGCGAGGTCCGCCAGGTAATCGTTGAGCGCGCTGTCGTCCTTTAAGTATCGTTCGGTCTTGGCTTTCTTCACCCGAAACAACGGGGGCTGAGCAATGTAGATATAGCCACGGTCGATCAACTCCGGCATCTGGCGGTAAAAAAAGGTCAGGAGCAACGTGCGGATGTGGCTGCCGTCGACATCGGCGTCCGTCATTAATAAGATCTTGTGGTAGCGGGCACGGCTGATGTCGAAATCGTCCTTGCTCTTCTCCCCCTCCTCGCGGGGCCGGCCGATGCCTGTACCAATCGCTTGGATGAGGGTCCGGATCTCTTCGC
>DASXSU010000021.1:0-31658 GCA_036505795.1 Nitrospirales bacterium
TGCGCGACATAAGCATTCACCGCGACGTAATCACCGGCACTGATACGCTTTAAATGGGCAGCCAGGGCCTTGTCCAGGGTGTCTATCTGGCCCAAAGCCTGACGGTTTGCCGCGTCCGCGTACACGCCGATCCCATCGGAAACCAGCAAGGGTTCGTCTTCGGCCAGGCGGTTTGTCTGCTTGAATTCGTCCAGCAGTGCTTTGGTGAAATCCTTGCTCTCTTGGACATTCGGCTGATCGAAGGCATTGATGCCGAGCAGCGAGCCGGCCACCGCGGTCGCCATCTCCCAGAGAAAGAACTCTGCGCCTAGATTGATGAGGTCGGGTAGATCGACCCGCACGACCGGATGGCCGGCCCTCTCGAGTGCCTGAAGTTTGGCATCCTCTACGCTGTGAGGCTCGTCCGTGTAGCGAATGTATACGAACAGGCGATCGTTTCCGTAAACATCCGGCGCGCCCACTGCTTCGCCGTCGATGGGAATCAGACCCTTGCCTTCCTTGCCGGTGCTCTCTGCGATCAGTTGCTCCAGCCAAGCGCCGAGACCGCTGATCCGCGACGATGTCACGAAGGTGATCTTATCTCGCCCGCGTTTCGCCAGTTCGCCGAGGGTCACGCCGAGTACGACACCCGGGTTGCCTTCTGCCGGCACACCGGAATTGCAGCTCTGACGCATTTGTTCAGCCCGAGACAACAGATGCTCCACGTTGACCCCCATCAACGCCGCAGGCACGATGCCGAAGTTGCTGAGCGCTGAATAGCGGCCGCCGATATCCGGCATGCCCGGCAAGATCTCCCGAAACTTGCTTTCCTTCGCGAGGCTTTCCAGCAGCGACCCCGGGTCGGTAATCGCGATGAAATTGTCCCCTGCTCGCTCACGCTTGATCTGCCGCATCTGGTCGAAGAAGTATTGATAAAAGACCAGCGGCTCAATGGTCGAACCGGACTTACTGGAGACGATGCACAGGGTCTTGCCGAGGTCCACGTCTTTTTGAAATCTTTTGACCTGCGCCGGGACTGTGCTGTCCAGCACATGGAGTTGCGGATATCCCGGAATGATTCCGAAAGTCTTACGAAAGACTTCGGGGCAGAGGCTGCTGCCACCCATGCCGAGCAGCAGGAGATGTTGAAATCCTCCGGCACGGACCGCCTCGCTCAAGGCCTTGAGGCGCGAGACATTTTGGACCTGCTGCTCGATGACGTGCAGCCAGCCCATGGCGTTGCGAATGATCTTGTGGTGTACAGGGTCCCGATGCCACAGGGTCGGGTCCTTGGCCCAGAAACGCCGGACAAAGTCCTGCTGTTGCAGTTCCTTGAGTTTGGCCTGCACGTCCTTTTGATATTCTCCTAGCGCGTACGTGCGCTGATCGAGCTTTGTGGGGAGCGGGTTCATGATGCCTCCATTATTTTCTGATCATTTTCTCTAATTGGGCCTTGGCCGCCGCTCTGACCGCCTCCGCAGTAAAGCCGAACTTCTTGACGAGCTCCTGGAGAGGGGCCGATGCCCCAAAGGTCTTCATGCCGATGACTTGGCCGTCCAGGCCGACATAGCGTTCCCAACCAAAGGTCGACGCTTGCTCCACAGCGACACGGGCCGTGACATCCGGCGGCAGTACGCTGTCGCGGTACTCCTGGCTTTGCCGTTCGAACAGCTCCCACGACGGCATGCTCACGACTCTAGCCTGGATGCCCTCGGCCGTAAGTTGTTCGAACACCTCGACACAGAGAGCTACCTCGCTGCCGGTAGCCATTAAAATGACATCAGGCTTCCGGTTCGCACTGTCGCCCAAGACGTACGCTCCTTTGACGACGTTATCGGCAGAGGCGTAACGGCTGCGATCGAGAGTGGGTAATGGCTGGCGCGTGAGAATGAGCGCGACCGGTTCGTGGCGCCACGGCATGATCAATCGCCAAGCCTCGAGCACTTCGTTGGCGTCCCCCGGCCGCAAGGTAATGAGGCCGGGAATTGCCCGCAGCGAGGCGATCTGTTCGACCGGCTGGTGGGTAGGCCCATCCTCCCCTACGCCGATCGAATCATGCGTGAAAATGTAGATGACCGGGATCTCCATGATAGCGGCGAGCCGAATCGTCGGCCGCAAATAATCGCTGAAGATCAGGAAGCCCGACCCGTATGGACGTACCTTGGAGAGGGCCATTCCATTGAGGATCGACCCCATGGCGTGCTCGCGAATACCAAAGTGAAAATTGCGCCCCGCGTAGCTCGCGGCGGTGAAATCGCCTGCCCCCTCGAAGGTCAGCCGCGTTTTCGTGGACGGGGCGAGATCGGCCGAGCCGCCCAGCAACCATGGGACGTGCTTGGCGATCGCGTTCAACACCTTGGCCGAGGCGTCACGGCCGGCCACGCCCTTTTTGTCCGGCGGGAAGGTGGGCAGCTCCTGATCCCAGCCTTCAGGCAGCTGGCGATGTTGCATCTTATAAAGATGATCGGCGAGCTGGGGGAATTGCACTTTATACTGCTTGAATTTAGTGAGCCACGTTTCCCGCAGGGCATGACCGCGCTTGCCGATCCCGTCTTGAAAATGCCCGGGCACGTCACTCGGGATATGAAACTTCGGCTCTTCCGGCCACCCATAATTGCGCTTCGTCAACCGGATCTCTTCCTCGCCCAGCGGTTCGCCGTGCGCGCCATGCGTGTCCTGCTTGTTGGGCGATCCCCATGCGATATGGCTGTCCACAATGATCAAAGTGGGCCGGTCTGCGATCTTCTTAAACGTCGAAAACGCGCGCGCCAGCATGTCCAGATCATTGGCGTCGCCGACTCGCGTGACATTCCAGCCGTAGCTGATGAACCGCGTGGCCACGTCTTCGCTGAACGCCCAGCTCGTGTTTCCTTCGATGGTAATTTTGTTATTGTCATAGATCCAGCACAGATTGGATAGTTTCAAATGACCGGCCAGCGATGCAGCTTCCCCCGTGACGCCTTCCATCATGCAACCATCACCGCACAAGGCGTAGACATCGTAGTCGATCATTTCAAAGCCAGGCTTGTTGAAGTAGGCCGCCATCCATTTCTCCGCGATCGCCATGCCCACGCTCGTCGCCACCCCCTGCCCCAGCGGCCCCGTAGTGGTCTCAATGCCGCTGGTCCAGCGGTACTCCGGATGGCCCGGGCATTTGCTCTCAAGCTGACGGAATTGTTTGATGTCCTCCAGCGTCACGCTGACCTGGCCGAGTTGCTCATATTTCGCATTGACTGCTTTGACGCCCGCCAGGTGAAGAAGCGCATATAGCAACATGGAGGCGTGACCCATCGACAGCGCGAAGCGATCGCGGTTGGGCCAGATGGGATCCTCAGGATCAAATCTCAGGATGCGATTCCACAGGTAATAGGCCACGGGGGCCATGGCCATCGGCGTCCCCGGGTGTCCGGAGTTTGCCGCCTGGACCGCATCCATGGCGAGCGTGCGGATGGTGTTGATGCAGCTTGTGTCGAGCTTGTCCAATGCGTCCATACACTCCCTCTCTGCCGTTCACAGCCTTGTTCCTGTAAGAACTGTACTGCCGATGGCCGCAGTTGTCTACAGGGAAAACCTGATAGGCTATTTCCCCCATCATTTTGGAGTTTGACGCTAAGCTATGAATGAGAGAGGCCGCGTCGGCCCATACCCTTTCTTTAGGTCGGCGCTACCCAACCGGAGCTTTCCCTTGCAACAAGTCTGTCAGGGTTTTCCTGACAGACAGACCTCTGCGCAATCCTATATAGTCCCATCCCGATGTGGTTCAGCCAGCCGGAAGGCGCACAAATCACGAAGGAAAGTCTCTGCCTACGGCTTTTCATGATCGCTGTTCTTACATGTCTTCTTCCGACCTTCGCATGGAGCCAAGTCGCTCTCCCGCCGCAGTTGCCGCCTCCGTTTCCGCAGGAGCCGCCTCCCTTCCCCGAAAAGGCTCCTCGTCCGGCCCCGCCGACGCCGATCCTGCCGGCTCCGCCGCCACCGGGGAAACGGGAACCGTCGCCGCTTCTCCGCGTGTTCGTCAAGAAAATCATCGTCCTAGGCAGCACGGTCTTCTCTGAAGCGGAACTGGCAACCGTCACTGCGCCCTATACCAATAGAGAACTGTCCGCCGAGGACATCGAAGCGCTTCGTCAGGCATTGACCCTGTACTACGTCAATCGAGGCTATGTGACGTCGGGCGCCATCATTCCGGACCAGAGCGTGAAAGACGGAGAGCTCCTCGTTCAAGTTATCGAAGGAAAACTGAGCCGCATCGATATAGAGGGGACCAAATGGTTCTTCCCTAGCTATCTCCGCAAACGGATCGAATTGGGAGCGGGTCCCCCAGTCAACGTGAACACCCTTCAAGACAGGTTGCAGCTGTTGCAACTGGATCCCCGGATCACCCGATTGAATGCTGAGCTACGGCCGGGGATCACGCGGGGGGACAGCGTCCTGAATGTCCGTGTGGCCGAGGCAGACCCGATCAACGCGTGGGTGGAACTCAATAACTTTGTGTCTCCTTCGGTCGGAGAGGACCACTTCATTACGACTCTGGCGCATCAAAATTTCACCGGCCACGGCGATGTCCTCAGCGTCCAGTATGGACGCTCCGAGGGCATCAATCCGGAACTCAACGTCCGCTATATCCTGCCCCTGACTCGTTATGACACGACGATCTCCTTCGAGTTCAGGAAGAACGATTTTAAAGTCGTGGAAGATCCCTTTGAGAGCCTCGACATTCAAAGCCAATCGAATATTGTGGGTATAAGCGTCAGGCAGCCCGTTTATCGTACGCTCAACAAGGAATTCGGTATCGGCATTACCGGTGAATATTTGGAGAATAAGCTGTTCCTAGGCGGAGAGCCCACCGACCAATTCTTAGCCGGCGCGCCATCTGGCGTTTCTCGCGTGTCGGCGCTCAGATTTTTTCAAGACTGGGTCAATCGTTCGGGTCAACAAGTCCTCTCAGCCTATTCACGGTTTTCAGTGGGACTCGATGTACTTGGTGCGACAGGTAAAAACTACAATGTTGCCAATAGCCAGGATTCTAAATTTTTCTCCTGGCTGTTCCAAACGCAGTGGGCGCGGCGTTTCGAGCCCTGGAAAATTCAGGTCCTCGCGCGCGGAACCGTTCAACTCTCGAACGCCCATCTCTTCCCGCTGGAGCAGATTTCCGTAGGAGGGCGATACAGCGTGCGCGGGTATCGAGAAAACACGCTCGTGCAGGACAATGCCATTCTGCTATCGTTGGAAACTCGCGTGCCGATTCTGCGTTCCGCCTTGGGTGAAGACATCGTATTACTCGCGCCGTTTGCGGATTTCGGCCGGGGCACGAATACCAACGCCCCCTCAGCCGATCCGGATAGTCTCGGGAGCGTGGGAATGGGACTCATTTGGAATATTATGGCCGGGAGTCGTTTTGAAGTGTATTGGGGACAACAGTTGAATCACATTCCGTCTCCGGGTAGGACTGTGCAAGACAGCGGCGTTCATTTACAATTGGTGCTCCAGCTATTTTAGTGGGGACAGACAAATCCATTTGACTTAACTATACTCTCACGGCTAAAAGGCTCCGAGTTTTTTATCTTCACCTTTAACCGCAGGAGGAAGAGATGCAAAGGTACGTGGGCTCATGGTGCTCGTCGCTTCTGGTCGTGCTACTGGCATTCGCGGGCTGTGCGGAGACCAGTCAATCTCCGCCTCCCGGCGGCTCGCTGTATGATCGACTCGGAGGAAAGGGGGCTATCACCGCGGTCGTCGATGATTTTGTGGCGAGGGTCGCGGCGGACAACCGGATCAACAGTAGGTTTGCCAATACCAACATTCCCCGCTTCAAGGGGCTGCTGGTTGACCAGATCTGTCAAGCCTCGGGAGGCCCATGCACGTATACCGGGCGCGACATGAGGACGGCCCACGCTGGAATGGGCATTACCAGCTCCGACTTCGATGCCCTCGTTGGCGATCTTGTGGCCACATTAAACAAGTTTGGAGTAGGTCAACAGGAGAAAAATGAGCTCCTGGCAGTGCTGGGCCCGATGAAAAGCGACATCGTGACTCGCTAACTAGGTTGGCCGCCCGGTAAAGATTGTGCATGCGAGGAAGGCGCTGGGCGCGTGGTGCATGCACGCGTCCCGCGCTTTCTTCCAACAGGAACCACGTAAGTCTATTCGCTTTTATCCAGCTTGATGTGCAGTTCTTTGAGCTGCTTGGAATCAACCGGCGAAGGCGCTTCGGTCATGAGGCATTGTGCCTTCTGGGTTTTGGGGAACGGAATGACGTCACGAATCGAGTCCGCTCCGCCAAGCAGCATGACGAGACGGTCCAGACCGAGGGCGATGCCACCGTGCGGCGGCGCCCCGTATTCGAGCGCTTCCAAGAGAAATCCGAACTTGGCCGCGGCCTCCTCCTTGCCGATCCCCAGTAGATCGAAGAGCTTACTTTGGATGTCACGCCGATGGATGCGAATGCTGCCACCGCCGACTTCGTTGCCGTTTAAGACCATATCATAAGCTCTCGCGCGGGCCGTTAACGGCGCAGAGTCGAGCAGAGCCACGTCCTCCTGATGCGGAGCCGTGAAGGGATGGTGCATTGCCACAAATCGCTTCTCGGCCTCATCATAATCGAGCAGAGGGAAATCCAACACCCACAACGGCCGCCACAGTTCCTTGTCAATCAGATTCATTTCCTCGGCCAGCATTAAGCGGAGGCGGCCGAGCACATCATAGACGATCTTCGGGCGGTCCGCTCCAAAGAGAAGAAGATCACCGGGTTCGGCTTGCGGCAAGGCTGCGAGCAATACCTTAGCATCCAGGAATTTTGCGATTACAGATTCGAGTTGCCCGTCCGCGGTGACCTTTACCCAAGCTAATCCCTTCGCCCCGAAGGACTTCGCCTTCTCGCCTAGCGCGTCAACTCGGCTTCGAGGGAAGCTGCCGCCTCCTTTGATGAGGAGGGCTTTCACGATCCCCCCGTTCGCGATGGTGTCTTTGAAGACCTTGAATTGCGTGTGGGATGCGAATTCCTTGAGATCATGAAGCGGCATGTCGAACCGCAGGTCAGGCTTGTCCGAGCCATACCGATCCATCGCCTCGTGATAGGCCAACCGGGGGAACGGGGACGCAAGTTCGATACCCCGCGTCGCCAGAAACAGGAGGCGGATCATTTCCTCCGCCAGCGCCATCACCTGTTCACGGTCCACAAACGACATCTCGAGGTCTATTTGCGTAAACTCCGGTTGGCGATCGAAGCGGAGGTCTTCATCGCGAAAGCACCGCGCGATCTGGTAATAACGATCGACGCCGGCCACCATGAGAATCTGTTTGAAGAGCTGCGGCGATTGCGGCAAGGCGAAGAACGTGCCGGGATTGACGCGGCTGGGCACAAGGTAGTCGCGGGCGCCTTCCGGCGTGCTCTTCGTCAGCATCGGCGTTTCGACGTCGAGGAATCCATGCTGGTTCAAAAACGACCGCACGAAGGCCGTGACTTCGTGGCGTAGCACGAGAAGACGCTGCATCTTAGGGCGCCGAAGGTCAAGATATCGATACTTAAGACGTAACACATCTGTGATCTCCGCCTCATCGTCGATCATGAAGGGCGGAGTTTTCGCGTCGTTGAGTACCTCCAAGTCCTGGACGAAGATCTCGATGTCGCCGGTGGCCAGATTCGGATTGGCCGAGCCTTCCGGCCGCAATGAAGCCGCTCCCCCAATGGAGATGACGTCTTCGCTGCCGAGGCCTTGGGCCTGCTTGTGGACCTCTGGAAACCTTTCCGCGTTGAACACGATTTGGGTGATGCCGTACCTGTCGCGCAGATCAATAAAAAGGACACTCCCATGATCCCGGCGGGCATGGACCCAGCCCTGTAAGCGGACGGTGTGGCCCGCATCTGCGCGTCGTAGTTCGCCACACGTGTGGGTGCGCGGTTTCATGACGTAAGCTTCCGCTGCGCTCTGCCCCGTAAAGCGCCTCTTCGCAAGCGAGAAGCAACCGGTAAGACGCGAGAAGGGCGGGCCGAGGGTGATGGATGATTGTGACGATTTGCCGCGGCGGCCTTCAGGCGATGGATTTCGGGGTCGGTGAGGAAGCGATACTCGCCCAGAGGCAAGCCGCCGAGTACGAGCGGTCCAAAACGGACTCGCTTGAGCTTGAGCACCGGGTGGCCGACCGCCTCCAGCATTCGTTTCACTTGATGCGTGCGCCCCTCGTAAATCGTCAATTCAATCCATGAATTCTCTTCGACCTTTCGGATCTTCTTCAAATGCGCCGGGGCTGTCATTCCATCATCTAGGCGGACGCCGGTCTCGAGTTGCTGGATCTCCTCGGATTCCAAAGTTCCCTTGACCTTCGTCAAATAGGTTTTCGCAACGTGATAGCGGGGATGTAACAGTCGCTCGGCCAGTTCGCCATCATTTGTCAACAACAGCAGTCCCTCCGTATCGTAATCAAGCCGACCGACCGGAAACACCCGTTGTTTGACGCCACGGAGGTAGTGTCGGATCGTGAGCCGGTCCTCGTTCTCAGGGCCTTCCAGTGTCGTCAGCACTTCTCTGGGCTTATTCAGAATCACATAGGCTTTCGGCGCGGCAGGTTTGAGATGGCGGCCATCCACCTTGATATGATCTTTTTCCGGGTCAATTTTGACGCCCATCTCGCGAACCATTTCGCCATTGATGGTGACCCGGCCCGCGCGGATCATCTCCTCCGCCGCCCGGCGTGACGCGACCCCCGCATCCGCGATCGCCTTCTGCAACCTCATTTCCATGCCAATACGCTCATCCTGTTACTTTCTTTTCCTTTACCGCTCACTCTAGGCCGAGCCTGCGGGTGGCGCCGCTCTGGGCGCCCGGCCGCCCGCAGCGGGGTCCCTACACCGCGCGGGGTGCGAGGACGGCCGGGCTGAGCGGCGACGGACCTCCAGTCCCAACCCCCTACCCTCTTCACCCCCATCTCTAGGCCGAGCGTGCGGGTGGTGACGAACGGGCGCCCGGACAGCGCGGAGCGACTTGAGCTTCGGGAGCGAGCACGTTCGGGCTGTTCGTCGACAGGACCCGCAGGCTTCTTCGCGCCATCTTACAGGCCGAGCCTGCGGGTGGCGACGAACGGGCGCCCGGACAGCGCGGAGCGACTTGGGCTTCGGGAGCGAGCACGTCCGGGCTGTTCGTCGACAGGCCCCGCAATGGTTGGCCGCCTATTCCCATTCTATAGTGCTTGGCGGTTTGGAACTAATATCATAGACCACCCGGTTCACCCCTTTGACTTCATTGATCACGCGAGTTGAGATCGCCGCCAGCAATTCATTCGGCAACCTGGCCCAGTCAGCCGTCATGCCATCCAAGCTCGTCACGGCCCGGACCGCGACCACGTTTTCGTACGTTCGTTGATCGCCCATGACGCCCACTGTGCGGATGGGAAGCAATACCGCGAAGGCCTGCCAGATCTTGGTGTAGAAGCCCGCCTTTCGGATCTCATCCTGCACGATCGCGTCGGCGTCGCGGAGGATGGCCAGGCGTTCCTTGGTTACCGGTCCGAGAATCCTGATTGCCAGCCCGGGACCTGGGAACGGTTGCCGCCACACGATCTCATCGGGAAGCCCCAGTTCCTTGCCGAGGATTCGCACCTCATCTTTAAAGAGTTCGCGTAGCGGTTCAATTAGCTTGAAACGCATGCGCGACGGCAGACCGCCCACGTTATGATGCGTCTTGATGGTTGCCGAGGGCCCTTTAAAACTTACGCTTTCGATCACGTCCGGATACAAGGTGCCCTGCACCAGCCAGTCGCTTTTTCCGCCCCGCTGAGTGAAGTTTTCGAACTCTCGAATAAACCGGCGACCGACAATCTTCCGTTTACGTTCAGGATCGCTCACGCCGGCGAGCGAAGACACAAACCGGTTTGCCGCGGGGATCATTTTGAGCTTGATCTTAAAATGTTTGGCAAAGGTCTCGCGCACCAGATCGCCCTCACCTTTTCGCAATAAGCCATTATCGACGAAGACACACGTTAAACGATCGCCTACGGCTTCATGCGACAGAACGGCGGCTACCGAAGAATCGACACCACCGCTCAGCGCGCAAAGAACTTTGCCGGTCCCGACTTGCGCGCGTATTCTTTCGATCGACTCTATCATAAATGAGCGCATAGACCAGTCCGCCTTGCACCCGCAAATGTTCCGGACAAAGTTTCTTAAAATGGTCGCGCCCCCCTCTGTGTGGGCGACTTCGGGGTGAAACTGCAGGCAATACACGGGATGCGCGGGATCGAGAGACTTCATAGCGGCGATGGGCGAGTTGCTTGTCCGCGCGATGGACACGAAGCCGGATGGCATTTCTTCAATGCGATCGCCATGGGACATCCAGACAGTGGGATCCCGGTGCGTGGGCTCAATGCCCATAAACAGATCGCTACGGTCCTCAATACTTAACTCGGCCGGCCCGAATTCCCGGTGCATGGCGCGAGCCACCTTCCCGCCGAGAAGATGAGTGACGAGTTGCATGCCGTAACAGATTCCGAGGATGGGAATACCCAATTGGAGCAGCTCTGGCGGAATCGCCGGAGCCTTTCGGTCATAGACACTCGCCGGCCCGCCGGAGAGGATGATGCCATGCGGCCGCTCGCCGAGAATGCGGGAAAGCGGCGCGTTGTGCGGCAGGATCTCGGAATAGACCTGCGCCTCGCGGATGCGACGGGCGATCAGCTGGGTGTACTGCGAACCGAAATCGAGAACGAGAATTCTCTCGTGGGAAGGACCCATCTAAATTGGAGCGGGCGCGCTACGATTCAACTTCAATCCGGTAGTTCGGGGCTTCCTTGGTGATGATGACGTCGTGCACATGGCTTTCGCGCAGACCGGCTGTCGTTAATTGAATAAATCGCGCCTTCTTCTGCATCTCGGCGATCACCCGGCAGCCGCAATATCCCATGCCGGCCCGAAGGCCCCCGACGAGTTGATAGACGATTCCCGACAGGGTGCCTCGATAGGGAACGCGTCCCTCGATCCCTTCCGGCACAAGCTTTTGAACCGGCCGATCACCTTGAGCATAACGATCCCGTCCGCCGCGCTCCATAGCGCCGATCGAACCCATGCCGCGGTACACCTTATACGTGCGTCCCTGATACAAAACGGTCTCTCCGGGGCTTTCCTCGGTGCCTGCAAAGAGGCCTCCGATCATCACGGTCGAGGCACCGGCGGCAATCGCCTTGGTGATATCTCCCGAATATTTGACGCCGCCATCCGCAATAATCGGAACTTTTGCGCGTGCCGCCGCCGCGGCGCACTCGGCCACGGCCGTCAACTGCGGGACGCCGGCTCCGGCCACAATCCTTGTCGTGCAAATAGACCCCGGGCCGACGCCGACTTTCAGTCCGTCCGCTCCCGCTGCGATCAAATCGCGAACGGCTTCCTTGGTCGCGATGTTGCCCGCGACCACCTCCACTTCCGGGTATTTCCGCTTTACCCACCGCACGGTCTCCAAGACGCCCGAGCTATGACCATGGGCCGTGTCAACAACGACAACGTCAACCCCTGCCTGGGTCAGCAAAGCGAGGCGTTCTTCCGCGTCTGGTCCGACTCCTACTGCTGCCCCGACTCTCAAGCGCCCACGGGCGTCCTTGCAGGCGTCTGGAAACTTGATGCGCTTTGCGATGTCTTTGATCGTAATGAGCCCTTTGAGTTCGAAGCGATCGTTGACCACCAACAGTTTTTCGATCCGATGTTGGTGGAGAATCTCCCGGGCTTTATCCAAGGTGGTCCCTTCGGGAGCGGTAATCAGGTTCTCCCTCGTCATCACCTGGGAGATTTTCAATTCCATACGGTTCTCAAAGCGCAGATCTCGATTTGTGACGATACCGACCAGCTTCCCGTTTTTGGTGACCGGGATCCCGGAAATACGGTACTGCGCCATGATCTTGTGCGCATCCCGGATGGTGTTGTCAGGCGAAATCGTCACCGGGTCAAGGATCATCCCGCTTTCGGATTTCTTCACCTTGTCCACTTCAGCCGCCTGCTCTGCAGGAAGAAAAACCCGGTGAATAATGCCAAGACCTCCTTCACGAGCCAAGGCAATCGCCAGGCGCGATTCGGTCACCGTATCCATGGCGGCGCTGACGATGGGAATATTAATGGTGATTTGACGCGTTACGCGAGTCCGCGTATCCGTTTCCGACGGGAGGACGGAAGATTTTCCCGGCACCAGTAAGACGTCATCAAAGGTGAGCCCTACCCGCAAGGAAGGCTGGAGCATGACGAGACCTTTATTGTTTGGGCGTCGACCAGAGATGGGTGCCTTGGGCTTCTTCGGCAAGCGGTTTTTTCTCCAATAAAGCCGATGATTCCGACTCCGCCACTTCCGCTTGTTCTCGCAATTGCATCTCGCCTTCGTCGGCCGTCATGAACTGCTGGACCCGGAAATTTGAACTATCGAGAACATAGACGGAGCCGCGCCGGTCGACGGCGATCCCGTAGGGAAAGTTGAACTGTCCACGCGCGCCGCCAAAGCCGCCCCATTGGGTCTCAAAGTTGCCGTCGCGGTCGAGCTTCTGGACCCGGTGATTCCCGGCGTCGGTCACATAGATAAACCCATCGCGGTCGATCGCAATGCCCCAGGGATTCCAAAACTGACCCGGTTCCTGCCCTTTGGTTCCCCAGGTGCCGAGCAACTGCGGCAGAAAGTTCGTACTCGTATCAAACTTTTCCAGGCGATGATTGCCCATGTCCACGACATAAATCGCCCCGTCCGTTTCATCCACGGCGATGCCGCGGGCGAAATAGAATTGACCGTCGGCATTCCCGAAACTGCCCCAGGACATAATAAACTCACCGGTCATATCAAACTTCTGTACCCGGAAGTTAGCGCTGTCGACGATGTACACATAGCCTCGCTTATTGTCGACCGCGACGCCCCAGGGCGCGTTAAACTGGCCCTCGCCGCCGCCCTGCCGACCCCACTTCGAAAGATATGCGCCGTTCTTGGCGTCGAAGCGCTGGATCCGGTGATTGCCGGTATCACAGACATAGACGATCCCCCGCGCATCTACCGCGATGCCGGTCGGGTTTTGAAAATTAGAGGGGGCGGTCCCAAACATGCCCCAAAGCTGGATAAAATTCCCCGCGCTATTGAACTTCTGAATCCGACAGTTGCCGGTGTCGACGACATAGAGATCGCCGTTGCCGTCACACGCCACTCCGTATGACGGAGTGCCAAACTCACCACCGTGGAGAAGATGGGCACCACTTCCCGCTTTTCCCCAGGTATTGACGCACATGTAGCCGGAGGTGTTGAGCAGGATAGAATTGGTCCCAGGCGCAGAAACGTTTCCGCCGCCGTCCTTGAACCAGACGTAGACATTCTTCAGGCCATCGCCGGGAGAAAGGGTGTACGGCACGGTCGCGCCAAATTTGCCTACCGGTTCGACCTCGACCCACCCGGGCGATGTGGCCGATGGCGCGGATGGAACTTCCGAGATGTAGTAGCCGGCAATACCGGAATCCACGTCATTTGCGGAGATCGTCAACACCGCATCGGGCAGATTCGTCATGAAGGCGCCATGATTGATGATCATATAGGGATTTTGAGGGGCAGCCACATCGATCATCGAGGGCGTGGCCTCCGCTTCAGGCGACGGAAGACTTTCGATTCCATCCTCTGACAGCGCGGTGAGCATGAATCGATAGGTGGTCCCGTTCGAAAGGCCCACATGCGTATAGGGCGAGTTCACGCCCTCAATACACGTGCCGGTCTGTATAGTCACGCCGGGCTCGGTATGGTAATACAAATTGTAGCTCGCGGCGTTGGGCACATCCATCCATGCCAGTGTGACTTCAGTGTCTCCCGCCTTGGCGCTGAGTTGCGCGGGCGCCGGCAGTTCGCCGACGGCTTTCGTCGCCTCAACTTCCGCCTGCTGTCCTCCCACCGGCGCGTACTTCATAACCCGGCAGTTTCCGCTGTCTACGACATACACGATTCCTTCGCGGTCGACAGCAATGCCATAAGGAAAGTTCAGTTGGCCTGTCGTCTTCCCCCGGTTCCCCCATTGACAGATGAATACGCCGTTATTCGTGAACTTCTGGATCCGATGGTTATGCGTATCGACAACATAGACGTTGCCCACCCCATCGACAGCGATCCCCCAGGGCGCATTGAACTCGCCCGGCCCCTTGCCTTCGCGGCCCCACTTGGCGAGAAAATTTCCGCGGCTGTCGAACTTCTGCACGCGATTGTTGATCTCATCGGTGACATAGATATTGCCGACAAAGTCTACGGCGATGTCCCGGCAATAAAAGAACGCCCCGTCAAATGCGCCTTCTTTCCCCCACATCAAAAGAGGCTCGCCTTCGCTCGTGTATTTCTGGACCCGATTGTTGAGAGTGTCGGCAATATAGATGTTATCGTCTTTGTCCACGGCCACGCCCCAGGGATTGTCGAAGATCCCTTGAGGAGCGCCCTTCCAGGCAAAACCGAACTTACCCCAGATCGTAAGGAAGTTGCCGTCTTTGTCGAATTTTTGGATCCGGTGATTATTCGCGTCGATCACCACGAGGTTCCCTTCGGAATCACAGGCCAGCCCCCGCGGATAATAGAACTGTCCCTCCGCGTCTCCTGGATCCTCTCCTATCCGCGCGAGGAATCGACAATCTTTGTCGAATTTTTGAATCGTATGGTTGTCCGTGTCCGCGACATAGATGTTGCCGTCCGAATCGAGTGCGATTCCCGTAGGCGATTTGAATTCTCCATCATCGTAGCCTTCTCCCCCGAACTCCTTCACACACAGATAAGGCGCCGGAATCCCCATGACTTCTTCGGATTCGGCGCTCTCTCCTTTTCTCGTCACAGCCGTCACGACATAGTGGTAGCAGGTGCCGTTGGCGAGATCACTGTGCAGGTAGGGAGGAGCAGCTGTATCGATAAGGCTGCCGTTTTCTTTCGTCACGCCGATTTTTGTTTTAAACCGTTCCGCTCCCACGGCATCATAGCGAAACCGATCGTACTCCTTACCTTCCTTCGTCACCCCACGGGATGTCTTAAAGTAAATATTATAGAAAAGTGCGTCGGGGACAGGGTCCCAGGCCAGGGTAATTTGGCCGTCTCCGAGCTCCATGTTCACGTTGCTGGGGCTGGGGGGCAGTTCTGATTTTTCTGCCTCGGTACCACCCCCTGAAGGCAGAGATTCTCCGATCGTCAAGCAAACGCGCACGGATGGATGCCGGTCGTCATCAAACAGCCTGGCCATCGAGACACTCCTTACGTCACGTAAAATTTCAATAATTCACGTGGGAGTCTAGCATCCGATGAACTTTTGAGTCAAGGTGAAGACAGGATAGAAGGTATCGAAATTAGAGCCTGGGTTGCAGTCTCAGACCATGAGCTCAGGCTAAGATCTCAAGATGGGGCCGCAGTCTCCGCGCCGGCTGAACCCTGCTCGTCCGAACGGGATTGGGCCGCCGCAAGGCGGTCGGCTGCCCGGCGCATTCCGGGAATACCGCCATATAAATGGGCAGCCTGTTCGACGTCGCCTTCGATCTCGTAGAGTTGGGCGAGCGCAAACTTCACCGAAAGCGCTAATGCTCCTTCGCATTGGGGATGGCTGACGGCTCGCTGTAACCATTCAATGGCTGCCCGGTTCAATCCGCGATCCTTGTAACACGTTGCAATCATTGTGCAGGAATCCAAAAACCGGTTAGGGCCACGGAGAGCCTGTTCGAAAGATTCGATGGCCTCGTCCAACAGACCCATCTCCTTGTAGGCAAGGGCAATCTCGTAGCGTGCCTCGAACTCATCCTGAAGTTTGAGGCTGGTGGACCCGCCAGAGGAACTCTCGAGAATTTCCTCAGTTTCTTCGATCTCGAATGGGCCTTCCTCAACGACGGAAGGCTCGACTTTTCCTTCATCCAAAATCATCATTTCGAGGTCGGCAAGGCTCTCGACGACAATCTCGTCATGAACGGTCCCATTGGCTGGATGGATCGGCGCCGCCAAACTTTCGTCGCGATCTACCACGATCTGGTTGGTTTCGTTGCTTGCGTTCTGATTCTCGATCGTTTCGAGCATTCCTATTGCCGGTGATATTGGGACGCGTTGGCTGGTATCGCCCGCATGGTCCGGCGAATGCTTCAGAATCAATTCATACAGCGCTTGCGCCTCAACATCTCGTTGGTGAGCCTTGTACTCCACCGCGACATGTTGATATTGCTCGATAGCCTCGGCAGTCTCGCCCTGGGCCAGGGACAGCTCGGCAATGCGTAGCCGGGCAGAGAGGTTCTGCGGGGTCAATAGCAGAACCTTGCGAAACACACCGATGGCCTCCATGATGGCCCCGCTCTGTGCATAGAGTTTCGCCCCCGCTAAGTAGTCAGCGACGGCATTATTGAGCTGACCACGGCCTGCATTGGCATCGCCGAGCAAGACACAAACGTCGGCTCTATGCGGCTCAATTTTGACGATGTGCTTGTAGCATGAGACGGCGTCCACGACACCGCCCTCCTGCAAGAACAGCCGCGCCGCTTGAGAATAGGCCTCGCTGGCCTCCGGCATCAGCTGATGTTGAAGGGAAAGATCGCCCAGGCATAGGTAAATCTGGGACTCATCGGGATGCTGCGCGAGGGTCTGCCGGCATTCGGCAATCGCTCGGTCGACCTTCCCCTCCGCAGCGAGGCCTCGCGCTTCCTTAAGAATTTTCGAGACTTTGTGAGGCATACTAAAATTACACCTAGTTATCAGTCTTATAAGAAGAAAACCTAGCCTAATCAGGTCTCTAAGTCAAGTATGGGTAACTAAAAGGGCTCCTCACGCGAGGAGCCCTGTGATGAAGATTCGAGGGCGAAAGGGGTTGGAAATGGGCGTGGCGTCTTAGGCTTTCACGACGTTCGAGGCCTGGGGACCTTTGGCTCCCTCGATAATATCAAATTCGACATTCTCACCTTCCTTCAGAGATTTGAAGCCGTCTCCTTCGAGGGCCGAATAATGGACAAAGACATCCTGACCGGATTCCAGCCGGATGAACCCAAACCCCTTGCGATCGTTGAACCACTTCACAGTCCCCTTTGTTTTCACACCGCCCTCCTTTTGTAACAAGTGCTCGTCCATGGCTGTATGACGGAAGATCAGAGCAAAACAATAGCCTCTAGAACAAAGGCTTAGGGCGTTTCATGATTCCACGAGTCAGCCGCGGCAGCATCTACCATAGCCCTTTCACCCTGTCAAGAGGAATGCATTCCCGGGCCGCGCGTGACACAAAGTATGCAGTGTCCATAGGAGCGCGATGCAAGGTTCGGTTTACATTACCCTTGAGCTTTTGTATAACTTAGAGTCACACGTGGATTTGTTCCTTGCGAATCATAGATAAGTATGTGCTCCAAGAGCTGGGGGTGCCCTTCGCCCTAAGCTTAGGGGTCCTCACATTTATCTTATTGACTCGCGAAATCCTGCGGCTCGTAGAGCTCCTGATCAACAAAGGCGTCGGGATTGTTCCTTTACTGAAGACCTTTCTTCTCCTGTTGCCTTCCTTCTTTGTGCTGACTCTGCCGATGGCCTGCCTGATTGCCTCGATCAGCGCGTTTAGCCGCCTTTCTTCGGATCGGGAATTGACGGCCCTGCAGGCCAGCGGGATCAGCAGCCGGCGCCTGCTGCGTCCACTGTCCATCTTTTCGTTTGCTGTTCTTGGTCTTACGCTGCTGCTCGCCCAATATGCGCAACCCTGGAGCGGACCCTCGGTCAAAAAATCAGCTCTTCTGATGCTACGCAATGAAGTCTCATTGAGCTTGGACGAGGGTGTCTTCAATACGCCCACGGCGAATGTTGTGATGTATGTCGGCGAGTCGGCTCCTTCCGGGGAATTGAGAGGTGTCTTCATCTCGGACACTCGGGCCAAAGACGAGCCGCGCATTATTGTCGCCCGGCAATGGTCGCTGATCAATGATCCTGTTCATAACCGGATCGGCATGACGCTGCGGGATGGGGCCATTCATGTCAACCCGAAGGACCCGGAGCAGTACCAGTTGATCCGATTTTCGACCTATGACTTCACGATGGACCTCACGGACAGCCTCTCGACAATCGCGGAAGAGCGCCCATCGATTTTTGAGATACGGTATCGGCTGTCCGAAAGCGCTGGAGAAGATCCCAAATATCTGAAGTTCTTGGAAGAAGAGTACAAGGACATGGCCTTTCCTTTTGCGACCGTGATGTTCGGCTTTATCGGGATGCCGCTTGGCATCGTCGCGAAACGGTCCGGAAAAGCAGGCGGTTTTGCCTTGGGCATCCTGATCATCTTATCGTTCTATGTTTTGAATGTGTTGGCTGATTTTTGGGTCTCCAGCCGTATGATGACGCCGTTCTTCGCTGCGTGGTTTCCTAATTTAGTATTCGGGGTCGTGGCGCTTGTACTCTATCAACGGCGGGCGAATCTTTAGGATCCTGAACCGATGACCCTCCTTCTACGATATCTGTTACGCGAACATCTACGGGTATTCGGGCTATGCCTGATCGGCTTGACCACAATCTATCTGATTGTGGACTTCGTCGAAAAGGTCCGTAAATTCGTCAGCTATCAAGCGGAACTTCGTCATGTTTTCTGGTACTTCGCCCTGAAGATTCCCAGCATCCTGTTTCAAATCACGCCGTTGGCCATTCTTATGTCCTCGCTTCTCACCCTGGCAATCCTGTCACGCCATCACGAGATCACCGCCATGCGCAGCAGCGGGGTGAGTCTCTATCGCGTTGTGATTCCTTTTCTCGCGGTCGCACAGGCCATGAGTCTCCTGATGCTCTGGGCAAATGACGCCGTCATCCCCAGCGCTAATCAGCAGGCAGAGCTGGTGCGCGAAATGAAGATCGAGCGGCGTACCCCCAGCGCGTTTTTTAAGGGGAATGAGATTTGGGTCCGACTCGGAAATCAGACTTTGATGCGCGGGGATTTGGCGGAGGTCGATTCTGCTGGTCCCGTCTCAGTCGGCAGACTGATTTCGGACGGTTTCGTCAAGACTGGAAAGGCCCTCAGTGGATGGCTGGGCACCGGTGCTCAAGAGAGCACACCCATTTTTCCTTTGAAACTCCGTGGTATTAGCCTGTACCGCTTAAACCAGGATTTCAGCATTCAAGAGGTGCTGATTGCCAAGGAAATACTCAACCAGGACGGCCAGTGGGTACTTTTATCGGGGATGAGCCGCACCCTGGATACCGACCAGAGCGTGAAAACAACGCCGTTCGACCGCCTTCCGATCACCCTGAATCAAAAACCCGAAGATTTTCGCCGTATGATCGGCGCGAGCTCTGAAGGGATGAGCCTGCGCGACCTATCGGCCTATGTCGAGCGGTTACGTCAAGACGGCTACAACCCGGCGCGCTACGCCACCGACCTGTTCGGGCGGATTGCCTTTCCTTTCGTTTGTGTGATCATGGCTTTAATCGGAATCTCCATGAGTTTGATGGAAAGCGGAATCAGGGGAAAAGGCCTGGTCAAGGGAGTTGGATACAGTCTGGTCATTGGTTTTCTTTTCTGGGCGACACACTCCGTCGCGCTGGCCTTCGGCCGTAGCGGCGTCCTACCGCCGCTGCTTGCCGGTTGGTCTTCCAATATCCTGTTTCTGTCGTTGGCCGGCTACCTATTTCTTCATGTACGTCAGTAGCATAAGCAATTGTCATGCTGAACCCTTCGCCTGTCATGCTGAAGGGTGGACAATTTCGATCTTAGCGAGTAAACAACTCGCGCCAGAAGATGACCTTGGCATTAAAGTAGCCCGCCCACGGCAGAAAAAAGGCAGCGTACACGCCAACTTTGTCCACTAAGGAGACGGACAGTGCCAGGATGGCGATGACGCCCACTGCATACACCATAACAACAACCTGACGGCCTTGGTGTGTCGGTTGCCCCGTCGGAAGGTCCCGTTTCGGCCGTTTGTACTCTTGCGCGGCCTCCAAGATCTTGTGTTTGCGAGCCAAATATTCCGGGCAGGTTCTCACTAAATAGCGCTCGTATCGCACATCAGCCCATCCTGCCACGACGCCGATCGCAAACAGCACGGTACTACCAAGGAACACCTGGGGCGTCAGCGTGTCCTGAAACCACATGAAAACAAGGCTTCCATAACCGGTCAGCAATGCCACCATTGCCAGCGGGATCGTAGGCAACATCAGGCGAGTCTTGACATACTGTCGTGCCCGTTCGGTTTCTGTTTGGCGGTGATGTGATGTGATGATCTTAGGCATCTAGGGGATTCCCTAGCCTGGGAGTATTGCTAGTCATGCTAAGACAGAGCGCCGCAAGGACTCGTATGGAAGGATTTTTTTCTCCCAGATGCTGTACGGTTTGCACAGAAGAGGCGCAGACCGTAATTCTGTCTTGAAGGGCTGACCGAAACCAGTCTTTCGTACTGACAGAACGCATAGTCGCATTGCTCGACCCACATCTTCCCGCCTCACGTATGGAAAAAAATTCTAGGCCCTACGTCGCGAGAGCCTCGCACGCTGTTATTTTGGGGCGCGCGTGCTCTAGACCGCATGAAGCTTCAGTCTCAGACGCATCGAGAATTAATTTGCATAGCCTGTAGGGCTGCAACTCATCCGTACAAATTAAACGTACCTAGGCCTTTCCACAATTTCTGTGGATAGCTTGTGGGCAGCCTTGTGTATGCGACCTTTCCGGAGCAACATCGCACTTAATCCTGCCTGTGCTTAAAATTTAGGCGCTCCTTCCGCCGAACGATCAATGGTTTACCTTCGCTTTGAACATTCGCTTCCCTTCTTTGGTAGGGGCCTGCCTTCTGTCGGTTTTTTACGACTCTCTGCTCAAAGCAATATTCAATCCACAATGCAATCCACAAATGGCCTCTCAGCCCGATTTTCACGGCTCCGTGCGGCACTTCACGACCGATGTTGCGGTCGCTGGCTTGATAAAGCACCATGGTTGAAGAAATACCTATGATGACCTGGCAGAAATCAAGCGGAGTTCGTCTGCGTTCAACTTCCGATAAGCATCCCGCAAACCTGACCACGAAAACCGGTCAGGATGAATCAAGTGAGCTAGCAATTCGACCCCTGCCACGACCCGCGGGCCGGGGCGGGCAAAATAACTATTGGCATCCACCGCATACACTGACCCGCGCTCAACCGCGGGCAGTCTGTCCCAACCAGGATACGTGGTCAGAAGATGAGCTTGTCGCAGGACCTCGGCCAGATTCAATCCACAAGGGCTCAAGATCAACACCTCCGGGGCATATTCCACGATTTGCTCCCATGCAACCCGGACGGAATTCTTTCCCTTTTGACCCAATCCATCTACCCCACCAGCCAGTTCGACGAGCTCCGGCATCCAGTGCCCGGTATTATAAGGAGGCGACAGCCATTCCATGCAAAAAACGCGAGGGCGCGAGGAGACCGTCCGGGTTCGATCCCTAACAGCGTCCACCCGTTCTTGAAGCTGCCTGACCAGGGCTTTCGCCTCAGCGGTTCGACCCGTCACCTCACCCACTTCGCGGATATTATCGAAAATATCTGCAAGACAGGTCGGGGTCAGATAGACCATGTCGGGAGCTCTCAAAAGAAACGGAAGTACCCGCTCAATCTCACGGCCCGAAGGAGCGCAGACTTGGCAGAGGTCCTGGGTCAGGATGAGATCCGGTGCCAACTGGTTCAATAAGACCTCGTCTACGGTGTAGAGACTCTGGCCGGCCTGTAAGCTCCGGCTGACAGACTCATCAATCTGTTGCGGGGTCAGACCCTTCTGGATCGCACTTCGGACCACGACCGGCTTTGACCTCGCCTCTGGCGGGTAATCACACTCATGTGTCACCCCCGCTAGTTGATCTCCTAATCCTAGTGCGTACACGATCTCGGTAGCGCTGGGAAGAAAAGATACAATCCGCATACTGTTCACCGGTTCCCCCCGATGGTCGCGAATATCTTGGACAGATCCATGTTCTTTTCCAAATGATCTGCCCAGCGATCAAGTGCCGCCTCAAGCCGTGCTGAGACCGCTTCGGAGATGGCGGGCTCTAATGGAGCCAGAGCCTTGCGCGACCGCAGCCGGTTCAGCCACAGACGCCGAAATGTCGGCTGGTCAAAGACACCGTGAATATATGTCCCCCAGATGAACCTCTCCGTGTCCAATGCTCCCTCCTCGGCTTGTTCGAGAATTCCGGTGGAGCATTCATCGCCAAAATTCTGGCCGACGCGATGGATGATCTGAAAGCACGGCCGGACAGACCCGCGTACCGTATGACCCATATGGATCTCGTATCCTTGCACGATCGTTCCCGGCACGGCATCCCAATAAAGAGGCAGTGCCTGTACCAGCGCCGTTTGTTTGTGCGGCCGCAACTCGGTGGCAATATCCAGGAATCCTAGACCAGGAGTTTCCCCACCGACCTCTACCCCGTAGGGATCGGCAATCTCTCGACCGAGCATTTGATATCCACCACACAACCCCACCAATTCGCCGCCCTGCCTCACATGCTCGTCTAAAGCCTTCGCAAAGCCGGTTCTCCTCAGATGCTCAAGGTCGGCAATCGTATTTTTTGTGCCGGGGAGTATGACGACGTCCGCCCCCGCCAACTCTCCAGGAACCGCCGCATAACGACAGACCACATCGGGTTCTGCCGCGAGAGCATTGAAATCGGTGAAGTTGCTCATACGTGGCAGTAGCGTCACCGCCACATTCACCGTCTGAGAGGAAAATGGGGCGCCCCCGTATCGATTTCTCTCAATGCTATCCTCCTGGTCCAGTTCCAGATCACGCAAAAATGGAATGACGCCCAAGACCGGCAGTCCGGTACGAGTTTCCAGAAAAGCGACCCCATCCACAAATAGGGATGAGTCACCACGGAACTTGTTCACTGCGATTCCGACCAACCGTTGGCGCTCGCCGGCTGAAAGTAGATCTATGGTGCCGATGACCTGCGCAAAGACCCCACCGCGATCGATATCAGCCACCAGGACCACAGCCGCGTCCGCGAGTTCAGCCATTGTCCAGTTAGCTAGATCCCGATCGCGCAGATTCATTTCGGCCGCGCTACCGGCTCCCTCAATCACGATTACCTCATAGGAAGTTGCGAGCCGCTCGTAACTTGCGCGGACATGACCGAAAAGCTCCTGGGTCCGCTCAAAGTATCGACGTCCCTCATATTTCCCCCAGACCTGTCCGTGAACAATGACCTGCGAGCACCGGTCGGATTCAGGTTTTAGCAGAATGGGGTTCATATCCACATGAGGTGGCAATCCGCAGGCCTTCGCCTGCAGCGCTTGCGCGCGTCCAATCTCGCCACCTTCCGCGGTGACAAAAGAATTGAGCGACATGTTCTGCGCCTTAAACGGAGCCACCCGCACTCCGCGTCGGTACAGCAATCGACAGATGCCCGCTGTGATCAGGCTTTTGCCGACGTCTGATCCGGTCCCCAAAACAGCGATGGCCACGGCATGAGGATTATCCATTCACACCTTTCACGGCGATGGTTGTGAGACATCCAGGACAGAGGCAATCTTGAAACTGTTGTCCGATCAATGTGAGTTGGGCTTCGTCCAGTTTGAATTGGTTGCACCAGCAATCGTTGCACCCGCCCACCCTGAAATCTGCCGAGACAGATTTCTTTGCCCCCTCCGGATTACAGGGAAACGTCTCGCCGCAATTGCCGCACCGTTTTTCCATACTCCTCCCTCAGCCTAACTTTGCTTGGCTTGCGCCCCTGTATCGCGCTGCCAGAGTATTTCCGGCTCATTTTGGGTCTTCGCTACCCAGCGCGCCAGCACGAACAAGGCGTCGCTGAGCCGGTTGATGAACTTCACGATGTTCGGGTCCACCGCTTCTTCCCGCGCCAGATGGACGCACACCCGCTCAGCGCGGCGACCAATGGTGCGGGCAAGATGCAGCAAGCTCGAGACCCTTCCGCCCCCGGGAAGGATAAATTCCTTGAGCGGAGTCAACTCGGTCTGGCACTCGTCCATGAGATGCTCGAGCCGTGTGACGTCATCGTCGGTTATCTTCGGCATCTGCGGAAAGGTTTGCCCCGGCGTGGTGGCCAGTATTCCACCGGCGTCGAAGAGTTTGTGCTGCATCCAGAGCAGCTCCGCCGCAAGCCGTCGTGCCTGTACATGAGTAGAGGCGAGATCAGCATTGGCTGCATACACGACGCCAAGCGCGGCGTTCAACTCATCCACCGTGCCATAAGCTTCTACCCTCAGACTGTCCTTCCAGACCTGCTGCCCTCCTGCGAGGCGCGTCTGTCCGGCGTCCCCGGTTCGCGTGTAGACTTTCGTAATGCGCATGGTGGATCTCCTTTTCTCGGGTCAGAAGGCATTAAATGTATAGCTCAATCCACCGTAAATGGCGATGCCCGGGGCCGGCACAACGAATCGTTCTATAGCTCCGCCACCCGTAAGGGTATTGCTCGCAAGGATTCCGGATGTCGAATATCTGTGATCCAGCAGGTTGTTCACCATCAGAAACGCTTTCAGAAGACCGCCAGGCACTGACCTTTCATAGGCGACGCGGGCATCCATTCTGAAGTAGCCGGGCAAACGCGGGTTCGTATTCGCTTCATCGCTCAGGAAGAACTGTGTGCTGACATACAAGCCCGTGAGAGAGAATGTCCACCCGGAAACCGGATGAACGTTGCCTGTGATCCCCAGGCGGTGCTTGGGAACCAATGGAAACGTATTCCCGGACGTGACCACACGAGTATCAGAGAGTTTGAAGTCGGTTAAGATCTCAGCCTGGGTGTAGGTGTAATTGACCGTGGCATCGAAGTATTGGTTGTATTTCCCCTTGCCCGTCACCTCGATTCCGCGGCGCCGAGACTTGTCAATGTTCCGATTCTGGCCGTCGCCCGAGCTGAAATCACAGAGCAAGCAGCTAAAGAAAATTTCATCACGGACGTCCGACTGGAATAACGCCAGATCGAGTTCGTAGGCCGAGCCGATCCGGTTCTTGGATCCGATCTCATAATTTCTGGACCGAACCGCTCTCAAGCCGGGGTTCGACCCGAAAGGTCCCAGCGCGAACAGTTCAAAAAATGTCGGGACCCGAAACCCTTCGCCGTAGTTGAAATAGACACTATTGGTCGACGTGATGAGGTAGCTCAGCCCCGCCCGCGGGGTTACCCTGTTATATCGCTTGCTCCCGTTGTTGACCGGCGCAAGGGTATCGGAGAAATTGAATTGGTCGTGATCGTAGCGGAGCCCGGTGGTAAGGATAAGCTGAGAGGTCAGAGAAAAAGAGTCCTGTGCAAACAGGGCAAAAATGTCCTCACCTATAGTTGTTGATCCGGGGAAGGGCGGAAATCCCGTAAACGTGGACAAGGATTTGCTTCCGACATCATTTCGAGTAAATTCCGTCCCGACTGTGAGAAGGTTTCTTCTTCCAAAAGGTGTCGCTTCGTGCCCAACTTGGAACGTCCCGCCTCGAGCCTCTATTTTGTTTTGAAGATCGCTGATGCTCGACTGCCCCACCGTAAAAAGCTCCTGTGCGACGTGCCGGTAGAAGAGATTGCCCGCCAAAGAAAATCCTAGCCGGAGCTGTTGCCGTCCGGCAACGGTCACCAGATTCAGTTCGGAGAGATTAAAATCTCCCGGGGTAAAGTTTCGCTCCCGGTCTATAACTTCTAGACTCAACGGTAATGAGCCGGCCTGCTGTAAACGGCTTCTGACGTATTGGTAAGAGACGGATAGATCGGTACTATCGGTCGGCCGAAAACCCAATTTGCCCAGCCCCCGGGAGATCCGGGCGCCTGAATCGTCGCGAAACCCGTCTTCCGTCTCTCTGCTGAAATTAGCAAAGTAATCAAACTTTCCCAACGGCCCCCCAGTATTGATGTTGTAGCGCGCCCGCTGAAAACTTCCGAACAACAATTCCCCGGTGGTGTAACGCGTTTGATCGCCGCGCTTGGTAATGATGTTGATCACCCCACCCAGCGCGTTCTTCCCATAGATCGCGGAAGCGCCCGGGATAATTTCTATTCTTTCAATGGCCTCAATAGGGATTAGATAATAATTGACGCCGTTAAAGTCCGGTTCGTTGATTCGAACACCGTCCACAAACACGGTAGTGCCGCCCACGGGCTGATTGTTGAACCCCCGAAGATCAATCCGTTGCTCGAATGAATTCCCCACCTCATCAAACATGACGATTCCGGTCGACCATTGAATCGCTTCCTGTACAGACTTCGCCCCCGAGCGGGCAATCTCCTCTTTCGTGATCACCGTGATTTTTGCCGGCAAGTTACGAGGATCCACCGGCACGTCAGGAAGGCGTGTGCTTGTAACGATGACCGGCGGTAAAGGTTCAGCGAAAGCCTCTGCTGAGGTCTCTGAGAAGGCGGGGCGCGGGAAGAACACATACAGACACAATAAACACGATGCGAAAATAGCGAGCGATCGTGACATAACAAAACCCCCTTGTGCTCGAAGGGCAGTTCGATATGGCCGACAGTCGGGTTTCCTGACTTGCGGGTCGTTGTGCTTCCTGCGCCTTCCCAGTTCCATCGCCCCTCATCCCCAATGAGGGCATGAAAGCGATGACCAGTGGCCTTTCCGCAGAGCGCTCTCCGCTTACAGTGGCGGCACCGTGATGGACTTTCACCATCTTCCCCTGAGTTGTCGTCCCTCTCTGGCTGGCTTCCCCCTTAAAAAATGGTTGTCCGTGTATCCCTGTTGACTACTGCGGCGCCGGATACAAACGCCGGAAGCGTAATCCGTGGCGTGCCGGCCTGCGGGTGCTGATCGATGATCACCTGGCAGCCGTACACGATTCCCAGATGTTCGACGGTCAGGACTTCAGTCGGCGACCCCGTCCGAAATGCCCGTCCCTCATGCAACAGCAGCAATCGATGGCAATACTGGCTCGCAAGGTTAAGATCGTGTGAGACCACAACAATCGTGACCCCACTATCCTGGTTTAACCTTTTCAATGTCGCGTAGATCTCAAGCTGGTGTTTGATATCAAGGTAGGCGGTCGGCTCATCCAGTAACAAAATAGGGGCTTCTTGGGCCAGTGCTCTGGCAATAATTGTCCGTTGCCGCTCGCCGCCGGACAGCTCTTGAAACGTTCGCTGGGCGACGGACTCCAGATCCATGAGCCGGATCACGGCCCGCGCAATGCGCAAATCATCCGCCGACTCCCAGCCCCAACCATTCTGGTGGACGAAACGTCCCATGAGGACGACCTCGGCAACCGTGAAGGGAAAGAGCACATGATTCTCTTGCGGAACGACGGCCATCCAGCGGGCAAGCGCACGTCGGGTGAGCTGCGCAAGATCCTGGTCGCCCAGAGTGATATGGCCGGTCTGGGGACGGAGCAGCCCCGCCATCAGCTTAAGGAGGGAGGTTTTCCCCGAGCCGTTCGGTCCAATAATGCCAAGAATCTCTCCCTGCCTTACTTCAAGACTGAAGTCCTCGAGAACCCACTGATCCGAATATCGAAAACAGACCTTCTCGAGCCGATAACAGGTGTCCATCGCTACCCTATTTGGCTCGTCCGTCGTGTGACCAGCAGGTAGATGAAAAAAGGGCCGCCGCATAGGGCCGTAATCACGCCGACTGGCAATTCGGACGGCGCAAGCAGACTGCGGGCAATGGTATCGGCGATCGCGAGGAAGGTTCCACCAACGAGGGCAGCCGCCGGCAGGACCAACCGGTGATCCGGACCGAGAACCATACGCACGGCATGGGGCACGATCATTCCGACAAAGCCGATGAGACCGCTGACCGCGACGACGGCGCCTGTCAACAGAGCAGAGGTAAAAAAAATCACGCGCTTGACCCCTTCCACTTCAAGCCCCAAGCCCTGAGCCGGCTCTTCCCCAAGCGACAGCAAATTGAGATGTCGACCCTGGGCAAACAGCAATGACGTGCCAAGGATCACGTACACAGCCAACGCCAGCAGTCCGGCATAGCCCAAGGTCGCCAAACTCCCCATCAACCAAAAAAAGAGGCGGAAAGCGCTGGTCGAATCAGACAACGAGGTGATGAACAGGATCAAGGCGGAAAGAATGGCATTGATGATCACGCCGGCTAACAGCAGCGTCTGCACCGGAATCCGCCCACCGGCTGCAGCGACGTGATAAATCCCGATCATGGTGACGGCGGCGCCGACAAACGCGAACAGATGGAGCGCGGAAAACCCCCAGAAGGCCCAACTGGCTCCGAATTGGAGAGCCAGAGCCGCACCCAGTGCCGCTCCACTGGAAATCCCCAGGATGTACGGGTCCGCAAGCGGATTTCGCAACAGCGCCTGTAGCGCCACCCCGACGGTGGCGAGACTCGAGCCGACTAGGAACGCCAAGATCAGGCGCGGGACGCGCACTTCCCACAGAATCACGCCGGGACTGACGCCTGTGCTACCGGCCGGTATGTCCGAACTGGCCAGTAGCAGACGGAACACCTCGCCAAGCGGAATGCGCTCTGTTCCGTACTGGACGCAGATGAGTAATGTCAGGATAGAAACCATGACCAGCACGATGATGGTCTTCACCCATCGTCGCACAGTCAATGCTGGAACTAGGGCGTCCGTTTGCAGCCCACTAGAAAGAGGAACATCCATCAGGAAGCCGTATCCTTTAAAGAAAATAACTCAGGATGCAGCAGACGTGCTATCCCTTCTATCCCCTCGATAACCCGCGGACCGGGCCGATTCACCAGGTCTCCATTCACCTGGTACAAGCGGTTCTTCGCTACTGCGGACATTCCATGCCATTTTCGCCAGCGCTCTTGTTCGGCGGCGGGAATCCCCTCGGATGTACCAACAGGAAACAGCATGACTTCTGGATCCCTTCGCAGTACTTCTTCAAGTGATACTTTAGGATAGGCCTTGGCGGTGTTGCCCACAATATTCTCACCGCCCGCCGCTTCCAACATGTAGTGGATATAGCTACCCGACCCCACGCTGATCAGAGGATCCGCGTTCACCACGTAAAAGACTCGCAGCCGCCGGGCGGCCGTCATTTTCTGGCGAGTCTTGGTAAGCCGATCTCGTAAGTCATCAACGACCAGGCGGGCCTGTTTCTCACGCCCGCCAAATCTTCCAACCGTCCCGATGTGCCTGAGCACGTCCTCTACGGTCTTCGGCAACAATAGAAAGACCGGCACGCGGAGTTGATCGAGCTTCGCCAACACATCCGGACGGACGAAATCCTGGTTCCCGATGAGGAGATCCGGCTTGAGCCCAAGGATTGCTTCAAGGTTGGGGATCGACGAGCCGATTTTTGGTTTCAATTTGGCTTGCGGAGGATAATCACAAAATGTGGTCACGCCCACGGTCTCGGCATCTAGCCCCACCGCAAACAACATTTCAGTGACGCTGGGCGCCAGGGAGATGATCCGCTTGGCCGGTCTCGCCAGATAGACTTTGCGGCCGAGATCATCCACAAACGTGCGATCAGAGATGTTCGCCATAAATGGCATACCGGTCAAAATGCCTTGCTGGCGCCGTTTCATACTCTTGCTCGTTCCGTCATGACACTATGCAAAAAAAATCCTCAAGGCCGTGCAACAGACCTTGAGGATCACAGCCGGACGTTTTGACCCGGCACCCTCACCACCCCCTAGCCGCGAGGGGAGGCTGGTCTCGACCCGGGCAGGTCTTCTGGCTCGTGGTTCGTCCTACTCCTCACGCCTTCCCGGCCCCTCAGGGTGCCAGTGGCTTCCTGTGAGTTTCGTCCCCACTTACAGCGGCGGGACCGCAGGGGGTTTACACCCCTTTCCCTTCACCCGAGTCACCGCAAATTTTGGAGACACTCTAGGACCGACTCGACCGCAAAGTCAAGCGACCGATTTAGTTCCACACCATTGATCCGAAGGTAAAAGCCGACTAGAATTCCGGCATCATGCCAGAAGCGCCGCAGAGAGATCGTTACGCCATGATGACCGCGTTTGGTCAAGATTGTCCCGGAATTGTCGCGGCGGTGGCGGAAGGACTGTTTCAATTGCGGTGTAATATCGAAGATACCTGCATGACCCGATTGCGCGGAGAGTTCACGATGATGGTGATGGTCAAGTTGCCTTCCGACTTGTCCCCTGATCATCTGGCTGCCCGCATCGCCCCGTTTACCGAACCGCTTGGTCTGACCGTGCTGTGTCGGGAACTGCCCGGCCAAGCTGCCGTCTCACAACCCCAGACCGAGATCCCGGCGTACATGCTCTCGGTCTACGGTGCCGATCGCCCAGGGATTGTGGCCAAGGTCGCCCGCCTCGTGGCGGACCATGGCGGAAACATCACCGACATGAACACCCGTGTCATTGGAACGCCGGAGCAACCGGTGTATGTGATGCTGCTGGAGGTCCTCCTCCCGTCGGCGCAGGAACCAACGCAACTCGAGAACGCCCTCCAGGGGTTGAAGACCTCCCTCGACGTGGATGTTTCCTTCCATACCATCGAGCAGCTTCGCTTTTAGTGCCGGCCCGCCCGATCCTTCTGTATCCCAATCCTATTCTGAAACGGCCCGTCGCTGCCGTCTCTCCTTCGGACCCTGTCCTGCCAGGTGTCATCGACGATATGCTCGCCAGCCTCGCCGGCTCTCCCGGGGTTGCGTTGGCCGCTCCGCAAATCGGCTACGCTCTGAGCATCATCGTCGTGGATGTCTCTCGAAAAAAAGGTGAGCAGGGTCATGGGTTGGTGGTGCTCCTCAATCCGCGCATTTTGCATTCGGAGAGGCCACGGATCGTCCGAGAGGGGTGCTTAAGCGTGCCGGATTTTACCGGCAACGTACGACGCTATGACCACGCGGTGGTGGAAGCTACGATGCCGGATGGGGAAAGGACCGTCTTATCGGTCTCGGGCTTTGAAGCGCTCGCCTTCCAACATGAAATTGATCATCTGGCTGGTATTCTATTCCTCGACCGTATCGAGTCGCTCAGCACAGATCTTTTTCGTAGAAAGACAAAAGACTAATGTCGGGCTGGTTTTTTGCTCGGCGCGCTGGTCTGCTGCGCCGTAGTTCGCAGGGTCTGGGGCTCGCTCGGGGGCGCCGCCTTGACGAGTAGCGGTCCGTCGGAGCCATCGTCCTCGTGCCACATCGTCGCCGCCGCGCAGGCGACCGCGTCCTGCTTCTGGTTCAGACAACTATAGATGTGTGAGGGCAGAACGCCGGTCGTCAGTAAGGTGCCTTCTTCCGGGAGCGCTCCCAGTAAATACCGGCCACTGGCAGAGAGGCTATTGCGCAGGAGGAGTTCGTAGAAGAGGGCGCTCGTGCCGTTCACAAAATACGGCAGATCGCAGGCGCTGCCGTTACAGAAGACCGGCGGATTGTCCGTGATCACATCAAGGTCAAAGCCCACGGTGCCGATCGTCGACGCCCAAAAATTCACCCGGCCGCCGGTAATGTCGGTCCCGACGTGCACATGTCGAATGCTGCCGCCGGTCGCATCAATCGTCACCGGGATGCCCACGACCGGGCCAATCGCCGTGATCACGCCCAGGTTGATCGTGCTCGCTCCGAGCGACGCCACATTAAAGGCATCGGTGCCGGCGCCCCCATCCACCGTCCCATTGAGCGTCCCGCCGATCGTGCCCAACATGAAGGGCGTGCTGGTTGAGCCGACCGAGGCGCCACTGACGGTCAGATCCCCGCCCGCGCTCACGCCGCCGGCTCCTGTAATACTGCTGCCGCTCGCCGTGAGCGTCACGACCCCCAGACCGCCGGCACTGATGCCTTGATTCACAAGAAGAGCGCCGTTGGTGCTAAGCATAATGGTGCCGGCCGGCGTGGTCAGGCCATTCACTCCACTGACC
>DASXSU010000022.1:0-25252 GCA_036505795.1 Nitrospirales bacterium
TTTTTTCTGGGCCCTAACAAGCCAAAACCCATAAATCGACTCTGACCCCATTTCCTTTGAAGGCCATGAAATCCGAAAAATCGACTCTGACCCCATTTCCCTTGCAGCCTCTGACGCTGGCGGATCGCGGGTGGTTCGAAAAGCTTCTCCTCGCGAACCAAACCGGAGATCAGCCGCTTGCCGCCTACTCCTTTGTCTATCATTTCATTTGGCGGGACTTATTTTGCTATGAATGGGTAGAGCTGGAAGGACACCTCTGTCTTTTTTCGACGAACGCCGACGGCACATTTCTCGCGCTGCCTGCGGTGGGGCCGGACCCATGCGGTCCGGTGATACGCCAGGTCTTTGCCCTGATGGCCGAGCGCAACCGGCTGCCCGGCGTCTCCCGGATCGAGAACTTCCCGGCCGCGCTCGCGGAGCAGTGTCGAAGCCTTGGCTATCGAGTACTGACGAAACCGGGGGATTACGTCTACCGCTGTGCTGATCTTGTGAGCCTCACGGGCGACCGATATAAAAGCCAGCGAGCATCGTACAACCATTGCGTCAAGCATTCGGCACCCGTCGTCCGCCCATATAGCGCCGCGGACATGCCTGCCTGTCTCCGCCTGTTTCAATCCTGGCAACGAAATCTCGACACGCGCCCCCACACCGGATATGCGCGCGATCTGGCGGCGGATAGCCTCTCCGCCCACCGCGCCGCGCTTTCCAATGCCGATGAACTGGGCCTGATTGGATGTGTCGCAGAGGTCGCGGGCCAGATTGCTGCATATACTCTGGGCTATCCTCTGAGTGACTCGGTTTTTTGTGTTCTGCTCGAGATTGCGGACCGGGAGGTACACGGGCTATCTCAGTATATCTTTCGAGAGTTTTGCCGACGGCTCTCGGGGTTTGAGTTTATCAATGCCATGGACGATTCTGACCTTGACGGCCTCCGCCGGGCCAAACGGAGCTACCATCCTGAGAAGATCCTACCGTCCTACATCGTGACGGAGGCAGGCGGCGATTCCTGCGGGCTTGCTTGAGTTTGGCCCGGGCCTCTATAATGATCGATTGGTAAGTTCCGGCTCTGAGAGGCAATAGGAACCGCATGAAGGGTTTAGAACAGGGGATCGAGCAGTACCGTCTAGGGCAGGAGCCATTCTATGCCGAGACCAACGGCGAGATCGGGCTCTTCAGAGCGGCGGCGCTTGCGCGAATGCCCGTCATGCTTAAAGGACCGACAGGTTGCGGGAAAAGCCGGTTTGTACAGTATATGGCGTATCTCCTCGGCCGGCCCCTCATCACCATCGCATGCCATGAAGACCTGACAGCTTCAGATCTCGTTGGACGATACCTGCTCAAAGGCGGCGAAACGGTTTGGGTTGATGGACCGTTGACCCTTGGTGTGAAACATGGCGCCATCGTCTATCTCGACGAAATCGTTGAGGCTCGCAAAGACACCACGGTGGTGATCCACCCGCTAAGCGATGACCGTCGACTTCTGCCTATTGAGAAGAAAGGGCAAATGATCGAGGCCGTCGAGGATTTTTTGCTGGTCATCTCATACAACCCCGGCTACCAAAGCGTGCTCAAGGATCTGAAGCAGAGCACCAAGCAGCGATTTATGGCCATTGAGTTTGCGTATCCTCCGCGCGATCTTGAGGCCAAAATCATCGAGCGGGAAGCGGGCGTGGACAAGGAGGTCGCAGTGGCCCTTGTCAAGCTTGGGGAAAAGGCCCGTCACCTGAAGAATCACGGCTTGGAAGAGGGGGTCAGTACGAGACTTCTGATTTATGCCGGCGAGCTCATCCGCACAGGCATTACGCCGACGGTGGCCTGTGAGGCGGCCGTCATCCGGCCGATTACCGATGACATCGATATGCAACAAAGCTTGCGGGAAATCGTTTCTGCTATTTTTTAAGCAGAGGAGACTCGAAATGGATAGCGACGATACTACCGTACCGGGCGGGCCGGACAGTGATAAGGCCGAAGTCCTGTCCGATGAAGATGCGAAGCGCCAAGCCATGCGCAAACGCAAGCCGTTAGGCGAGGTCGTGAAGCCGCTGACGAAAGCGCAGATCGACGCGCTACTCGGTGACCCCGAAGTGAAGGAACGGGACAATCTGGCCGATGCGCTTCCGAAGGGCTGGGATCAAGACTACCAAGACGAATTCTAGACGTCACTTCTCGCCGGGTTCGACACCTGGCACGAGATGGCGCAGCGCCCGGCCCTTACTTGGGGTTGGGTCGAGCACAACTCCGTAAGTATTTTTGCCTTCATGGCCGTCCGGTAAGTACTCGGTAATCGGAAGGCCATCCTCCCGTACAAATAAAAGGCAATGACAGTATTTGTACATTTGCATTTCGTCGCACGCACAGATCCAGCGTCGTAGCTTCGCTTCGGCGTCCTTATCCGGATAGAAATTGCAGGGGCAGAGCGGCTTGCCGAATTCATCAACATGCGAGGCCAGGCCTTTGATGACCGATTCCGTGCAGGTGGGATTGGGATGCATGGTTGTGCCGGTCTTATTGGCGAAACCCGCCACGAATTTCCGCATCTTTTGGAGGCTCTTGTCGCTGGGTTCCATGAAACGCTCCTTCGTCACTTGGCATTGTAGGGTGGCATCCCCTGGCTGTCAATTTGAGGCCTTTTCGTGAGCCAGCGGGTCAGAGTCGACTTTTTGAATTGTCTTGCGTTGCCTCAAGGGTAGATCAGCCAAAAGTCGACTCTGACCCCAATTCCCCCCTTCAGCTTGATCGGCACCCGTATGCTATAATCGCCGCCCATGCAAGCCGATCTATCCTCAGAGTTTTCAGGGTTGTTCGCAGAGTTTATGAATGCGGATGAAGCCCGCGCCCTCGCCGGTCTCGTGGCGACCTCTCGACACGCCTCGGATCTTCTGTCCCTTTTCGCCGAGTTGCGCGACTGCTCCCGCAAAGTGGCATCGCTTGCGATAGACACCCTTGCCAGACTTGTGGGGACCGTGTCCGACGAGGTGCTTCTTCTCTGGACAGATCTGGCGGTGTCACTGACCCAACGCTCGGGCGCCATTGGGATCAAATACTGCAGCGAAAGTGAGGCCATTCTGAAGCTCCTCCCTCCGGCCGCCCGGAGCGCGGCGCTCCGGATAGCGCTGGAAGTGGCAGACCAGGACGGGCCGCTGGCGCTCGAAGCCTTCCGCCAAGTCGGAGCCGTGACCGCGCGCACAGGCGTCGATCAACTCTCGGTCTGGTCGACCATCGGCGCCGATCTGGCGCGATGCGATTATGTCATCGGGGTGGAGTATTTTCGCCGAAGCCCGGAATTGCTCAATAGCCTGCCATTGGATGATCTGAAAAGCTGGGCCGCACTCAGCCTGAAGCTGGTCACGACGAACAGTCTCGGTAAACCGGATTACATTGCGGCGCTCACGTACTTGCGGACGAGCGCCGTGCTGCTCGCAGATCTCCCGACGCCCGCAACACGGAGGCGGCTGTTGGCCCTGGCCTTGAGCGCAGCGGACCGGGATCCAGAGGTCGCCGTTGTATTGCTGGGGGAGACGCCCGGGTTGTTACACCGGATCGCTGCCTCCGAATGGCAAGAGAGGGTGCTTCAATACGGGATGCTTGTGGGGGAGAAGGACGCTGCAGCCTGTCTCGCCTATTTGCGACGGGCGCCCGAGGTGATCGAGGTCATTGGTATGAATGACGCCGGCGCGTCGTCGGTATCGGCGTCTGACCGCTTTGAAGGATGGTTTAAAGGCGGAATGGTGGTGTTGGACTACAATCCCGAGGCTGCCCGGGCCTACTTTGCGACCGAGACTCGCCAGGCGCTGGAGGCCATAGAGACGGCGGCCAGCGGCGTCGCGTTGAAGAGAGTGGTCCGCGTGCTGAAGCTGTTCGCTGAAGGGTTGAGCGGAAAGCCGGTGAGTATCCGTCCTCAACAGGACGAAGCTGGTGAGCCCACATCGATGCAGTCCTCCTCCGGTGAGGGTATCATCCGGTTGCCTGCGCGGGTTCGGCGCTATCCGACGAGGGAGGACAATCTCCGCCTGTACAAACTCATGACGGCGCACGAAGCAGGGCATTTTGAATACGGTACGTACGATTTAGATCTGGGACGTGTCGCGGATCTGGCCGCGCAAGCGTGCCTACGATATGGCCGGCAAGTGCCGGCGCGTCTCGCCACCCTTGATGATCTGTTTCAATGCTATCCGCAGCCCTTTCTGATCCGGGACCTTTGGAAGCTGGCCGAAGATGCCCGGATAGACGCAAGCCTAAAGGCCGAGTACGCAGGGTTACGGCGAGACATGACAGAACTGCTGACGGAGGAGCGGTCTAAGCGCTCGCTCACGCATGGCATGTCCATCAAAGAGATGATTGTCGAGTTGCTGCTGCAGCTTTCCGCCGACCCTCCAGAAGGGATTCGGACGCCTTTTGCGTTGGAGGAGGTCGTGAATCGCGCCTGGGCATTACTGCGGAGCGCCATCGTTCCCTATGGCTCAGCGGAAGCAGTCGTTCGGGCCGTGCATCGGACCTATGTGCTCATCGAGGAACTCACCGCCGCAAGCGAGAGCTGGGCTGCGGAAACCACCGAGGAATCAAGCGCACCGGACAGGCCGCGGCAAGGCGAGGCACAAGGGGAAACGTACCGGCCCCTGGTCAACTTTGTGCATCGTGGATCCTTGGAGGCCGCCCGCGTCAGCGCCACGATGGACGAAAAGACTCAGAGCCTGGAAGAACCGGGATTGGACGCAGACCGATGGGATGAACAGGGGGCAGGCAGGAGTTCACAGCGAATCCCCGGACAACATTCGTTCCAGCAAACGGACCGGACCGAGAGAGCCAGCCAGGCACGATCCGTAGACCCAGATCTGAACAAGGAGCCGGACACTGGTATGACGGGAGGGGTACTCTCCCCAAAGAAAAGTCCCCGGGTCTTTTTCTATGATGAATGGGACGGGGTGATTCAGGACTATCGCAATCAATGGTGCCGGGTGATCGAGCAGGCAGGCTCCGGAGGGTCGAGTAGTTTTGTGGAACGGACGAAAATGACGTATGGCGGAACTATCCGGACCATACGGCGCTATTTCGAAGGGATTCGACCGGTGGCTCTGCAGCGCATGCGTCGGCAGAGGGATGGGGAAGAAGTGGATATGGAGGCGGCGATCGAAAGTCTTGTGGACCGCCAGGCCCAGACAAGTCCGACCGAAGATGTCTATATCCGGCGGGATCGCCGCGAACGCGATGTGGCGGTGGCATTTCTGGTAGACCTGAGCGGATCGACAGGGCGGCAGATCGGGACGGGGGGAACGCGCGTCATAGACGTGGAGAAGGAAGCAATTGTCCTGCTTGCGGAAGCGCTGGAGGCCATCGGGGATCAGTACGCGCTGTATGGATTCTCGGGACAGTCCCGCCGTGAGATCCAGTTTCAGGTGCTCAAGGACTTTGAGGAACGTTACGGACCAGCGATTTGGGAGCGCATCGATGCGGTCCGCCCATTGGAGCAGAATCGCGATGGGGCTGCGATCCGGCATGCTGCGCATCGCTTGTCGTCGAGATCTGCACGCGTGAAATTGCTGGTGCTCTTGAGCGATGGCCGCCCTCTTGATGATCTCTACGCCGATGAATATGCGCTCGAAGACACAAAAGCCGCATTGCGTGAGGCTAAAGCCAAGGGGGTGCATGTCTTCTGCATCACCGTGGACGACGGGGCTTCCGGGTATCTCGGGCGAATGTACGGGGATGTGAGCTATATGATCATCGATCGAGTGCAAAGTCTCCCGGAACGACTGCCGGGGATATACAGGATGCTGACGACATGATCGAATCGTCCGGGCACGGCGCCGGCAAAAAGGAGATCCCCAAGTGGGTGTACAAGCTCTTCACCGGGCATGCCTACCCCTATGTTCGCCGTCAGGCGAAATTTGCATTCAGGCGTGAGCCTACCCCGGAGGACATTGAGCTTAAATTTTGGGAGATCTTCCCGCAATGCCGGCTCAAGGTCCTGCAGGAAATCAAGACCGGCATGATCGTGAGCTTCATCGAATTAGGCCGCTACGAGCCCGGTATGTTTCAAGATTTGATCGATTGCCCGGAGGAGTTTTTGGGGAAGACCTACGGCAAGAAAAAGATCAAGTTGAATTTCTATTTAGGCGAAAATTTCGTATGCACGATCAATTTTAAGGTTTCCGGGTGGGCCTCTCATGACGACGATACATAGGAAACGGGTTCAGAGATAGGAACAATTGGGGTCAGAGTCGACTTTTAAACAGCTGGGCTGGCCCTGGCACGGGTCGAGTAGCTAAAAGTCGACTCTGACCCCAGCGGGAGGTAGGACCAGTGGGACGCGAGAAAATCACGGTCGTGGGAGCCGGGAACGTCGGCGGGACGACGGCCCAGCGTCTGGTGGAAGCCGGCTGTTTCGATGTCGTCCTGCTCGACATCGTGGACGGCATTCCTCAGGGCAAAGCATTGGATCTCTCCCAAGCCTGCCCCCTGGTCGGGTCGGATGCGAGAATTGAGGGGACGGCAGATTATAAGGCGACCGCCGGCTCGGCCATGGTCATTATCACCTCCGGTGTCCCTCGAAAACCGGGCATGAGCCGGGAGCAGTTACTGGAAACGAACGCCAAGATCGTGAGAGACGTCGTACGACAGGCGGTCGCGGTCTCGCCGGATGCGATTCTCATGATCGTGACGAACCCGCTCGACGTCATGACGTATGTGGCGCATAAGGTCAGCAGGTTTCCGCGCCAACGGGTTCTCGGGATGGCCGGGGCCTTGGATGCCGCGCGATTCCGCGCGTTCATCGCGGCGGAGTTGAAGGTTTCGTCCGAGAATGTACACACCATGGTACTTGGAGGACACGGCGATTCGATGGTCCCTTTGATCCGCTACACGACCATTGCGGGAGTGCCGTTGCGCGAATGGCTGCCCGACGATCGCATTGAGGCGTTGGTGAAGCGGACACGGGACGGCGGCGCGGAGATCGTCAGTCTCCTGAAAACCGGAAGCGCCTACTATGCCCCCTCGGCATCGATTGTGAATATGGTCGAGGCCATTCTCGAAGACAGCAAAAAGATTGTCCCCTGTGCGGCGCTGTGTCAGGGAGAGTACGGCATGAACGGCGTCTTTATCGGTGTGCCGGTGAAGCTCGGCCGCCAGGGAGCCGAGGAGATTGTGCGGTTCTCTCTCAATGAAGAAGAACAGGCCGCGCTTGCGAAATCAGCGGCGCTCGTGAAGGAAATGTGCGGCGTCGTGGACTCGATGATCTGAGCCGTTGATGGCCCCTCCGAATCGTCCGCACCTTGACAACGAAATTCGGGCTCTCGATAATGCCTCACGCAGTGAACCTCTGAGCCAGGAAAGGCGGGAATAGTCTTATGAATCCATTAGATAATGCCAATCAGACAATCGGCGTGGGCGTCGCCCTCACGGTCGTTCTCGTAGGCCTCTATGTTGCGGGGACGGGCGTCGCGGCAAATGCCGATTGGTATGGGGTGGTGGTACGCTGGCTGCATTTCCTGGCGGGGATTACCTGGATTGGGTTGTTGTATTTCTTTAACGTGGTCAATGCGGGATTCATGAAAAGCTTGGATGGCCCGACCAAAAATATCGTCATTCCAAAGCTCATGCCGAACGCGTTAGCCTGGTTCAGGCACGGCGCGACCGTGACGGTGCTAGCGGGGTTGCTCCTGTATTTTTATCACTATGGACAAACCATGGGCAGCACCAGTGCCATCGCGGTGGGCATCGGAGGCCTCCTGGGGATCATCATGTGGGCGAACGTCTGGTTCGTCATCTGGCCGAATCAGAAGAGGATCATTGCCGCGGTCTCCGCTGCGAGCACCACTCCCCCGCCCCCGGAAATGGCTGGTTGGGGGCGTACCGCCCTGCTCGCGTCACGTGTGAACTTCATGCTCTCGATCCCGATGTTGTTTTTCATGGCGGCGGGCAGCCATTTGACTCATTAACCTATAGGGGGTTCTTTTGTCGAAGGGGCTCTTTTTGTGGGAATAAATCGAGGGCCCGCCCTGTTTTAAAAGATAGAGAGAGACGACTGCTTGAGCGGGCGTTCTATCTTCTGAGAAGGCAGGCATCTTACGAAAGCCGAGGGTTTCCTCATGAATGGGGAGAAGGGTCGGTTGTTCGAAGAAACGGCCCTTCCATGTCTTGATGCGCTCTATGGATTCGGTTTGCTCCTTACGGGTCGTCCGGATGAAGCCGAAGATCTCGTCCAAGAGACATTCCTGCGCGCCTATCGGTTTTTTCATCAATACGAGCATGGAACGAACTGCAAGGCCTGGTTATTCACCATCATGAAACATATCTTTCTCAACCAATCCACCCAGAAGGCTCGTATGGTTCTCTGCCGTGATGTCCTTCCCGATGAGGAAGGAGAATCTCAATCTCTTTGGGACGCAATGGGTCGTAGCCCTGCGTCAAGCTTACGGGATGAGGTCTTTTCAAAGGACATCGAAAAAGCTCTCGCGCTGCTCCCTGAGACATTCAGGCTAGTGGTCATTCTCAAAGATGTGGAAGGGTTCAGTTATGGAGAGATTGCGCAATTGGTAGACTGTCCGATCGGGACAGTGATGTCGAGACTGTCTCGTGCACGCGACATGCTGAGGCGATTTTTACGCGATTATTCAGTGCAAAGCTCGGGGAGTCATGGTCTAAAACCTACGAATTTGACGAGGAGACTCGTGTAGATGCAGGACTGTCAGGCGATGTTCAGAATTATGCATGCTTACCTGGATGGTGAGTTAAGCGCGAAAGAGACCGTGGATGTTCAGACTCACCTTGATAGTTGTCCGGAATGTGCAGTGTTGTATCGCAATGAAAAGCTTTTTCTGGACTTGGTCAAAGAGTCCCTGCCGTCTGCAGTAGCCCCGCGCCATCTTGAACAGAAGGTCAAGATGGCCTTGAAGACATCCGTCGCGGGCGAGCGCTCACGCAAATATCTCCGAATGGTGGCGGTCCCCGCCCTGCCGATGGCCGTGCTGTTTCTTATAGCAATGGCCGTTTTCTTTTCACCGGAAAGGAAGCCGGTTCCCGCTCTCGTCAACGCGGCGGTTAACACTCATCAAGAGTACCTCAATGGGAATGTACCCTTGGATATCGCGAGCCGTGATCCCGTCCAAGTCGGATTATGGTTCGAGAAGCGGACAAATTTTCCGGTTTCGCTAGGTCAGGATCCGGTGAAGAACCTCAGATTACTCGGGGGGCGGCTCATTGAGATGGAAGGAAAAAAGGTGGTTTTTCTGGCTTACGAGATGGACAAACACCGACTGTCCCTTGTCATGACGGCCGCACAAGGAGTGGACCTCTTCGGAGCGCGCGAGTTCACGGTGAAGGAGTCCCGCTTCTACCAATCGACTTATCATGGGTTTCAAACCTTGAGCTGGGCGCAGGAAGGACTGGCCTACGTGTTTGTGTCCGATCAACAGGAAATTAATAAAAAGGCCTGCCTCATCTGCCATGGGCATGGCCAGGATCAAGAAGCGATCAAGAGGCTTTCCGAACAAGGGATTTAACGAGCTCCCTTTTTGCCTGCTCCGTTTTAACTGCGACTCGCTTTTATTCCCCGCAATATCATAATCCACATGCTACAAATGAGGGAGCTTTATACGCTCTCGTTTCAGGTACTGTGTCCAAGAGGTCGTCATTCATATCCAAGGAGGTCCGCGATGAAAACTGTTTTTACGCAGATAGCGTTGACGGCAATGCTGAGTTTCGGTTGGACAACATTCGCCTATGCTGTTGACCGTGTAGGCAGTGGCACTCCTGAAGGTGAAACGACGCCGCCCGCGGCAAAAAAGAAGGCGGACCGGAAAGATTCCACACGTTCGGGAAAGCGGGCAGGCGAAACGTCCGGCTCTGGGAGCTCGGAAAAGAGCTCAGAGTCAGGCACGGAATTGTCGACTCCTTCCAAAATGGATTCAGGGGCGCCAGGAACCCCCGGCGGCGCAACTCCCGGCACCAACTCAGGGACAGAGACCGCGCCAAAGGCAGGCTCCGGGAAATAACTTCTTCCCCTATTACCCCCGGGCGAGTGTTCGCCCGGGGGCCCACAGGCCCTTTCTGGCGGCGTTCCAGTCACCGAATCGGTGACCCGTAATTGAGTTACAATGTGAGCGTGGGTATCAACCACGTATTCTGGGTTCCGCGAGGACTGCGCCCAGTTCAAAAACTAACCATGCTCACCACCCTGTTTATCCTGACAATCGTCGGGATCCTCTTCTACACAATTGTGACTCTTCACGAGCAGAAGTCAGATGCATTGGTCGTCGATATGGCCGGTCGCCAGCGCATGCTGAACCAGAGACACGTGAAGGAGCTCCTGCTGACCGCGCACGGGCTGCCTGCCGACTACGCGTACACACGGGACGTCCTGAACAAGACACTCGACGCCCTCACGGACGGCGGCCTCGCAGTGGTCACGCTTGGAAGAGATGAGAAGATCCAATTGCCGCCGGCACCTACTCCGGCTCTCAGAGCCAAGTTGGCCGAGCAGAAGGCATTGATCCGAGACTTTACGGTGAAGGCGGACGAGTTTCTGCAATTGCCCATCAGCAGTCCGGCCTACGCTCCTCAACTCTCGAGACTTCTTGAGCTTAACGTCCGCCTGCAGGAGACGGCCAATGACGCCGTCAAGCTGTTCGCTGAACATTCAGAGTTGAAGATTGCCACCATGATTGAATGGGAAGCGGCCATCGGCTTGCTTGTCGTGGTATTGGGCATTCTTCTGACACGACAGGTCATTCAGGCCAATCGCTCCCTGGAGAGTGAAATTGCTGAACGCAAGCGTGCGGAAGAAGAGTTACGTGTCAGTGAAGCGAGACGGATTGAGGCCTTTCGGCAGAGTGACTCGCTCAAATCGGCTCTTCTGTCATCAGTATCCCACGAGCTTCGAACGCCTCTGACCGCGATTAAGACAACCGTGTCGAGCTTGCTGGAAAACTTTGGAACCATGGCTGTAGGACTACGCAAGGAATTTCTCGAGGGGATTGATCAAGAGATCGATTATTTGGATCGGGTGGTGGATAACCTTCTCGATATGTCAAGGCTCGAAGCAGGTATGGTCGCGCCGCGGTGTGAGTGGTACTTGCTCGAAGACCTTGTGGAAGGAGCCGTCCGGCGGGTGGGCCCCACGCTCCGAGCTCGTCCGCTGCATTGCCATTTGTCAGAGGAATCGGCTGCCGTGTTCGTAGATGGCGTGGAAATCCAGCAGGTCATGGTGAATCTGTTGGACAACGCCGTCAAATACTCCCCGGCTGGCTCCCCTATCCGAATTGATGCGAGACTCACAGCCCGGGAAATTGAAGTGAGAGTATCCAACCACAGCGAGGGTATTCCGCCCGAGGATCTTGAGCGTGTTTTTACCAGGTTTTACCGGGTGCGCACGGACCGCGGACGAATGATTCATGGGACGGGCTTGGGTCTGACTATCTGTAAGGGAATCATCGAGGCTCACCGCGGCCGCATTTGGGCCGAATCCACCCCCGGCGAGCAGACGACGATAGCATTTACGCTCCCGGCACCCATGCCTGCAGCAGCGTCAGACCGGCCCGATCCGTTAAGCCGCCCTGTATGAGTCAGGGAGCGCGGATTCTCGTGGTAGACGATGAGCCGCAGATCCGGCGGTCTTTGCAGGTAAATCTCGAGGGCAAAGGCTATGCGGTGTATACCGCCGACGGGGCGGAGCAGGCCTTTCAAGCCATCATGAATCGGACACCCGACGTCATCATCGTGGATCTCCTTATGCCCGGTATCGATGGTATTGAGCTGACCCGCAGGATTCGACAGCAATTGGCCGTTCCCATTATTGTCCTCTCAGCAATCGGCGATGAGCGAAAGAAAGTGGAGGCGCTCGAATTGGGCGCGGATGACTATGTGACGAAGCCATTCAGCATGGAGGAGCTGCTGGCGAGGATTAAATCCGTGCTGCGAAGAGCGGCCGGGGCACACAGCTCCGAGCCGATCTGCGTCTACGGAGACCTCTCAATAAACTACGATCGGCGCGAGGTGCGACTGCACAACGAGGTCGTGAAATTAACGCCGACCGAGTACGATCTGCTGAAGTATATGATTGAGAATGCGGGGAAGGTCCTCACCCATAGGATTCTTCTCAAAGCCGTCTGGGGTCCGTCCTATAGCGATCAGGCGCAATATCTTCGGGTGTTTGTGGGACACCTCAGAAAGAAGTTGGAACAAAATCCGGCACGGCCGCGGTTCATTCTGACCGATCCAGGAGTCGGATATAGATTCTGTACCGACACATCAACAGAACCCGCTTCGTAAGTCTCCACGCCTCTCCCAGCCGTACCCGGCTAAGGCCGGCATTTTTACAGAACATTTATGCCGGCAAGCCGGTTCTCATATAGGAACTTTACGCAATCTAGCGCTAGGGTAAGCTTGCGAGGTCTGTCTCCATGCAGCGTCGAATTTTAATCGTTGATGATGATGATGACATCCGTGTGATGCTGCATGACCGCCTTCAAGCGCTGGGGTTTGTGCTGGTTACGGCCGCCAACGGTCTCCTTGGTATGAGCATCGTGAAATCGTCATGGGTAGACGGCATTCTATTGGACGTTGAGATGCCCGTCATGGATGGTCTGACGATGCTTGCAGAGCTCCGCCGCTGGCACGCCCACATTCCTGTCATCATGATGTCTGCAGATCCGGACCAGGAAAAAATAAAGAAGGCCATCGAGCTGGGGGCCATTGGGTATACCCCCAAACCCATTGACGTCGCACGCTTAAAACAGGACTGCCTGCACCTCTTCGCGTAATCCTCGCCTCTCCGACGATCGCGCGTCAAAAAGCTCCGATCTCAGCCGGGGATATCGTCGGCTTCAACATTCCAGGTAGGAGGCCAGACTTTATAGAAAATTTATAGAATCCTTCCGATTTGCAAATCGCATTTTTATGTGATCCCCCGCTATTGTCAGCTATGGCTTTCGAGGCCGTCAGACCCCTTGATGAAAGGAAAACGACGATGGAAGTCCTTATCCGTTGGTTTTGCCGGTGTCCATCGCCGGATGAGCTCTGTCGCATCTGTGACGGCAGTGGCTACCATGAGCGCTGGATACGGGTGGATTGTCTGTGCCATCTTCCCGACCGTCAATTCATCATTCGTGGCCGGCGCCCGGTCTCAGCCCGAACGCGGAGCGGCCCCTCAACCAGAAAGCGGGTAGAAGCATGACGTCGTATTGCGGACACCTAGCAGCTGCCATTGTGATGGTGATGCTCCTGGGAGTTCCCGTGTCCCATGCGAGCAGTTCGTGGAGTGCATCCGGAGATCTCGTCCAAATCGCACAATTAAGCTTCTACCCGGACACCTTGATATTCCCGGCTGAGGCTGTTGCAGTGCTTGTGATTCAGAATCGCGAAGAAGGCCCGATACAACATGAGGTCTTATCAGGAGAATTGTTCCAGTACGACACGCTTGTATTAATCGCCGGCACTGGAGTGATTGAATATGACCACACGCAAGTGGCGAAGGTCCTTCTCTCGCCTGGGGAAGAGGTCGTGATCTGGTTCTACGCGAGAAAAGACCGTACGTATGGCTTTCAATGCAATCTCAACGGCCATGCCATGCAAGCCACGATCCGGACATTCTGATCAACTAAAGGGCTGCATGCGCAGCAATGCAGGCGTCACTGCGAATTTAGGTGCGTGGTCCGAAGCGTAGATGGGCGTCCAGGGCCCTAGTGGTCCTGGAAGATGACACTCTGCGTTTGTCCCCCCTACATGCCATTTAGTTACAACCTTTCAACCCAGGCGAGTCGACAAGCAGCGTAGCGACCCCTTGGTCCTCAAGGGACATGTCCGGTCGACCGGGATAAAGGCCTTGTATTCAAGCCCGCCCGTGTTATCGGTGGCGAGGGGAATGGCATTTGTTCCTGAGAACTGGGAATAAAAATGAAAGCGTTACTGTTTAGTGACTATCAAAGTTGCATCAAGCGGGACGTGGGAGAGCACTCGAATGCAACCCAAATCCGAAAGGGGGTGAGGTGACGAGGAAACCACGGCAAATGGTCTGATGACGTGTTACCACTTTTTGGTTCTTCAGCAGGGGAGAATCAATGCTTTCTTGGGGAGGCATTGTGAACGACGAGGAGGAACGATCATGAGCGAGAAGAAAGACGCTCTCGACCGCCTCATGGCGGCGGATGTGTCGCGACGGGACTTTATGAAAATGTCGGCGTTTGTCGGCATTGCCGCCTCGGTCGGGGGCGTGGTCACGCTGGACTTCTTGTCCCCCTCCAATGCATGGGGACAGAAAAGCGGGGCGAAGCCCTTTACCTTCGCGGTCATTGCAGACCAGCACACGATGGGGCCCAAAAACAACTACATGAAGTTGCGAGTGGAGCGAAGCGTCCAGGAGATCATGAAACTTGATCCCAAGCCGGACTTCATCATGAACATGGGCGATATGGTGCACGACGGCTCGGATGAGCAGATGAAATTCTTCGATGAGCTGATAGGACCAATCAAGGGACAGTCGAAATTTATCACGGGGGAGCACGATTGGTACCTCGATATGGGCGAGTCCTTTAACAAGCACTACGGCAAGACCACCTATTCCTGGGATCAGAATGGGGTGCATTTCATCGCGTTGATGACCGTTATGCTCAGGGACTTTTGGACCAACCGTGGCCTGTCGGCAGAAGAGCGGATGGACATTGCCGGTACGTTGAATCATCCGTTGCCCGGTCCGTTCCACGTCGGCGAGAAGCAACTCGGCTGGCTCCGCGATGATCTCAAGAAAGTAAAGAAGACCACGCCGATCATCATCTTCTCCCACTCGCCCCTCTATTACTACTACAAGCCGTGGAACTTCTGGACCGAGGATGCCCCGGAAGTCCATTTGTTGCTGGGGGGGTATGAGCAAGTGCAGGTTATCCATGGCCATGTCCACCACATCGTCAAAAACCAGATCGGCAACATTAAATTTGCCAGCAGTCTGTCTACTGGGTGGCCACATCCCTATCCAACCAGCGGACTTCCCGCCGGTTCGCCCATGATGCCCCGGGCAAACCCGGCGAACATCTTCGGCGGGCTTGGATGGGACGTGATGCAGGTCGGAGAAGCGGGTGGTGTGGACATAGCTTACCGGGAATGGTCCCGCGAGAAAGTTTCATGAAAGGGGAGACGGGTATGAAAAGCCAACTGACGAAGGGCCGAGTTCTCTTTCTTTTCGCCGGGGCGACGGTCTTGCTGGTCCCGTTGCTGGTCAATGCCCAAAGAGCGATGGATACTCAAACGCTTCCCGGTCTCGCCACGGAAGGGCAGCGCAAGGATGCCCAGAGCGGGGAGATCCTGGATCGGAACGTGCTCATGACCGGCGACAAAGAGCTCCAGGAGTTGATCGCATTCGGGGACAAGCTCTGGCATGGCCGGGACATGCCGATGAGCGGCAACGGACAAGCCTGCAACATGTGTCATGCCGACGGAGCTGTCACCCATCCTGAGACGTATCCCAAGTACAAGCCCCAGCTCGGGCACGTCGCCACGGTCCAGGAAATGATGGGCTGGTGCATCGCTGTACCCAATCAGGGTAAGCCATTTCCATTGGGCAGTAAGGAGATGAATGCCCTGGAAGCCTACATGAACTGGAATAATCAAGGGCAGATCATGAAAATCGGCGCGGCGCCATCCGGATCTTGAGCCGGCAAGGAACTATACCAAAGTAGATTCGTGGTCAGGCAGTCATCAGGAGGGCCCCCAAATGAGAACAGGTAAGCGGCAGAGCAACGACACACTGTTGATGATCGCAGTCGGCGTGGCGGCCGTCTTGGGAATCAGCGTCACTCAGGCGGCCGCCTTTCCCGGGGAGACGGCGCAGGAGATGATCAATCGGCACGGACAACCTTCCCTCCCGACCTCCCTTCAGTCCCCGTCGGTCGCGGCGCTTCAGTCCGGGAAACCGAATTCTGTGCTGGTGGTCTGGTTTCAGGCCAAGGAATACCAGCCCCTTTCCTTACCCATGAAAATGGAGGGACGGGTAGTCACCTCGTTTAGGTTTGATGGCGCGACTGTATTGCGAAAGATAGCGCGTGGAGAGCAGGGGGCGGCGTGGGCCGATGTGCGGAGCGACTTTGAGAATCTCTTTACATCGCTCTCGCAATCGCAATTCGAGGAATTTCTTCGATTGCTGAAGAAAGACTGGACGATCGTCAAAAAGACGCCGCACTCCGAGCCGCCATATGATCTTTACGAGGCCGTCTCCCGGGATGGAAAGCTGGCGGCCGAATTCTCGTTTCGAACGCCCGGCGTTCCCTCGCCATCGGCGAGTGATCCCTATTACGGCGGCAAATTCCCCGACGGCAACTTCTGGGTCAGAGTCCAGCGAACCGGCTCGTCGTAAAGGAAGCACGTATGAATGGAGAATTGGGAGAATTGCGGAGCCGGATCGGTGAAGCGGAGATCCGCTTCGACAAGATGCGCCGGCTGGTTGATGAGACAGGCTACGACTGGGACATGATCGAGCTGAAACGCATGCAGCGGGAGCTTGATGATCTGATCAAGCGCTATGAAGAAAGAGTCACCAAAAAAGTGGGCCGCGCGTACAGGTACACCTCAGGCGATGTGCTGCCTCAGATCGGCACACATTCCTTCACCCGGCCGAGTGCCGGCGATCACGGTGAATGCGGCTAGTCGTTACGAGAGAGCGCAATGTTCACGGCTAGTATCGTGCTGAAAGAGGTGCGATGTGCACGCTGTGGTCGGCTACTGATGCGATGGGACATGGTGGGAACGGCACATGTGGAGGTGAAGTGTCCTCGATGTCAGCAAATGAACTCGTTGGATATCAAAGACGCGAGGCATGCATCCAGACCGGCATTGAGTCCTAACACATCTTCAGACGCCTGACGGCGTCGAGACTCAGAAGCCCATTGAGGCTCAGAAGCCCATCCTCGGGATGAAACCCGGGATGGGCTTTTTTTTTGTGAAGACGATCCAACATCAGGGTCTATGAGGAGGCTGGTTATGAGAAAATTACTGGTCTTAGCGGTCGCCGGTGTTCTTGCATGGCTTCCTGCCTCTCCTCTGTTCGCCGTGGATCTCAAGGTGGATGGAGACTTTCGTATCCGGGGCTTCTACAACAATAATCTCACGGATGCCAACAGCTCGATCAAGGACAACAACGCCTACAATTCTGAGCGCTTCATCATTAATTTCGTCGCAAAAAGCGGGACCGGTCCCGTCAATGTCGAAGGAGTCGTGACGACCGATCTCACCAGTTCCAATGGCACGGGGAATTCGAGGTTCGGAAATGTGGCCTTCGGTCCCAATAGCAGTTCGGCGGTGACATGCGGGGGCGGGACTCCTACGGCATGTACACAGAATACCTTCACCATTCTCCAAGCCTACATTAAACTGAACACTCCTGTTGCGAGCTTCGCCGCGGGCCGACAGGTGTTCAAATTGGGACACGGCCTTCTGGTCGCCGATGCCGTGGATGCCTTTGTTTTGGATGTGCCTCTTGGGGCAGCCAAATTGACCCTTGGAGATCTCAAGATTTTCGACTCCACCCGGTCGGCCGGATCCGGTGGTGTGTTTATCGGCAATGGGACGTCTGGGCTTACCGGAGGCGATACGGACCTGTATGTGGCGAACATTGGCGTCAAGCCGAATCCGACCACGAAGGCCGATCTCTTCGTCGGATTGTACAAGGACCGGACCCCGACTTTTATTTCTCAGCCCAACCCGGCATTGCCCGCGTATGGCACCAGTGCCAATGCGGAAGCGCTCATCTTTGGAGCGGCGGGTGAGACGAAGCTCGGCATCGTCCATGGAATTTTTGAAGCGGATCTCATCCGGGGAGTTGTGAAAGATCCGTTGACCCGCGGCGCTCTTCTCCAGGGCCACAATATCTACGTCGGTGGAGACGTGAACGTTATGTTTGTCAATCTTGGCCTGTCCCTCGTGCACGCCTCGGGGCAAGATGCAGGAGACCTGTCCAGCGGAAAGCGCACGAATATCAACGGCATTAACGGCGATTTTCCGCTGGGAATCATCGTGACCAACGTGGGCGCGCGCTCGCCGGCACCCGTGGACGGCACCTGCCCGAGCTTCAGCGGAGGCGGGCTGGGCGGCCGGCCTGGCTGCTTTGCCGGGTCCGGCTTGAATACGATCAAGTTTGCAGCCATCGCTACACCGCCCGCCCTGCCGAAGCTCGGTCTCGAGTTCGATGTCTTGTATAACAAGGCCGCGCGCGATCGGCCAATCCAATCCGCTGCCGGCAGTCCGAACTTCATTAAAGGCGGCGATGAGATTGGAACGGAATTGGATTTCTTTCTCAGGTATGCCATCACGAAAGAGCTGAGCTTCACGGCCGGATTGGGCATGCTTTTTCCCGGGAACTGGTTTGAGGCGCCGACTGCGGCGACAGTCGGCATCGGCGGGAATCCCACGACACAGAACGCCAGCAATCTGACGGTTGGTGTCTTAGAAATGCGCTATCAGTTCTGAGGTTCGGCCAGACTTCGTTTGAAGTAAGGTACGTTGTGAGGCGCCAGTATATGTCGGCTCCATAGCCTGTGCGCTTCCGGGAGGTGGGCGACCCTGACCCACAGTAGCCGGTCGTTCTTGGGCAACAGCCATTCGAAGGGGTCTGTGTGCATAGCAGCCCTCCTGAACTTCGGATGCCCTGCTAAAGGACGGCCGGCGCTCCTTTTTTGACAGGAGCCCAAAATCGCAGGGTCCGCTCAGGCAGCATTGATGCCAATGCAGTAGCCCGATCTACCGACAGCTCGCGTATGGGAACGAACGTCAAGGAGGCTGCTATGAGGAAGTTTACGATCAGGTCAAGAGGTGGGCATCTACGGTCTGTCAGCTCGATAGCGATTATTCTTCTTAGCGGAGCCATCCTGACGGGTCCCTTGTTCGCTGCTGACCCGCCGTCCCAAACTCTATTTGGAGAAGGATACGGCCGTCTTTACCAGCAGGATCAGAAAATGATGCATGAGATGATGGAAAGCCTTCAGGACATGATGGGTCTCATGAAGGGAATGGCTCAAGGCGCCGACAAAGAGACCATTACTAAGCGGATGGAACGCATGGACGCTCTCATGAAGGAGCACGCGACGCGGCCATCGCAAGCGCTGTTCGAGGAGGGATACGCCCGCCTTTATCAAAAAGATCGAGAGATGATGCACGAATTGATGGAGATGCAGAATGAAATGATGGGCCTCATGAAGGGAATGGTCCAAGATCCCGGCATGAAGGGGTCGATCAGCAAGCGCATGGAGCGGATGGACACGATGATGAAAGAACACTCGGAGGCCCCGCTCAAGGCCCTTTTTGGAGGATATCCCTTTCAACAACGATGAGAGAGAAACGAAAGTGAAAACCACGGTCCGTGTGTGGTATCGCTATCACCCCGATGAACGATACTGGTACAATCAACCGCAATGAGGGCAAAAAACTCCATTTCATTGGGGGTGAATCGCCTGTGGGAATCTTGTACATCGTTTTTTGGGGACTTGTGATGTTGACTGTCTCGCTTGGCGCAGGATGCTCAGGGATCGGAAATTCCTCCGCGACGGTGTACCAAGACGAGAAGGTTCGTGTCTCTCGCGAAGCCGATCCATCCGTAACTTCTGGAAGGTCAGGACAGAATGACCATCCAGTTACATTGGAGACATCACAAGTGGCCATGCTCCTCAAAGGGGTGGAGGTGGAACGGCAACCGGGCTTACTAAAATCGCTCGTCTCAGGGCCGACCCGGGAGCCCGCATTCGACGAATTTGAAATCGCGGCTCTGGCGCCCCACCTTAAGGAAGCCATTGCGCGGGTTTCTCCGGAAGAACGAGTCTCGTTTGCCCTGAGCGATCCCGGCAGATCCGAATTGACGTCAGGCAAGGTTTGGATTCGAGGAAAAAGATTTCATTTCGTCCTGGACCGTTATCGAGCCCCTGAAGGCGGCCAACAGTCCACGATTCCGACTCCTTACCAGTCGTCGTTTAACCGAGGCCCGGCTGCCGCGCAGCGAGTCCCGCCAGATTTTGTTGTGTTGTTTTCTCCGAGTCGTTATGTGATCAAACAAGAGCCTAGCGTGGCGGCTCAGCTACTGGCGAACCCGGAGACACAAGTGGTGATCGATTATCAGCGGTTCTTTGCCGATGCACGGCAAGCGCCTGACATTGCGGTGACAGCTTCTTCGATGGACGAACGTCGGAGACCGACAAGCTCAGAGGCGTCTACCGTCACTCAACAGGACTCCCAGGTCAATGTGCGAGCCTTGACGGAACGGATCAAAACGCTCGAAACCCAGGTCACGGACCTGGTTGAAATTGTGAAAAAACTCACCGTCTCGCTGGAAGATGCCCGGAAGGGTCTGGCCGCGAAAGACGAACAAATCCAAATGCTCCTCAGAGCGAACCCTGCCCTCCAGAAATCGAAACCATCATTAAAGGGACGGTCCGGGGACCGGGATAAATCGCCCGCTCCTTGAACTCTTTCCTCTGGTGCGAACCAGGGGTCAAGGAGTCTGTCTAGGCAGACTCCAGGGCGGGCGGGTGCAATGGTCAAGGAGTTTGTCCCACGGGACAAAAGCCTGTCTTGGCAGGCTTGGGGCAGGTGGGTGAAATAAAACTCCAGGGCGGGCGGGTGCCAGGGGAGAAGGAGTTTGTCTTGGCAAACTCCAGGGCGGGCGGGTGAAATGATCCGAAAAAGCGTCTTCATCAATCTCTTGATTGCAGCGATGGGAGCAGCTACGAACCTCTCTGTTGTTTTTGCTGCCGACATCAGGGTCACGGTGGACAGTCAAGTGATGGCTCCTGCCATGGCTCTGAAGCCCGAAAATGTTGAGGTGCAAATTGGCGACATCGTCACTTGGGTCAACCTGACAGGCCAGGGAATCAAGCTGATTCCGGATTGGGAAGAGGCCGCATCTCTTCCTCCTTATATCCAACCCGGTGGAACGGTTCAGCTGCAGTTTGAGCGCCCCGGAAGGTACCGGTATTCCATTTTTAACGCTACGGACCGGTTCGGAGAGGATAGGGTGCCCGTCAAGATATCCGGGGTCGTTCAGGTCAATCCTCGTGCGTCAATCCCATAATCATCACAAATGTCCAAACCAAAGGTCTACTCTATCGCTCTTCTTTTTGCCGGCCTGCTTTGCCCAATCGCCATTGTGCAAGCCGATCACATTGAAGCTCCATCCTATCGAAACATGGAGACGACGGAATCCCGGACAGTCACCACGAGTCCGCTTTCAGGAATGCTCATTTATCGGATCGAATACAAAGGTCATCTTGCGGTGGCGTATCGAATCTGTCTCGAGCAGGAGGAGCCATTCCCATTCGCCATCGCCGATTTTGCCCGTGACATCCTCTATCTTGACCGGAATCGCGATGGTCATATAGATGAAAGGGTAGCGCCGGCCAATCTCGAAAAACGGAGTCTGACCGAGGATCTTCCGTCCTGTGCTCTCAAACCAGGCGCGCCGTAGTCCAAATTAAAAAAATTTCTGTGAGGGTCTTGACTCTCGTTTGCACACAATGTTAATAGATAGTAACCTTAACTAGATAGGATTAATTCTAAACTTCGCCCTGGTCCGGGGGAATAAAAGTAGAGTTACTCCTGTTTAGGAAGTTTCGGAGCAACCAACATTCACACGAGGATGAAAAGTACGCCGGCGGAAGTCCGGCAGCGATTCCGCCAAAAGGGGCTCAAGTTGACCCCGCAACGCTACGCCATCTATGAAATGATGCTCCACACCGACTCACATCCGACGGTGGAAGATATCTATCAGGCCGTGCAGCCGATGTTTCCCATGTTGTCACTCAATACCGTGTACTACACCCTGACATCACTGAAAAAGGCCGGATTGATTGCTGATGTGCCGGTTCAGGAGGGTGCGGCGCGATTCGATGCCAATATGGACCGGCATCACCACCTGGTCTGTCTTAAGTGTCGGAAAATCGAGGATTTGTACGATGACGCCTTGGATCAATTGAAAATTTCAACGAAGAGCACCAACGGGTACCTCGTGGAGTCCCACCGTGTCGAGTTTCGCGGGTACTGCAGCGAGTGCCGCACGCCACGACGTCGGTCAACGCAAAAGGTCAGGTAAGGGTTCCCAAGAAATGTTCAGGTCATGTTCACAGGAAATATTCAGAAGGAGGTGCAAGCATGGGGAAGAGTTTAAAGGGCTCCAAAAGCTACGACAATCTGAAAGAGGCCTTCGCGGGTGAGTCACAGGCGAATCGTCGGTACCTGTACTTTGCGCGCCGGGCGGACATCGAGGGCTATCCCGATGTCGGGGGGTTGTTTCGAGATACATCTGAAGCGGAGACCGGTCATGCGTTCGGGCATCTGGACTTTCTCAAGGAAGTCGGGGATCCGGTGACGGGCGTCCCGATCGGCAACACCGAAGCGAATTTAAAGTCGGCGGTCGAGGGTGAGACCTACGAGTACACGCAGATGTATCCGGGGATGGCCAAGACCGCTCGCGACGAAGGCTTCGCGGAACTGGCGGAATGGTTTGAGACGCTCGCGAAAGCCGAGCGATCGCACGCCAACCGGTTCTCCAAGGGACTCGAAGGGCTCAAGCCGGTCTAAAGGGAGAGTATGAAGGGCATTACACTTACGGCATCCAAACTGGAACGGCCGGATGTTATGCAAGAGACGTTGCGGGTCTTTGACGTCTGCGAGGGGTGCCGCCGTTGCTTCAACCTCTGCCCCTCATTTCATACCCTGTTTGACCGGATTGACGCACAAGATAGCGACGTGAAGAGGTTAACGCCTGCGGATTATGAACAGGTAACGGACGAGTGTTACTATTGCAAGCTCTGTTACAACCATTGCCCCTATACGCCGCCGCATAAGTACGAAATCGATTTTCCCCGCTTAATGATCGCGTGGAAAAAGTTGCTCGCGCAGGAGCGACGGGTGCCCTGGCGGGACTGGTTATTGGTTCGGACCGACTGGCTAGGCAAACTCGGAACCACCTTCGCGCCGATCATGAATCGGATGCTGCGCGCACGGTGGCTGCGCGCCCTTTTGCATCGCTTTTGGGGAATCCACCGTAACCGATGGCTGCTCAAGTTCGAGCGCGAGACGTTTCCCCTGTGGCTTGCGCGTACGCGACCAACCAGGCCAGAGCCGAGTTTGGCATCCGTCGACAGGCCCCTACAGGTGGCTCTGTTTTCAACCTGTCTTATCGACTACCACGAGGGGGCCATCGGCCAGGCGACATTGGCCGTGCTCGAGAAGAATCAGGTCCGAGTGGTGAGGCCCGAGCAGCAGTGCTGCGGTATGCCGTTTTTCGAAATGGGCGACATTGCCTCGATACTCAAGAAGGCCCAATTTAATCTCATTGCCCTCAAGCCGTGGGTCGAACAGGGCTATGATGTCGTGGTTCCTTCTCCGAGCTGCAGTCTGATGCTGAAGCGCGAGTACCCGCATCTCCTGCCCACCGAAGATTGTCGGATTGTCGCGGAGCGCACGTTCGATGTGTGTGAATACCTCATGAAGCTGAAAAAGGCGGGGAAACTCCAAACGAATTTCGTCGCCAGCCCGGGGAAGGTGGCCTACCATATTCCCTGCCACTTGCGCGATCAGAATATCGGATTTAAATCCAAAGAGCTGATGGAACTCACAGGGGCCACCGTGGACGTGGTGGAACGGTGCTCAGGTCATGACGGCATTTGGAGCGTGAAAAACGAATATTTCGACATGTCGATGACGATTGCAGGCAAAGCGGTTCGTGACCTCGAGGCGGCTCGGGCCGATATTGTCGTCTCCGATTGCCCATTAGCCGCGTTGCAACTCACGCAAGCGGGAGGACGATCTGTCAGCCATCCCATTCAAGTCATCAGGCAAGCTTACGGAATATGAAACCCTTGACCGTCCAGGACCTGTTACCGGCCGACCAGTACGAGCGCACACGCGATGAGTTCAGGCGACGCATTATCGGGCTCAAAGAGCATCGGCGAATCGCCGTCGGCGATCTCGTGACGCTGGTGTTTGAGAACCGCGATACGGTCCTCTTTCAGATTCAGGAGATGATCCGCGCCGAGCACATTGTCGCGCCCGAGCGGGTCCGTGAAGAAGTGGACATGTATAACGAGCAGATTCCGGGATCGCAGGAGTTGAGCGCGACGCTGTTCATCGAAGTCACGGATCCGACGAAGGTCAAGCCGGTGCTCGATCGATTTCACGGCATCGACGCGGGACAAACCGTCGGTTTCCAGATAGGCAATAAGCGGGTGTACGGCGTCTTTGAGCAGGGCCGTACCAAGGAAGACAAGATCAGCGCTGTTCACTATGTGCGATTTCCTTTCTCGGGCAACGAGAAGGCGCAACTGGCCAAATTGACTGAACCCATTGAGATTTTTATCCACCATACGGGGTATGAGGCCCGCGCTGCATTGCCTGATAAGATGCGCGCGTCTCTCCTACAGGACCTCGACTAGCGCCCGCACACATTAGAGCCAAAGGAGACCGAGATGAAAAACGAATTCCTAACCGACGTCAAGACACTCAGGCAGCGCGCCCGGCAACATATGGAGAGGGGCGCCGTGACTGAGGGTTATAAGGCCGATATCCCCACAGTGGTGCGGATTTTAAATGAAGCCCTGGCAACAGAGATAGTGTGCGTCCTTCGCTATAAACGACACTACTTCATGGCCAGCGGGATTCATGCTCAGTCGGTCCGTCAGGAGTTTCTCCAACATGCGAACGATGAGCAGATGCATGCGGATCAGATTGCCGAACGGATCACGCAGTTGCAGGGGGAGCCGAATTTTTCGCCGGAGGGTTTGGCCTCCCGCAGCCACTCTGAGTACAAGGAAGGCGACTCTCTGACGGAGATGATTAAGGAAGACCTCGTGGCTGAACGGGTGGCCATCGAATCGTATTCCGAGATGATCAAGTACTTTGGTGACAAAGATCCGACGAGCCGACGGATGCTGGAGGAGATTTTGGCGAAAGAAGAGGAACACGCCGACGACCTTGTGAACCTGCTTGAAACACTAAGTGAAAGTGCCGCTAAGTAGCGCAGGTTAGCCCATAACCATCCGATTGCCGGGGGAGTAGGCCGAAAGGCCTATGCTCTCGTAAAGATTGAGGCCTAGAGCCTCCGCCGCCCTTGATTTACCCTGAAACTTTGCTCTATAGTAATCTGACCAATTTGGTCGGACTCTCGTCGGACAAGCTTGTTTTCGTCAACAGATAAGGAACCGCTGTGATCGCACCGCCTCGTATTGCCAAGGACTTGGGCGCCCGGCCATGGGAGATTAGTTCATATACGGCCCAGGGTGGCTATGAGGCG
>DASXSU010000023.1:0-2864 GCA_036505795.1 Nitrospirales bacterium
GTATCCGGCCGACGCTGCCGGGCCGATCGATCTCGGTCACGCGCACGATCGTACCCCGCTCCCATAGATCAAATCCGGCGTTGTGCTTGGATTGCTCCTTATCCAGGCGCCCGACGAGCTGCCGCCCCGTCTCGTTGCAAAGCCACACGCGCTGCTCGCCCTTCATCGCCAACCGCTCACTCACGACGCGATAGACATGGGGAGCTCGGTCAACAATGGTGCGGCCGTCCCGGCGCAGAACCAGATAGGAAAACTTCAACGCATCTTTAATGAACCCCACCGACCGGTCAATCTCTTTGACGATCGCCGGCGGGTACCAAGGCCGCTCTTCATGGCACCAATCGTCCGGATGGACGAGTGCGGGACAGGGCCGGTCGTGCAGGCAGGGACTATACACAGTGGCTTTTCCCTGGCTCACGATTCTGTCTCGGACTTCGTGTAACCCTCGGGTCGTCTCCCGAAGGGCCGGTTCGATCACCACCAGCGTGCCGTCCGGCGCAAGGGACTGTACTAATTGCTCCACCACCTTGGTGCGCCGCGCAATGGGATCGCGCGTTGATCGAAACAGCTCATTCAGACTGTTGACTAAGAGAACGAGATCGAAGGTGCCCCGCTTCCAAGGCGCGTGTGAGCCGGGCCGTTCAAGATCGAGCAGCACCGTCCGCAACACGGGCGCTTCGAGTGATCGGGCAGTTGAGGCGACACTCGCCCACAGCGATCGTGCATCATCCAGCGCCGCGCCGCTACGGTCCACCGCGACGACCTGGGTGCCCGCCCGGTCTATCGTGTCCTGGGAAGAAAGATATTGCAGGAGCGCAAGCGCCCCGACTCCTGGTCCCGAACCAAGGTCCAGGATCTGCAGCGGCCGCGCAGGCAGCGGCGGGACTTCAGCAAGGACGCTCAGCACCTTCGTGATGTTCACCGGGGCGAAGTACAAAAGATAGGCTCGTCGCAACGCGGCGACCGATAGATAATCGAAGCCGAGCCGGGCACGGGCGATCGTGAACAACTCTGAAAGTTGTCGCACGCCGCCCATCACGGTAGCGTCGGGGCTTCCCCCACAAGCCAGCAGCGCCTCGAGCACCGCCTCGTGAACTGCGACCGGTCTCATGACGGCATTCCCGCTCCGGTTGACCCACTGCATAACCGTGGTGTAAGGTTCTGGCGTCTATCCATCTAGAGGCCGCCATGACCCCTGTCATCAAGGAAGCTTACATTAATATCGAACGTGCGATGTATGAGTTCAACACCCTCCTTGAGCAGCAAGTCCAGACCATGAGGGAGTCAGAGGGGTCTGACCCCATCAAGCTCAGCCGCCTCACTCAAGGGGCCAAGGCGATGCGCGACAGCAGCGCGATTTTTCTGAGCTATGCCAAGTTCGTCGCCTATGGAATGCCGGACAGCGAGGAAATGATCGAAGAAGAGTAGCTCGCCCACGTGAAAGCAAAAAGGCCGACCGGATTTCCGGACGGCCTTTTGATCGCACGCAGAGCTGCGGCTACTAGATATTCTGCATAAAGTGCGCCACCTCGGCTTGGTTAACTTCGCGTCCCATGATTGCCGATTCCGGCACGGTAATTGACTTCTTTCCGGTGAGGCCACCAACGACTTCGTCCGTGATCATCTCGACCGGCATCGACATCCCGCCATAGACATGCGGACCGGCCACGATCTTCGCATCGGAGTACCCATAGATCGCCGCCGCCACATCTTTGGCCAACCAGCCGACGTAGTTGAACTCGGGGATCACGATCAGCTTTGTCTTCGTCAAGAGCTGGCGCAATTCTGTCGTCGGGAACGGCCGCAGCGAACGGATCTTGACGAGTCCGACGTTAATGCCCTGCTCCTTGCACAGTCTCACCGCCTCCCGGGACTGCGCTGCCGCGCTCCCGGACGCAATGATCACGGCTTCGGCGCCTTCCACATTCTCGGCTGTAAGCAGGCCACCCATATAATGGTCGATATAGCGCCGTGACCGCTCTACCGCCGCCCAAACCTCCTGCTGCCACACGGCGTGGATGTTATAGGCCATGAAATTGCTTTTCTGGACCGGCGCGTCGCGCGACAGCCGGGCAGGCGGGTTCTCGGCGTCAAGGACCGGGACCGCGCCCTTCCAGGCCTGGCGAGCCGGTAACTTGATGCCCTTCTCCTGCATGTCGACATAGTTACGCGCGTGCGTCACGAAGAAGCCGTCGCAAGCCACGCCGACCGGAAGAGTCACGTCGTTTTGTTCGCTGATGATGAAGCCCTTCATGACGAAGTCGAAAAGATCCTGCTGATTCTCCGCATGGAAGACAATCATGCCGCAATTGAGCAAATAGGAGATTTCGATGTTATCCGGCTGAATGGCAAGCGGGGCGTTCACGACCCGGCAGGTAAACATGGCGACCGCCGGCAACCGGTGGCCGGGCCACGAGGCAATCGGCTCCAATCCGCGAAGCGTCCCTGGGCCCGCCGTCGCCGTGAAGCAACGGACGCCTGCTCTGGACCCGCCGGCAATGGCCGACATCACGCCGTACTCTTCCTCGCCGCGATAGTATTCCTTGACATAGCCCTCTCCATAGAGGACGCCGATCAACTGCATGGTCTCGCTCTGAGGGGTGATTGGATATGCCACCGAGAGGTCGACATTCGATCGACGCACCGCCTCCTTGGCCGCCTCGCTTCCGGTGATGAACTCCCGCTTGCGCGGGGCTTCAAAAAACATGTAGTCCGGAGTGACTTCCCGCTGCTTTTTCGCCGCCTCCTGGGGATCTTTCGAGCCGCCTCCGACTTTAATCGGCGCGGCTGAGGTAATAGGATCACCCTGGGGATTCGTCTTCTGTTCCGGTTCGAGAACCGAAATCGGATCGCCCTGCGGGTTG
>DASXSU010000024.1:0-7909 GCA_036505795.1 Nitrospirales bacterium
TCAACGGCTGCCGATGTCTTTATTCTCCTGGTGAGGACCGCCCTCGAACGGGATGTGTACCCCAACGTGTCGTCGCAGAGCGATGACAGCCGCCGCCACGTCCGGTGCTGCCGCGAGGGCAAGGTCAATAGGGCGCGCCAATCTGATCGTCTCACTGCTCAAGCCGCCCCAAGCCTGCGTCGTCATGGGAGCAATGGTATCAGGCAGCGATTTGGGAGATTGCGTGGTCATTGTTCGATTCAACCAGACGGGACTTGCCGATCCCAGGCTCGCCGACGATGAACACCATCTGGCCCTGTCCGGCTCTGGCCTTCTCGAAGCAGTCCCAGAGGGCGGCCATCTCGCGCTCGCGCCCCACGAGGGCCGTCAGGCCCCGTTCGGCCTTAACCTCGAGCCGGCTCCGTGCTCTCGGGCCGTGACCACCTCCCACGCAGACACCGGCTCCGCTTTGCCCTTCAGGCGGAGCTCCCCGAGGGAATCTGCGAGGATCCGGCTACAGCGACGAACGGCTGCGTCGCATACGCCACATGGAAAAGGCTCTTGAGCAATTGAGCACCAGTCAAACAAGCGGAAGCCAAAGCGCGCCGCTGACCTCGGGCTTTTCCCGAATGTCTCGCCGGAAAGGAGGACAATAAGGGTAAGTGTGAGAAAAAGGCAAGACGTCGCGGCAGATGAAGGCCTAACAAGCTGGCAATGTGGGTTGCGATTAAATTCACAGATTACGAATTCTTGAATTACCTCAGGACTACCATTCGTTGAACCCCAGCAACACGGCGGAGACGACATCAAACTAGCGCATAACCGCCGATCTCGAGGTGTTGCAATATTACCTGGAATTCATCGCTCATAAGATATTCCTCTTCCCCATTAAGGATGGGGTGGGTCATGAGTTCCACATTACTTGACTTCGCCAAGGCCGCAACTCTATCCAGTTTTTTTCCCTGAATGCACTGGCTCAGGTCGAAAAAATAATCCGTAAGACGATATCGAGAAGCTAGCCAGCGATCGACCAGCCAACGGTAAGTTCGGTTCAAGATACTTTTTTCGCCAGGCCAGAAAGAAAAATTGCGGCGCAGCTTCATGCCAATAGGAATCAGTTTGCTCAGGAGGAGATTGGCACAAAGGTGCATGTGGTGATGTCCGTCGATGTGTGACGGCAATTTCTCAAATAACCGTACGAACTGCTCAACCTGTGCATAGTAGCAATAGGCGAAAGCTTTTCGAAGAAACGGGTTATATAAAAGCTGGGCATATTTCCCGCGCTTCAAGAATCTGATTATCCGCCCATGGTGCTCCTTAAGTGTTTCCGAACAGCTCTTGTCCGTGAATTCTTCAGAAAAATTAAGATGCAGCCCGACATCATCTAAGTCGTAGTCTTTTGTCAGTCTCGCCGCCCGCTCTGAATCTTGCATAAAAACCATGGCACTGACAGATGTGATCCTCCCTTCTCTAAAACATTTGAGGGCGGCATCCGTTTCCGCCACGGACCGGCCCCAGTCGTCCGCGTTAATGATCAGCATTTGAGGCAGACGTCAGATATCGGGAGACAAATCACGGGGAACAACCGCGGGTCGATAGCCGTTGAATGGCTAATGGCTCTCATGGTCTAAAGTCGCCGAAGCAGCCGCGCGGGGTTGCCTACGTAGAAGCCCGCTTCAGTGATATCTTTGGTAACGACCGCGCCGGCCCCGATGACCGCGCCATCGCAGATCCTGACTGGGAGGATGGTAGCGTTTGTCCCGATGCTCACGCGATTGCCAAGTTTGGTTTGGCGCCAGAGGCCCCGTTCCGTTGCCGGTCCCCCGGTAACAAAGGGATCGTTGATAAACATCGCCCCGTGAGAAATGAAGCAATCGTCTCCGATGGTGACCAGCTCACAGATGAAGGAGTGCGACTGAACACGACAGCGCTTACCTATTTTCGCTCCTTTTTGTATCTCAACGAACGGCCCGACGAAGCTGCCATCTCCAATCGCGCAACCATAGAGATTGACAGGTTGTACGACGATGACGTCCTTACCAAACTCAACGTCGACAACTCCTGAGCAGCGAGTTTCTGGCTTCGTCACAACCGGTTCTCAATCGTCAGGGCTGGAAAAGGCGGTACGCTCAACAACGAACACGGCGATCCTTATCCAATAGATGCCGGGTCAGACCGAAACGGTTGCCGGAAGTCCCGATGATCGTAAATGGAGGATGATAAAAATCGTGGATCGCCGTGCTTTCGCGCATAAACTCGGGATTGATGCAAATGCCGAAATCCTTTCCCTCTTCTTTACCAGATTTTTGTTCCAGCAATGGCCGCGCCCACATTGTCCAGTTTCATTCACGGGACTGGTCTGGGGAGCGTTGAGCTAAATCGGGAAGAACCTTGAAACTATCCACACGCTTGAACGTCAACAGGGATTTCAAGATGATCCCCAGCTTGCGCATCTGTTCCCTGCGGTGGAAGGCCATGAGTTCATTCGAAACAGACCTATCGATCCCTCGCAGCATCGCCCATCCATAACCCAAACCCAGCGAGAGGCCTCCCAGAAGATAGGGCCGCTTGGTCATTCGATAGGCAACTCGAAAAAGTTCCCAGAGAGGATGTCCACCGAGGTAGTAGTCTCTCTTTCCGTAGTCGAACAGGGCGGCAAGGGCACCGCGGGCCGCAGTTCCCAGATGCCTGTGGTGAAAGAAGGACTTCTCCCGAAAGGATTTCGTCTTCCAGCCCATCATGCGTGCGGTTGTAACCGCGACCCAATCTACTCCTCCAGCCTTGTTCGGTTTGAACCCGCCGATCTCCTCAAAGCAGCGCTTCCGAAACAACTGGCAGCCGCCGGCAACATGATAGTGCCCTTCGAAACTATGACGGTCGGAGCTGTAGCCTTCCTCGACGAAGATGGACCCCGCGACTCCGAGGTTCTCGTCTTCCGTGAATTTTCTAAGAAGGAACTCCAAATAATCTGCCTCAAAGGAAATATCCGCATCGAGATTGCCCACAATCTCATACCCCAGTCCTCTGACGCTTTCGTAGCCGGCGTTGAACGCGTGCACTTTACCCGCGAAGTTCCGGTCCTGCCGCGCCGATCTTTGGACCATTTCTATCCACGGATATTTTGGAAGGTAAGGGCTCACGATCGCGGCAGTCGAGTCGGTCGATCCATCGTCCACAATCACCCACCTCATCGGCAAGATTGTTTGGCTGATCACGGATTCGATGGTCTTCTTGATTAACGCCTCCTCATTGTGAGCAGGAGTGATGAGCACGAAGGGGGGGAGGAGGCCGCGGTCTTGCCGGTTTATTCTCACGCTGGAATTGCCTTTGATATCAACGCTGCTCATCATTATCATTTCGTAATCTCCAAGGCTTGCTAGTGACCCGCATGTGTGGCCGCTGAGTCGCATAACAGCTCCGCATAGAAAGCAAGAAACCTCTCCTTTTCCGCTTGCCAGGAAAGGCGTGCCAGAGATTTCCGGGATTCGGCCAAGCGTTTGAATACTTCGGCGGGATTGTGCCAAACGAGCCGAATGGCGTCCGCAAGTGAAGCTTCATTTCCCGGTTCAAAGTAAAACAGACAATCCTCCGGCAAGTACTTACGGATTGTGCAGGTCCGGGGCGACACCACGGGAAGTCCCTGGGTGAGGTACTCGACGATCTTGGTGGAAAAATACAAATCACCGAAAATGCCGGCTCGGTGACACGAGATACCCACGTCTGCCTTTCTCATTTCGCTGGCCACTTGTTCGATAGGGACCCGTCCGACCAGTTCGATTGAGTCCCTGACCCCCAATTGGGAGGCCAAGTCGAGCACCTCGGCGAGTTTGTTGCCGTCCCCCATGATTTTGAGCCGAATCGGCACTTCACCGTTCAGCCTTGCCATGGCTTTGACGGCCAGGCCCAGATCGTAGTGCTCGGTGATCGTCCCGCAGTAGAGGAGCACGAGGCGATTCTGGCTCTGTGGCCACGACTCTGGGATATCGCACACTTGAAAATGACTCAGATCCGGAAAGTTGTGGACGATGAAGATTTTGTCGTCGGCCACGCCCTTAGAGCGAAGGTTTTCTCGCATGGTCTCATTAACGGACACGACGCGGTCGGCCAGCCAGCAACTGAGCATCTCTTGCAGAGCCAGGAGCCTCACAACCAAGCTGCGCTTCTCCTGATGCCAACTCATGTAGAGCTCTGGCATTGGATCATGGACGTCCAACACCAGCTTGCTTCCGCTCAACCCAGGAATGATACCGGCCAGAACGAGAATGTCGGGCATGTTGTGAACGTGAACCACATCCAGCCGGCTACGGAAGTGCAGTTGAGCGAGTTTCAGACCGCCCAGCAAGCCGGTCATGAAATACTCAAAAAGATATCTCAGGAAGTTCCCCCGCTTCCGGCGGATGTGGAGGCGGTGGATGTGAACGCAGTTGTGAATAGCTTCGCGGGGCTCCCTGCCCCCTCTCACTTCCTCGGTCAGGGAAACGACGTGGACTTCAAGGCCGTTGCTCGCCAGGGCCTCCGCCTGTCGCCGGATCCGGGCATCCGTTAGGTAGCAGGTGTGGGCGAGCATCGCCACTCGTGCTGAATTTCTATCGGGCATATCGCCTAATCAACCCATCAACGATTTTCGCGTGGGCGGCTCCGTCTCCAAACAACTCCTGGTGCGGCCCGGTGGGTTCAAAGGTTTTGACCAGGTCAGCGATGCGCCCGGGGTCAGGTCCCGTTAAGACCTTCCATCCAGCCTGCGAAATCTCCGGAAACCATGAGAGTTCGATCAGTATGACACAAGGTTTCTTCAGAAGGTACGCCTCCCGGCGGACTCCCCCGGAATCCGTGAGAATCTTGTCTGCCCCCGCAGTCAATCGGAGAAAAGCCACGTACCCCATCGGTTTGCAAAGTTCGATTTGCGAGCCGTGAAGCATCTCCAGCACTCCGAAATCCTTCATGCTTTGCAAGGTCCTTGGGTGGGCGGGAAAGATGATTCGCCGCCCGGCTTGAATTAGTCCGGAAAATATCGCACGGAGTCGCGCTCCATCGGCAAGGTTCTCCTGACGGTGCAGCGTCAGAACGAGATAATCTCCGCGCGACACCTTGATGCCGTATTTTTTCAACGTCATCAGAAGCGCGTCTTTCATCAGGTCTCCGGTGAACTCGATGCGCTCCGGATTGTAGCCCTCTTTGTGCAGGTTATTGACGTCCGTCTTGGTGCAGCAGAAAATGACGTCGGCGAGTACATCCGACACGCGTCGGTTGATCTCCTCGGGATTGAGCCGATCCACGGCCCGAATTCCCCCTTCCACATGCGCAAACGGGATGCCCAGCTTACTTGCGGCAATCGCTGCGGACAGCGTGGAGTTGACGTCCCCATAACTCAGCACGCAGTCGGGCTTCTCGGCGCGAAAAACAGGGGCAAGCTCAAGAATGGTTTGCGCGGAAAAATCCACGCCATTGGTGTTGGCAATGTGAAGGTGATAATCCGGAGCAGGAAGCTCAAAGCATTCAAAGAAGGCCTGCGACATCTCGTAGTCATGGTGTTGGCCGGTGTGAATCAAAACCTCCCGAATTCCTCTGCGCCGGAGCTCCTGGTTCACCAAATACTCTTTGATAAAGTTAGGTCTGGTTCCCACGACCGAACAGATTTTCATCGGTGACTCTCGATATCCCGAAATGAAGGCGCTTGAAAACCTGACCTGGAGGTTTTCTTGGTTCGGCCAATTTTATCGCTGATCCTAAAGGGCAACGAAGGCGTCAATCCGCTCGTTTAGGCTGATGTCCACGTAGCCGGTCGGTTGGTTGTCTGCACATTCAGCGAACTGCTTTAAACCCCGTGGCTTGTGGATTCTCAACCGCAGGCCTGCCAGCTTGTCGCCACCGGAAGTGGATACCTTGACGTGCAGAGCGCCCGAATCAAACCGAACTTCTTCGAAAACTGCGGAGCGACGTTTTCGAAACCACGAAACCGCCTGGGTGGCCGTGGCAAACCAGGCGCCTCTGGTCTCCAAGTCGTTAAGCAGCTCCACGTAGAAGTCGTCCCACAGTCTCTCGGGAGCGATACTCCGATCGTGCCAGTTGATTGTGACAGCGCCGCCCAGCCGAGCAGCGTTGTCCAGAATGGAGGAGACGCGCTTCCGGGCCTCTCGTGGGGAAAGGTCCAACCGGTTGGGGTAAAACAGTGCGGTGTCCATTACGTGAAGCGGAAGTTCGAGTATTCGACTCGCCTGTAATGGCTTGTACACTTGGCTGGTACCTGCACGATAGCCGATCGCGTCGTTGTAGCCCACGGTGGAATCGTAGGGGAACCCACCATCTTCGAGGATGACTGGGGAGTCTTCACTCCAGTAGAGCCAGTGCATTCTCACGCCGGCGGTCTCTTTTCCTGAGAATCTCGTGATCCGCTTGGCTTCCTCACGCCCCCTTGAACTATCCAACCAAGCATCAATCCCATGGAGCCCGATTTCGCAGCCCGCGGACGTCAAGCGCGGGATCTTACTCGCGATGTGAGAGGCATCGTAGCGTGAGGCCCGGGCCCAGGGTGCTCGACCTTCGGAGGATCGTCCGGGATCGCCTTCAAAGGGAAGCACGAAAAACGTGGAAGGATTGCCCTTTTCGATTTCCACGTAACGATCAAACTGTAACCAGATGTCCTTGGCGATGCCGAAATAAATGAAAGGCAGCTTTGCCGCTGCGGCCCAGTTCGTAAACATCTTGCGCCAGGGGAGCCGTCCACGCACCACATTGAAGAGTGAGCCTAGGGTCGCCCGGTACAGAAATCCGAACATCGTGTGGTCGAATTTGTGTCGGCGAATGGACGCATGATCCACATCGTGAGTGAGGCACACAATGAAGGGGTACCCGTCGGGCAGAGGTGGAATCTCCACCAACGGGATTCCACACCCCACGATCAGGTCCCGCAGGAATGCGATATGCAACTCCAGTGTGGGGGTGCCAGCGTTCGCGGACGGCTGTCCCCGTGTGAGCAGACACTGAACCTCGCGGAACAGGTCATAACCCACGCGTGCGAACAGCTGGTCTTCCAAGCGATCGACGAATCCGACCGTTTTCCCGGGGTCTTCGCTGGACAAGACCTTCGTGCCCCGGTGGAGAAACGTGGCGTGACATCCGTAGAGGGGCAGCGAACCCGCGGACAAGGAGAGGTTTGTTTCATGGTCGTGGAGGCAGGTCTCGATTTTCAGCCTGACGTCAAACTCCGTTTCTTCGCTGGCATACAGGATCAAGAGTCTGGTGGAAGAGGGCTCAGGTTTCGCATCGCCTGTGCAGAGCACGACTTGATACTGCCTCTCGTTGCGATAAAACTCCCAGGGAATCTTAAACAATTCAAAAAATTCGCGAACCGCGCTTTCTTCAGTTGGATCTGAAATGACGCCCAGCATGGCTGTCGTAGCGAATTCAAGTTGAAATATGTGGAATACCTTTGCGTTTTCTTCTCATGTGGGTGCAGGCAATGGCCGAATAGCCTAATACTCTCGCCTGTGGACATTCGAGGCAACGTCTCGCGGCAGGGCTAACTCGGCTTCCTGCCCGTAGCGGTCAGAGAATCTGTCGGCGACCACGGTTACAGAGTTGTCAGCCGTGCCGCTTGTGCTCCGAGCCTGTCTTGGGTGGCGAGTTTGTCTCTAATTCTCCTGGCTTTTCGAGCAGTCTTGTTCCTGTTGGACCACTTGATCGCGTGCAGAAACTCTGAATGCCCTAGCTGGCTCAGGATTTCAATGTTGGGCATGACGCAGTGGCCGCCGATGATTCCCGGGAAGTACTTCACCGGAGGAAAAAATGTGATCTCTCCATAGATCGAGACAACCTCGTCGTAATTCAAGCCCAGGTGATCGCAGTACCTCTCCACCTCCTGGGCCCAGGCAATCATCAGGCCGAAGTAGGTGGTCTCAGTGAGCTTCGCGAGTTCGGTGGCCTCTGGAGA
>DASXSU010000025.1:0-8998 GCA_036505795.1 Nitrospirales bacterium
GGCTTGGATGCGTTGGGGTCGTTTAGCGGCACGCGCTCACGGGCGGTGGTTTTGGCGCTCAATACTGTTCAGTTAAATACGGCTGTATTGGCGTTTGCCCAAATCAAAACGACCCCGCAGAAGTCGCCTTATCTGACGGTACCGGCTCCGGCCGCACCCAAAACATCATTCCCGATAATAGCTGCGCCCAAAGCCGCACCCCCAACCGAATCCACTGACACATCCGCTTCTGGGAACTGGGTGACCTGGAATTATGTCGCCATGCACAATCCCGAAATCATGGCGCAGGCTCTGGCCGATATCCAAACGAACAAGCAGCCCCGGACAGCGGTCGCCGGGTTGGCCTCTGAAGCGGAACTCAATGACATGCTCAAGACCAATTGGAGCGCTGAGGTGAGCAGGCTGAATGCCTTAGCCAGCGCGACACAAGCCGGTGTCACGCCACGCGGCCTGCCGGGGGGTCTGTCCTTAACGGACAAGGTTACTGCCGTGACGCCCCAAAATTCGTCTGTCACAGCGATACTGAAATCTCTCCCTGTCCCGCTTCCCACGAAAAACCTCGGAAGTGTGTGGGCAGGCCAACGTGCAACAGCGGTCGTATTCATCACCGCACCCGCAGATGGGTATGTGGAAGGCCGATTCAATTTGAATGCGACGAACCGACATTTCCGTATTGTGAATGCCATCGCCTACACAGGAGAACTGATCAGGGGACAAGCGCTCGCCGTATCCCTGACCATTCCCGGAGGTCAGTACCAGGATGCTGTCCCGGATCCTGCAAACCCGCCGGCTCTGATCAGCAAAGCGGGGTTTGTGGCCATCCTTGCGAAAAAGGGCCAGCGCATCGGCTTCACGGTTGCATTTGAGCCTGTTGCCCTCGGCATGACGCCGGTCGGAGACAACGAGGCAACGCTGCAATTGAGTGGTGCGACGAGCTCGGAGGTCAACATTCTTTCAAGCGCTCCAGCGCCAACATGGACGCGTACGGCTTTGATTCGCGCCCGCTTCGAAGGTATCAACTTCGGCGTTCTGGGCGCTATTGATGATACGGCGATCATGCTTTTTAGTGATGGAACACCCTGTGATCGCGTGACAATGGTTCCAGTACCCGCGAGCATGACTTTTTTCAATGCCGAACAGCAGGCGCGCAATGTCAGCGTGACCGGCGAATCCCTCGCATCCGGACTCGTTGTCCAACCATTTAATGTAACGTTAGGTCCCGGCGAGCGAAAGCAGGTGAACATTCCGCTCCAGAGAACGGGGTGTCTGCCGCTGGGCTCTGAGCAGTTCGGCACGATCAAATATTCGTACGCGGGCGTTGTACGGCGCGCAGACTTTAGTGTCACGATCTATCCGCGTGATTACCATTGGGCCAACCCCTCCGGGAAAGTGGGCTCCTGTGAGTACAGTTGGGACATCTTTATCGGGTTCGACGGGACCACAAGCTTTGCTTACACTCTCGATAATCGGAATCTCATCTCAGAAATGCAATTAGATTTGACGTTTTATGTCCTTGGCACAAAAATCGGCCAGGGAGTACTGAGCGACGGTCAAAACACTGTGCACACGAAGAGGAATGGGTACACGAGTCATTCATCATTCGTCCGCGACAATTTCGTGCGACTGTTATCAGCTTCCGCCCAAGCGGGTTTGAGATGTCATACTCCAGGATTTTGATTGAAGTCATAGAAATAGGACGAGCCGTGCACCCAAGCGCCCGGAAAGGACAGCGATGATGAGACAGACATCCGCAACTATTCTGTTCCTCGGCATTGTCAGCCTCCTCGTGACGGGCACGGGAGGGGCGGCGCCAGCGTCCCCTTCCGTGATGCTGGAGAAGGCGGTCCACTTCACCACGCCGGATGGAAGCGATATCCAGGTTCCCTCGGGAATGTATCAGATAGAACCGGCTGGGAACTCCTCACTTCGCCTGTCCCCTAACGGAGGCCAACCGCCGGTCGAGATACAGGCAGCGAACATTGCGCATGATGAGCTGCTGTCCGCGCCGGTGTCCATGTCTGTCATCGAAGAAGGGCAAGAGGATGAAGTGCATGTCGTGTTTCTGCTACCGGATGGACGAGGCTTGGATGCCGTGGGTTCGTACAGTGGGGTGCGCACGCGCGATGTCGTGAAGGTTCTTGGTCGTTCACAAATATATAGCGCGGTCAGCCAGCTCAAGTCTGTACAAATCCAACCATACGCTGCGGTGCGCGTGCCTGCGGTTCCAGTCACACCGGTTCAACCGGCCGAAACCACTGAGACATCCGGTCCCGGGAAATTGGTCACCTGGAACTATCTTGCCATGCATCACCCGGAGATCGTGGCTCAAGCTCTGGCTGATGTTCAAACAGGTAAGCAACCGCGGGCATCTATCGCCGGGTTGGCGTCTGAAACGGAAATCAATGACATACTCAAGACCAATTGGAGCGCTGAGGTAAGCAGGTTGAATGCGATACGCGGAGCCGGCACGACACAAGCCGGAGTCGCGCCGCGCGGCTTTGCTGATGGCCTGTCGTTAACGGACCAGGTCACGGCCGTCACGCCCCAAAAGTCACCTGTCATCGCGATATGGAAAGCGATGCCGATGCCGCTCCCGACGCGGAACCTTGGAAGCGTGTGGGCGGGTCAACGAGCCACGGCGGTCGTGTCCATTACGGCCCCGGCAGATGGGTATATTGAAGGCCGATTCAACTTGAATGCCACGAACCGGCATTTCCGCATTGTGAATGCCAAGGCCTACACTGGAGAAGTAGTCAAGGGTACCCTCGCCGTATCCCTGACGATTCCAGGAGGTCGGTACCAGGATGTGGTTCCGGATCCTTCCAACCCGCCGGCTCAGATCAGCAAAGCGGGGTTCGTGGCCATCCTTGCGAAAAACGGCCAGCGGATCGATTTCACAGTCGCGTTCGAGCCCGTAGGGCTCGGTATGACGCCGGTTGGAGATAATGAGGCAACCCTGCAATTGAGCGGAGCGACGAGCACAGAGATCAATATTCTTTCAAACGCTCCAGCGCCAACATGGACGCGTACGGCTTTGATCCGCGCTCGCTTCGAAGGCATCAACTTCGGCGTCCTTGGCGCTATTGATAATACCGCCATCACTCAGTTCGATGACGGCACACCCTGTCCTCGTCTTGTTCCCGTGCCCGCCAGCATCACCTTTTTCAATGCCGAGCAGCAGGTTCGCACTGTCTCGGTGAGCGGCGAATCCCTCGCGCCCAACTTGTTTGTCCAGCCGTTCACGGTCACAGTGCCTCCAGGACAAAGTAAGCAGGTCGCCATTCCGCTGCAGAGAACTAACTGCATGATCGATGGAGCTGAATATTTCGGGACGATTAAGTACACCTATCCGGGCGTTGAACGGCGCGCACAATTCGGTGTCACGGTCTATCCCAACGTCCACCACTGGTCTAAAGAAAGTGACGTCGGGTACTGTCATTACACCTGGGCTGTCTTCGCTCACTCGGACGGAACAACGTTTTTCGTGTACAGTCTTAAGAACACGCACCTTATCTACTCAATGCGATTAGAGTTCCATTTTGTCGTGCTTAACACAGAGATTGGACAACCCTCGCTGGAGGATGGGCCCGGTCCGCATATCGAGAGAAACTCGTATACTATCATCCGTTCCAACTTTATGCGCGACAATTACCCGCGGTTCTTTTCTGAGCCGCTGCAGGCGCGATTGAGATGTCATAAGCCCTGAAGTTCGATTTGTTTTGGCACACGGTTTTTTGGGAGAAGAAAAGAGGCCACTCCGCTTTTCGGATGCGATAGGTAGGAAGGAGTGAAGCTCATGGAACATGCCACAAGACTTAAGAACTTCACCACCCTCGTCATCGGTTTTGCTGTGACGAGGTAACAGGAGCCAGTAGCCCATGTTTCGAACGAGCATTGTTATTCCTGTCGCGCTGATGGGCGCCCTTCTCCTTTCTTCTCCGCTTCCTGCAGAAGAGTCGCCTTATGCGGATCCTGCCTGGCAACAGGCAGTGGAGAAGGCCGTCGAGTCATACATCCGTTCCCACCCGGAAGTGATCGAACAGACACTCCAATCGCTTGAAGCGAAACGACAGACTGAAGAACTAGTGCGCGTGAAAGCCGTGATTGCCGACCGTCAAAACGAGTTGCTTAATGATCCGACCTCCCCTGTCAGCGGCAATCTAAAGGGCGATGTCACTGTCGTCGAATTCTTCGATTACCGCTGCGGTTTCTGCAAGCGAGTTGCGCCTGCGGTGACGCAACTCCAGAAAGACGACCCGCGCGTCCGTGTTGTGTACAAGGACTTGCCGATTCTCGGTGAGGCGTCTGAAACAGCCACAAAGGCGGCGTTAGCATCGCGAGCTCAGGGAAAGCACCAGGCATTTCATGAAGCGCTCATGGCGTCAAAAGAAGATCTGTCGCAAGAGAAAGTGCTGAAGATTGCGGCCGAGGTAGGGCTCGACGCAACGAAAATCCAAGCCGATATGGCAAATCCGGACTATGAAGCTGTCATCGAGCGCAATCGAGCATTGGCGAGGGGCCTCGGCATCGGCGGCACGCCGGCGTTTGTGATAGGGAACGAATTCGTGCCCGGAACCATGGACCTGAATGCAATGAAGGAACTGGTGGCGCGGGTGCGGAACGCAAAGTAACGGATAATCGATGTGAGGAAGAAATCGATACGCGCAACATTCGCAGCTCACAAGAAGTCTGTCTATGCGTCGGCAAAGATAACTGGATAGGGACTAGAACGAGAAACGATCAAGAAAGGAGCAGAGCATGCGACATACGTGGATTTCAATAACCGGTCTGGGCGTGTGTAGTCTCCTCGGTGTCCTTTTTCTGTCAGACGTCAGTTGGGCGCTTCCGAAAAAAACCACTACGTTTTGCAGTTGTAGCTGCAAGGGAGAAGACGTACTCGGGAAACCTGTTGAAACAAAACCTGACACCGTGCAGTTTAGCACAACAGACGGGCAATGCCTGTTCAAGAAGTGCAAGGTCGGCCTTATGGAAGGGACGACCCGATGGTGTTCCTTTGAAGAACGCCCGCAACAATTGGCTGTCCCTCCTGGAGAGCTTCCGCAACTCCAGCCGACCACGCCTGGAATGGGTCGGCCAACTCCCGGGATCATGCGTCGCGACATCGAGGAAGGTACGCAGTCTCCCGAACCAACACCTGGCGCGCCTACTTCACCTGAGCAGCCGAGCGGCGGGAAATAGTTATCAGGAAATGAAAATGAAGATGAGACGCGCTCACTTCACACTTATCGTGTCTGTCAGTGGGGTGCGTTTAGCATCGTGCGATCCTTGAATAATTGTGGGTGTGGGGAGTCAAAGTTAAATGGCAACTCTTTCCATGAACTGAAGGGCGAGCATGATAATTCGAAGTTCGCTGGCGGAGGAAGAGATCAACCATGAGTAACCGCGGGAGCTGTTTGTTCTTTGCTCTTGTTCTTTTTCCGATGTCCATCGTCTTCGGAGCGGCCCAGTAATGAAGGGAGTAGACACCATGTACATCAAACTCTTTACGTTGGCGACCGTTCTCTGCCTCATGGGAATCATGGAGTCCGCAGATGCCATGCCCATTATTATGGACCAGTGTAACCAGACTTCGGGGGATGGACAGGGACACAGCTGTCCTGGGGCGAACGATCTGCTTATACGCCCAAAGTACGAAGATGGTACGTGCGGCGACTGGATGTGCTGTCCACCCAACCCGGATGGCAAAACCTATGACTGTGCGCATGCAACGAATCCGACAAGTGTCACTGGGCCCAAATTGAAGGGAGCAATTTTCCGGGATAGAAATCTGACTCTTAATCCCGCAACAGGCCAAACCACGGTGCGGCATCCGGGCATTCCTGGCGGCCCGAAAGGTGGAGTCATGCAGCGCGGAGTTGAGGGCGAACAGCCGGCTGAGCCCAGCACACCAACTTCTCCAAAGCAGCCGACGAAGTAGGCTTTCGAGGAAACATAGAACAACGAAAGGAGAGCTACCATGCGAAGGCGGCGGTGCCTAATCAAAAACAAAGGGGTCTGACCCCACTTTTTGTATTCATATCAACCTGCGGGTGGTCCAACCCGCAGCTCACCAGGAGGTGCATTCATGAACAGCAAGCTCCAAATCGGCGGTGTCATGAGGGTCGTGTTGTTAGGGCTGATGATCAGCTCGTCGGCGAGTTGGGTCTCGGCTGAAGAACCGAAGAAGGAGGGGGCCGGTGATGTGAAGGAACGCGCGCTGCCAATGCAAAAGGTGCCCGAAGGGGTGACCATACAGGGCAATCGCCTCACGGCGTTGCCCGGCTATAACTTGAAATTGGGACCTAACAATAAAGTGTCAGCAATGCGGCCTGGGGGTGGTGGCTTCGGGTTTAGTGGTGAATGCGCCTGTGTCGGGTCAGGAACGTGTTTTGAACACCAGTCAGGTCCTACCGTAAGCTGCGAATCGGACAAAGACAAACCCTGTGACGGATCATGTGCTTGGGTTAACACAAGCCTAGGAGTTTTCCGCGCACCACGCCAAGCGCAATAACTAAGGAAGGCCTTGGCAGCATGAAGTAGTAAGGCAGTAGTTGTACAGGGAGACAAAAAGGGAGAGCCAATCTCATGGGCTCCGGTCAAGAGACAGATTGGGGAGTATCCAGGGGTCGAGACGGAACACAGAGAGGATGCTGGAACGGTGTCAGACACCGTTTCGTCCTGCAGAGAGGCGCGAAGAAGAACCAAGTGATAGCGATGCGACCCGGTGGCGGAAGTGGCGGACTGGGACTATCGACGGAATGCGAATGCAGCGGAACCGATCCAGGAACTTGTACCCTTGATGTGTCTGGACTGGGTGCGAGTTGCTACAAGGGAGATGGAACCTGTAATTCAGGCTGTAAGTTCCGTACGATCACTACCGGGCTCGGCGGCGGCGGCATATTCGCTGAGTAATGAAGTAGCAAGACGGCGGGATTAATGGCAGAGAATGAGGACAATTCATTCTCTGCCTCTCGCCGGCAGCACATAGGCCGATTTGCCCTGTAGGATCAAAGACGGGCAACACGGAAGGACCAGCCATGAGAACACGAACAATCGTCATATTGCTCTTCTGTAGTTTCTATCTGCTCGCTGCCGGATGTACTGACAGAGCGGGGACCGTCAAGCCAGATGAATCCGCGGCCCCGGCGGTCGCGCAGGGCCAAGAGGATCCGGGCGCGCCCTCGTCGGGGGATGTTCAAGAGCGAGGGATTCCGCTAAAGGTTCTGCCAGGAGTGACCGCGCCGCGGCCGGGTGGAATATTTCTGCCGCCCCCGCCTCTGCCTGGCGAGTTCGCGATACGGACTCCAAAAGGGTACTACCTCACCGCGATTGACGGAGGCGGCCGAACAGCTGACCCCATTGTTGTTACTGCTAACACGTCGGCCGGCCCATGGGAGAAATTCAAGATTCTAGTTACGAGTACATCATCCCCTTACGACAAGAGCATCCAGACTGCTAATGGCAACTATCTCACTGCTGTGAACGGAGGAGGCCTCACCGCGAACGTGTTTCATACGGATGCGACAAAGGTCAATGATTGGGAGAGATTCAGGATCCTTGACCTCGGCGTCGGAAACTTTTCGCCCAGCTATTATGCGGTCATGACCGTGAAGGGGTTCTATGTCACGGCAGTAGGAGCCGGAGGGAAATACGCGGATGCCATACACACTGATGCAAAACAGATTCAGGCATGGGAACAATTCAGGATCGTGAAATGCGGAGATCCGGGTTCCGGATACGCATACGCCATCACGGCCGACAACGGCGAATTTCTTGCCGCCACGAATTGGGAGGGGAAACCCGGATTCGGCTTAAGTCGCTCCCCCACCGAATCGGATATGAAATACAAGCTCATCCGGCAAAGCGACGCGACGTACGCCCTCCAGACGGCGAACGGCAGGAACTATGTCACCGCCCTGGGGGGAGGCGGGCAAGTCGCGACGTATGACCGCAAGTATTACACGCCAGATTGCGGGGGACTTTTCGGGGGTCCTTGCATCGGTGGATCCGCGCCAATCTTCCACACCGATGCGACACAAGTGCAAGCGTGGGAAAAATTTAGGATCATCGATCAAGGTAACTGCACCTATGCGATTCAGACCTCGAGCGGGTTCTTTGCGGGTATTTTCAAAGATTCATCGGGAGTCACGTTACTCACCACCAGGCGCGATGGCGCGCCAACGACGAACGAGAAGTTCCAGTTGGTCGTGTTCGGTTTGGCATCGCCCGTGGTTCTTCAGTGATTAGGTGATATGCAGCAGAGCGTCTTGATAGAAGGAGGCACGTCATGAATCATTTCATTCGCCAGCATCGAACTCTATGTGCGGCAGTTTCGTTGTTCCTCGCCATCCTCTTGGGCAACCTACGAATTGGACTTGCAGAAGAGTCGGCGCCTCCAAGTGCGCCGGCCGCAGATCCTAGCGGTGTCCAGGAACGCGCGGTGATTCAACAAAAGCAACTAATGCCTTTGCCGTCACTATCGGCCCCCAAAGGGACGACTTTACCACCGCCACCGGCTCCCGCGTCAGGGCCCGGCGGGCCATTGCCTGTGGTCGGCGGCACGAATGAGCCCGACTACAAATACCCCTGGGTCGTGCGGATGAACGGCTGCGGCGCCGTGCTGATCGAGCCGCAATGGGTCTTGACGGCCGCACATTGCGTCACCCCGAACATAGGATGGGGCAAGATCACCTATACCCGAACTGATTCGTACGGCCGCGCGCAAACAGAAACGCGCCCTCCCGATCCTAATGCCGGGCCTGCGAACAACCGAGGTGTGTTCATCCACCCGAATTATGCACCCGCCCAGGATCAGGCCAACGACATTGCGTTGATCAAGCTTCAGCAGCCGTTCTCCGTCAACTTTGTTCTTCAGACTGTCGGTTTGCCGAGGACTCCACGACAGGCAGGCACGATCGGAACTGTGGCATCGATCAGGCATGACGGGCCGGTGCCGCCTGGCCAAGCTGCCGTCTTGCGCGGCCCCATCGCCCAGCTC
>DASXSU010000026.1:0-4232 GCA_036505795.1 Nitrospirales bacterium
CACATTCGCGCACAAGTCTCCAAGCCCCGGCGTGATCAGCCGGAAAGGGCCGCCGGCCTCTATGGGCAATGGTTGATCGTCCCGGCGATAGACCAAAATTCCGGTCTCTACCGCCCGTTTGAGCGCCAGGCTCGCAGCAAATTTGCCATCAGCGGAGTGGAAGGTCACGTGGTCCGTTCCGATCATCGGCGTGGGGAGTTCTAACAGGGCCTTGACTCTAATACCTTGCCCGCGCATGCCCGGCAAGACCTTCCCTACATCGTCGATTTGCGCCTCGACCGGCAACTTCGCGAGTGCCTCCGTATCCAAAACAATCGGCTGGAGGACTTGCCCGTCGAGCAGGAGCCGCGCCGGGCCAAGTGGCAGCGGCTCCGTGATGGTCTTGATGAGCGCGACGATCGTTTCATTGACCGGAGCCGGTATGCCCCAAGCATGTGCGCGGTCAACAATGTAACCGTTCAGATAGTCAATCTCGGTCGGCCGTCCGGCCTTCCAGTCGTCGTACATGGAGGTGTGGATATCGCGAATCTCTTGAGACCATTGAATGGTCTTCTCGGCGATGTCGGATGAGAGGGAGATACCCTCGGCCGCGGCCACGGCGACCGTTTCATCGACAATTCGTGTGATGACCGTGCGCAATCCGGGATACGAGAGTGCTTTGGATACGTTGTCATCAATTAACACCGTTAATGGATTGAACGCGACGTTCCAACACATCTTTTCCCATTTTGTCCGCCGCACATCGGGCACAATTTGGCACCGCACCCCCGCCTGCTCGAAGACTCCTTTGATTGCCTCGAGGCTGACAGGAGAAGGGGCGCTTGGCCAACGGCCCACGGCGATCGCGCCTCTTTTGTAGTGCTCAATGATCCCGGGTTCCGCGATTTTTGAATAGATATAAGCGACACCGGCGACCAACGGAATTTCAGGAAGCCGCTCTTGGATACATGGCTCGGTATCCACGCCGTTCTGCAAGGTAAGAAGCGTGGTTTGTGGGGTCAAGATTGGACGCAGTTGCTCCAGCGTTCCATCCAGGTCATAGCGCTTGACGGCGAGAACGATCAGGTCCGCGTCGTGCAGATCGTGGACATCGGCCGTGACACGGGGATGGACCGTGAACGTTTCCTCATTGCTGCGGATCGTCAGTCCGTTTTTTCTGATCGCCTCGAGTGTCCGACTCCGCAACAGGAAGGCGCAGTCCAGACCGGCCTTTACAAGCTTCGCGCCAAAGAAGCCTCCCACCGAGCCGGCGCCGATCATCACCATCTTCATAGTGGCTTCATCATGCCGCGATCCTCTTCGCCCCGCAAGGGGGTCACTTCTCGATGAAGGCGACGATCTCCGTCAACGTTCTAATGGTCTCGACTCCTGACAACAGGACCGGCTCGGGCTCGCGCTGCAGCAGCAGCGCCTTGAGGCCCGCCGCAGCGGCGCCCTGGGCATCCTCCCGTAGACTATCTCCGACATGTAACGCCTCGCTGGCCGATGCGTCGTGTTTCGTTAACGCTCGCTGGAAAATTTGTGGCGAAGGTTTCGCGGCGCCTGCCACGCTCGAGATCGTCACACTGTCGAAGAACCGGTCAATCCCTAAGCCCACGAGGATCTCATAGAGACGTGAGTCGAAATTCGAGACGATGCCGAGTTCCAGTCCGCGCTGCTCCAACGCTTGCAATGTCATCACGGTCTCCGGGTACAGCGTCCATGCTTCGGGTCTGGAAAAATAGGCAAAGACCTCATCAAAATACTGATCGAAGCCTTCGAACATGCCCGCCCGATAAAAGACGTTGTGCACCACGTCAAACCACCAGAGTCGCTCGCAGGCCTTGATCTTCTTGGGATCCGCTACTGAAAATGCCATCGGGGGGGCATCGGCGAAGGCCCGCTGAAACCCCTGCTGCAATGCCCCTTGGGAAACGTTCACGCCGTACTTCAGGGCATGGTCCAGATAGATTTGTCCTACTGAGCCTTTGACATGAAACAGGGTGCCGGCGGCGTCGAAAAAGACGACTCTCAGGTCACCTGATCTTTCTCTAGGCATCCATACACGGCATCTCGGCCTGCCACAGCCGGCGAAGGTTGTCCCGTTCCGTCTTCCAGCTTCCGGCGTGGTGAAGAGAAACCGGCTTGAGCTGCCGGGCGCTTTCGCATGCTATGCGCATTCCGGAAGCCGATTGCACGACCGTCACGGCGCCGTGATAGTCCGTGCGCAGCACGGCAATATGCCGCCGCCGGTACAGATCCAGCATCGCCGGAGCCGGGTGGCCATAGGAATTTGCCCGACCCACAGAAGCGACAGCCACTGTCGGGCTGACCGCCTCAAGAAACCGTTCAGACAGGGATCCACGCGATCCGTGGTGCGGAACTTTCAAAACTCCTGAGGCAAGCACACCTGACTCGGCCAAACGCTCTTCGGCTTCCTCTTCGATATCACCGGTGTAGAGAACCGCTGCTTCGCCGCAGACCAAGCGGACCACGATCGACTGATTGTTCAAATGCTTACCGTCCTGGGAAGCTGGAACAGAGGAGGATGATGCGAGGGCGGGGTTCAGGATGTGAAGCCCGCACGCGCCCAACGAGACGGACTCATCAGCGCTGGATACCGCTCTGACCGGGATATGCCGAGCCTTCACGATCTCTTTCAAACGTCGAACGAACGGGGCATCCCGTTCGATCCCGTTGGTCCACAATTGCCCGACGTCAAATTCCCGGGCGACGGACGCGAGCCCGCCCACGTGGTCCAACTGCGGGTGGGTCGCAACGACAACGTCCAGCCGTCGAATTCCGCGTTCCCAGAGAAACGGCGCAACGACGCCGCGCCCTTGATCGGTAAAGTCCGAGGCGCCACCACCATCGATCAGCATGACGGGACCCTCGGAAGTTTCAACCACCGCGGAGTCCCCCTGGCCCACATCAAGAAAGGTCAGACGGACCGATCCGCTTGCCGGCAAGTCCCGCGGAGACCAGATCCAAACCGCTAGCAAGCCGACAGCCATGGCTCCGGTCATGCGCCGCGCCCATGGACGAGGACTGAGGATAACGCCGGCGACACACGCGTAAAACATAACGACCTGCCAGACAGCAGGCGATCGCACCATCCATCGCGCGCCGGGGAGAGCCGCGAAGCTATGCGCCATCCAGAGCAGAAGGTCGAGACTGCTCTGTAGAATTGTCGCGCCCTGCAAACTTTGTGACCCCGATATCAGGGTTGCAAGACACCCGAGTAGACCGACCGGGACGATGACAAAGCCGACAAATGGCACGATGATGAGATTCGCGATGAGTCCCACCCAGGCGATCTGATGAAACTGCATCGCTACCAACGGGGTAGTAACCAGCGTCACCGCTGCTCCCATAAGCACCAATTCATGCGCCGATCTTCCAAGAGGCTTGAGTGCGCGTGTCACTCGGAAGAAAAACCCCCCGGCAGACGTTTGGGTGTCTCTCTCAGGTTCCTGGCTCATAGGACTAATTAGGGGTTCCTCCCTCTGGCGCCCCGCGAGCACGACGATAGCAAGGACCGAGAGAAACGACAATTGAAACGAAAGATCCAACGGCGCCATGGGATCCCATAGGACGATCAGCAAGGCAGCAAAGGCCAGCCCTGTTCCCAGATGATGGGTTCGACCGAGCAGCACAGCACCCAGGAACAGGCCCAGCATCAAAAGGGACCGGACCGTCGCGACTTCCGCCCCGCCGAGGATCGCATAGAAGCCGACCACCGGAATCGTGAGCGCCGCGGCAATCTTTGTCGCAGTGATCCGCAAGCTTAGCCGCAGCAACCAGGGGGTGGGAAGCGCGAGGATCGCGCGACGGACGATCCAGAACACGACAACACCGATCAGACCGAGGTGAGAGCCGGAGATCGACAGGATATGGGTCGTCCCCGAGGACATGAAGCTGTCCCGGATGTCCTGAGAGAGGAATCCGCTCTCGCCGGTTATCAACGAGAGATAGACCGAGGACGCCGGTCCATCCAACGTGTGAAGCGCCGCATCGCGAATCCGATGCCGCCATTCATCCGCTCGGTCAAGGAGGGGATGGGTCACATGGGTGAGGACCAATACCTCCGCACCGTCGGCATGAAGATTGATGCTGCCGACCGCTTGAATGCCGCGGTGAAGCAGGTACGTCGTATAATCAAATCCCCCGGGATTTAACTGGCTGTGCGGCAGCCGTAACCGGGATTGAAATCGGATCACATCGCCGATCAGCAACGGAGGGACCGCACCGCG